>NZ_JBSFKQ010000003.1:0-303873 GCF_053598615.1 Kitasatospora sp. NPDC001095 | reverse complement strand
ACCCGCCTCCGGCTCCGACAGGCAGTACGAGAACATCCCCTCACCACGCGCCAACGCCCCCAGGTACCGCGCCTTCAGCTCCTCCGAACCCGACAACTGCACCGGCAGCGACCCCAGCTTGTTCACCGCCGGGATCAACGAGGACGACGCACACACCCGCGCCACCTCCTCGATCACGATCACCGTCGCCAGCGCGTCCGCCCCCGCACCCCCGTACTCCTCCGGCACGTGCACCGCGTGCAGGTCACTGCCCTGCAACGCGTCCAACGCCTCCTGCGGGAACCGCCCCTGCTCGTCCACCTCCGCCGCGAACGGAGCGATCTTCGCCTCGGCCAGCGAACGCACCGCCTCACGGAGCATCTCGTGCTCCTCGGAGATCCGGAAGAGATCGAAGTCAGCCGCCCCTGCGCTGCCCGCCATGATGCCTGCCTCGTCGTTCAGTGACCAACGCCCGAGCGAGGTCCGATCGACGCCCGGTGCGAGTCGAATCCGCGGTTAACTACCGTTCAGTAGAGATCCTAGGGCGCGGGCCTGCGGCTGCCTAGCGTCCCAGCCGTGCAGGTGATCCGTGTGAGCTCCCCGCGGACGGATAGCATCAGGGCATCTGTACTGGTCGCGTCCGCATCCAAGGAGAACCCGTGACCCTCCGCATCTCCGTGATCGGCACCGGCTACCTCGGCGCCACGCACGCCGCCGCGATGGCCGAGTTCGGCTTCGAGGTGTTGGGTCTGGACATCGACCCGGACAAGATCGCCATGCTGACCGCGGGCCGCGTCCCGATGTACGAGCCCGGGCTGTCCGAACTGCTGCTCAAGCACGTGGCCGGGCACGAGGGTTCGACCGGACGACTGCGCTTCACCACCTCCGCCCAGGAGGCCGCCGAGTTCGGCGACGTGCACTTCGTCTGCGTCAACACCCCTCAGCGCAAGGGCGAGTTCGCGGCCGACATGTCGTACGTCGACACCGCGATCGACGAGCTCGCGCCGCACCTGACCCGCCCCGCCCTGGTGGTCGGCAAGTCCACCGTCCCGGTCGGCTCGGCGGCCCGGCTGGCCGAGCGGCTGGCCGCGCTGGCACCGGTCGGCGAGGGCGCCGAACTCGCCTGGAACCCGGAATTCCTGCGCGAGGGCTTCGCCGTGCAGGACACCCTGCGGCCGGACCGGATCGTGGTCGGCGCCCAGAGCGAGCGGGCCGAGCGGCTGCTGCGCGAGGTGTACGCGGAGCCGATCGCGGCCGGGGTGCCGTTCATGATCACCGACTTCGCGACGGCGGAACTGGTCAAGGCGGCCGCCAACTCCTTCCTGGCCACCAAGATCTCCTTCATCAACGCGATGGCCGAGGTCTGCGAGGCGGCCGGCGCGGACGTCACCCAGCTCAGCAAGGCGCTCGCCTACGACGAGCGGATCGGCGGCAAGTTCCTCAACTCCGGCCTCGGCTTCGGCGGCGGCTGCCTGCCGAAGGACATCCGCGCGTTCATGGCCCGGGCCGGCGAGCTCGGCGCCGACCAGGCTCTGACCTTCCTGCGCGAGGTCGACTCGATCAACATGCGGCGCCGCTCCCGGATGGTGGAGCTGGCCCGCGAGCAGTGCGGCGGCGGCTTCCTGGGCCGCCGGGTCGCCGTCCTCGGCGCCGCCTTCAAGCCCAACTCGGACGACATCCGGGACTCCCCCGCCCTCAACGTGGCCGCCCAGATCCAGCTCCAGGGCGCCCAGGTCACCGTCTACGACCCGAAGGCCGTGGACAACGCCCGCAAGATGTTCCCGTCCCTCACCTACGCCCACTCCGCCCTGGAGGCCGCCGAGGGCGCCCACGTCGTCCTCCACCTCACCGAGTGGTCCGAGTTCCGCGAGCTGGATCCGGCCACCCTCGGCTCCGTGGTCGCCGAGCGCCGCCTGCTCGACGGCCGCAACGTCCTGGACGCCGACGCCTGGCGCGCCGCCGGCTGGACCTACCGCGCCCTGGGCCGCCCGAGCTGAGCGCCCCTCCGCGTTCCCGGGCTCTACCCGAAGCGACCGGCCCGGCCGAGGCGGGGAATCTCGATGGCGGGGCATTTGTCCATCACCATCGAGAGCCCCGAAGCCCGGGTCCGCTCGTACGCGGCTTCGTCGGTCACACCGAGCTGGAACCAGACGGCCTTGGCGCCGATCGCAGCCGCCTGGTCCGCGACCTCACCAGCGAGGTCGGACCGGACGAACACATCCACCACGTCCACCTCGAAGGGGATGTCCGCCAGGGACGCGTACCCCTTCTCGCCGTGCACCGTCTCAGCCTTCGGGTGCACGGGCACGATCCGCTTGCCGAAGCGCTGGAGCACCTCGGCGACGCCGTAGGCCGCTCGTCGCCGGTTGGACGAGAGGCCCACGACGGCCCAGGTGTCCCCTGCCTCGGTCAGGATCCTCCGAACCGTCTCCGGGTCGCCGTACATGCCCTGCCTCCTCGCAGCCGAGAGCCGAGAACTCACCTCACCCCAGCGCCACCGCGATCCCGGCCATTCCCGACCGGGATCCGCACCAGCGGACCAGGGACGCCGGGCCGGCCGTGGTGACGGACCGGTGCCCGGCCGTCGAGATCCCGCGGCTGGGCTGAGGCTCAGCCGTCCAGCCGCGCGATGGTGGCGATGGACGGGCGCCGCTCGGCGCGCAGCCGGGCGGCCACCGACTCGGCGTCGCGCAGGACGCGGACGGCGTTGTGCCAGGTGAGCTTGGCCAGGTCGGCCTCCGACCAGCGGCGGTCGAGGAGTTCGGCGACCAGGTTGGGGTAGCCGGCCACCGAGTCCAGGCCGTCGGGCAGGAAGGCGGTGCCGTCGAAGTCGCCGCCGATGCCGATGTGGTCGATGCCGGCCACCTCGCGCATGTGGTCGAGGTGGTCGGCGACGGTGGCCGGGGTGGCGATCGGGCGCGGGTTGGCGGCCTCGAAGGCGCGCTGGCGCTCCATGGCCGGCGGGGTGGTGTCCAGCGGGTGGAAGCCGTGGGCGCGCATGTTCTCGTCGGCCTCCCGGGTCCACTCGATGGCGGCGGGCAGGATGAACTTCGGCACGAAGGTCGCCATCGCCACGCCGCCGTTGGCGGGCAGCTGGGCGAGCACGTCGTCCGGGATGTTGCGCGGGTGGTCGCAGACCGCGCGCGAGGAGGAGTGCGAGAAGACGACGGGCGCCTCGGTGACCCGCAGGGCGTCGCGCATGGTGTCGGCGGAGACGTGCGAGAGGTCGACCAGCATGCCGAGCCGGTTCATCTCCCGGACGACCTCCTCGCCGAACCGGGTCAGCCCGCCGGCCACGGGCTTGTCGGTCGCGGAGTCCGCCCACGGCACGTTGTCGTTGTGGGTGAGCGTCAGGTACCGCACGCCCAGTTCGTACAGGGCGCGCAGGGTGGCCAGCGAGCAGTCGATGGAGTGGCCGCCCTCGGCGCCCATCAGGGAGGCGATCCGGCCCTCGGCGCGGGCGGCCTCCATGTCGGCGGCGGTACGGGCCAGGCGCAGCCGGTCCGGGTAGCGCTCGACCAGGGCGTGGACGAAGTCGACCTGCTCCAGGGTGGCGCTCACCGCGTGGTCGCCGGCCAGCGAGGAGGGGACGTAGACGGACCAGAACTGCGCGCCGACCCCGCCCTCCGCGAGGCGGGCGAGGTCGGTGTGCAGGCGGTCGCTCTGGTCGGCGGCGAGGTCGAGCGCGCCGAGGTCGTACCCTGCCTGCTCGCGCATCGCCCAGGGGAGGTCGTTGTGGCCGTCCACCACGGGGACGGTGCGCAGCAGGGCGCGGGCGCGGTCGAGCGGGGTGGGGGAGGAGTCCGTCCGAGAAGTCATACGGGCTGTTCTACCCCACCCCCACCGGCGGGATTACTTGCCGAATCCGAAGGAGGAGGAACCGGCCACCTTGGCGCGCAGCTTGGCGCCCTTCTCGGTGGCCTGGTTGTTCAGCTCGGCCTGGAAGTCGGTCATCTTCTCGGTGAGCTCGGGGTCGAAGGCGGCGAGCATCCGCACCGCGAGCAGGCCGGCGTTGCGCGCGCCGGCCACCGAGACGGTCGCCACCGGAACGCCGGCCGGCATCTGGACGATCGACAGCAGGCTGTCCATGCCGTCCAGGTAGCGCAGCGGCACCGGCACGCCGATGACCGGCAGCGGGGTGACGGAGGCGAGCATGCCCGGCAGGTGGGCCGCGCCGCCGGCGCCGGCGATGATCGCCTTCAGTCCGCGCTCGTGGGCCCGCTCGCCGTACGCGACCATCTCGCGGGGCATCCGGTGGGCGGAGACGACGTCCACCTCGTAGGGGACCTCGAACTCGTCGAGCGCCTGGGCGGCGGCCTCCATGACCGGCCAGTCGGAGTCCGAGCCCATCACGATGCCAATGAGCGGAGAGGTCATTCGGTGATCGTTCCTCGCAGGTAGGCGGCCGCGTGGCGGGCGCGCTCGCGGACGTCTTCGAGGTCGTCCCCGAAGACGTTGACGTGGCCGACCTTGCGGCCGGGCTTCACGTCCTTCCCGTACATGTGGATCCGCAGCCCGGGGTCGCGGGCCATGCAGTGCAGGAAGGGGTGGTACATGTCGGGGTAGTCGCCGCCGAGGACGTTGACCATGACGGTCCACCTGGCGCGCGGGCGGGGGTCGCCGAGCGGGAGGTCGAGGACGGCCCGCAGGTGGTTCTCGAACTGCGAGGTGACGGCGCCGTCCTGGGTCCAGTGCCCGGAGTTGTGCGGGCGCATGGCCAGCTCGTTGACCAGGATGCGGCCGTCCCGGGTCTGGAACAGCTCGACGGCGAGGTGGCCGACGATGCCGAGGTCGCCGGCGATCCGCAGGGCGAGCTGCTGGGCCTCGTCGGACAGGGCCGGGTCGAGGTCCGGCGCGGGGGCGGTGACCTCGGCGCAGACGCCGTTCTCCTGGACGCTCTCCACCACCGGGTAGGCGACGGCCTGGCCACTGGGCGAGCGGACCACGTTGGCGGCCAGCTCGCGGACGAAGTCGACCTTCTCCTCGGCCAGCACCGCGACGCCGGCCAGGAACGGGGCCTGCGCCTGCTCCTCGTCGTCGACGACCCAGACGCCCTTGCCGTCGTAGCCGCCGCGGACGGTCTTCAGGACGACGGGGTAGCCGGAGCCCTCGTTCGCGAAGGCGGTGACGTCGGCCGGGTCGGCGACGATGCGGTGCCGGGGGCAGGGCACGTCGATGGAGTCCAGCTTGGCCCGCATCACGCCCTTGTCCTGGGCGTTGACCAGGGCGTCCGGGCCGGGGCGGACGGCGATGCCGTCGGCCTCCAGGGCCCGTAGGTGCTCGGTGGGGACGTGCTCGTGGTCGAAGGTGATCACGTCGCAGCCGGCGGCGAAGGCGCGCAGGGTGTCGAGGTCGCGGTAGTCACCGAGGACGACGTCGGAGACCACCTGCGCGGCGGAGTCCTGGGGCGTGTCGGCGAGGAGTTTGAACCTGACCCCGAGCGGGATGCCCGCCTGGTGTGCCATGCGGGCCAGCTGCCCGCCACCGATCATGCCCACCACTGGAAAATTCACATTGCCCGGGGAAGTCACGCGGCCCAGGATATCCGGGCCGGTCGGGCGCGGTGGAGCCGCCGGTGGGGCCTCCGGAGCGGACGCGCGTAGATGTCAACCCCCACCCCGGACGGCTGAGCCGTTCGATGGAAGCGGGTAGCCTGAACGGCCAGGTCCTCGTCCGCGCGGTCGGATCATGTGCGTGCACGCAGGGCTCAAGGGGTGTCCCCGGCCCAGTGGGACACCGCTTTTCCCCGCAGGTACATGGAGGCCACCCGGTATGGCGACGACCGCAGCTTCGAACCCCTCGCTCATGCAGAAACTGCGTGGGCTCAGGGGTGAGGTGGTGAAGTTCGCCATAGTCGGCGTGACCGGCGTGATCGTCAACGCCGGGGTCTTCTGGGTCTGCCTCAAGACGACCGGTCCGATCAACTCCTTCTCGGGCTACATCGCCACCAGCGTGGCGATCGGCACCAACTACCTCGGCTACCGCTACTGGCTCTACCGCGACCGGGACGCGGCCTCGCGCAAGCGCGAGATCACCCTCTTCCTGATCTTCAGCGGCATCGGCATGCTGATCGAGAACGGCATCAACGCCTTCTCCGTGCACGTGCTCGGCTACCACTCGCCCACCAGCCAGCTGATCGCCAAGAACGTGATCGGTCTGATCGCCGGCACCACCTTCCGGTTCTTCTCCTACCGGACGTGGGTCTTCAAGGCACTGCCGGAGACCGAGCAGGAGGTCACCGCCGACGGCCGGGAGCTGGCCGCCCAGGCCGAGCTGATGCTGGCCACCGAGCGGATCCGCTACGCCCAGGCCGAGTAGCCGCCCCTCCCCTCCCCGCCGGCCCTCGTGGCCAGCCCTCGTCGTCAGTCCTCGTGGCTGCGCCCGAGGAAGAGCGCGAACACCGGCGGCTTCAGCGAGAGCAGTTCGAGCCGCCCGCCGTCCGCCTCCGCGAGGTCGCGGGCGACGGCCAGCCCGATGCCGGTGGAGTTGCGCCCGCTGACCGCGCGTTCGAACACCCGGTTGCCGAGGTCCGGCGGCACTCCCGCGCCCTGGTCCTGGACCTCGACCACCACCGAGGTGCCGGACGGCCGTACCCGCAGGGTGATCGTCCCGGCGCCGTGCATCAGCGAGTTCTCGATCAGGGTGGCCAGCACCTGGGCCACCGTCCCCGGGGTGCCGACCGCGGTGACCCCGTGCAGCCCCTCCAGGGAGAGCACCCGGCTCTGTTCCCGCAGCGTCGGGCCCCACTCCTCCACCTGCTGCTTGATCACCTCGTCGAGGTCGAAGGCGACGGCGGTGGGGCTGCGCGGGTCGCGCTGGGTGGTGAGCAGCCGCTGGACCACGTCGGTGAGCCGCTCGACCTGCTGGAGGGCGATGGTCGCCTCCTCCTTGACCGTCTCCGGCTCCTCGGCGAGGGCGGTGATCTCCTCCAGCCGCATGGAGAGCGCGGTGAGCGGGGTGCGCAGCTGGTGCGAGGCGTCGGCGGCGAGCCGACGCTCGGCGGTGAGCATCCGGGCGATCCGCTCGGCGCTGGTGTCCAGCACCTCGGCGACCCGGTCGAGTTCGGGCACCCCGTAGCGGCGGTCGCGCGGGCGCGGGTCGCCGGAGCCGAGCCGCTCGGCGGTCTCGGCGAGGTCGGTGAGCGGCCGGGCGAGCCGCTTGGCCTGCCAGACGGCGAGCGCCACCGCGGCCTGGACGGCCAGCAGGGCGACCACGCCGAGCAGCAGCAGGTTGTTGGCGATCTCGTGGTCGACGTCCTCGCGGGACTGCTCGACGGTGACGGTCTCGCCGCTGTTGCCGCGCTCGACGGCCTTCAGCAGGTGGTTCCCGGCCGGGCGCTCGCCCGCGGAGACCACCGGCTGACCGGGCACCTGCACCTCGACGTAGCTGCCCTCGGTGACCTGGCTCTCGAAGGCCCGCCCGGTGACCGGCTCCCCCGCGGCGAGCCGGCTCTCGACCAGGGCGAGCACCCGGACGGCGGCCGCGTCCACCCGGTCCTGGGCCGAGTTGACGATGGTCCGCTTCTCGACCAGGGCGATCGGCACGCAGAACACCACGACCACCACCAGGACGACGCCCAGCAGCGAGTTGATCATCCGGCGTTTCACGCTGCCGCTCCCCGAGGTGTTCCGCTGCCGCGGGCCGAGGGCCCGCTGGGGCCCGATGTCGTCAGGCGCTAATTCTTCTCGAACCGGAACCCGACTCCGCGCACGGTGGCGATGTAGCGCGGGTTCGCCGCGTCGTCGCCGAGCTTCTTGCGGAGCCAGGAGATGTGCATGTCCAGCGTCTTGGTGGAGGTCCACCAGGTGGTGTCCCAGACCTGCCGCATGATCTCCTCGCGGGTGACCACCCGGCCGGCGTCCCGGACCAGGACCCGCAGGAGCTCGAACTCCTTGGCGGAGAGGGTGAGTTCCTCGTCGCCGAGCCAGGCCCGGTGGGACTCGATGTCGATCTTCACCCCGTGCGCGCCGGTGGTGAGCTGGTCGACGTTGCCGCGGCGGAGCAGGGCCCGGACGCGGGCGAGCAGTTCGGCCAGGCGGAAGGGCTTGGTGACGTAGTCGTCGGCGCCGGCGTCCAGGCCGACCACGGTGTCCACCTCGTCGGCGCGGGCGGTGAGCACCAGGACGGGGCAGCTCTTGCCGTCGGCGCGCAGGCGACGGCAGACCTCCAGGCCGTCCATCTCGGGCAGGCCGAGGTCCAGGACGACGAGGTCGACCTCCTCGGTGAGGCCGGCGGACAGTGCGGTCGGACCGTCCTCGCGGACGAGCACCTCATAGCCCTCGCGTCGCAGGGCCCGGGCGAGCGGTTCGGAGATCGCCGGATCGTCCTCGGCGAGCAGCACACAGGTCATGTGGTGATGGTAGTCCGCCCGGGTAAGGCCGTACGCCCTGTGAGGTAGTTCACAGAGCGTGATCGTTATACAAGTCCTTGATCACGCCCAACACGCCAGGGCGGACCGGCCGTTCAGCGAAGAATCCTTGCCTGCATCTTGAATCCGAAGGAAGACACGCCCATCTACCATCGATAGATCGGGAAGATCTGTTGCCAACATGGCCATTCCCACATCTGATTCAAGGCTTTTGTCATCTGATAAAGCCAAATGTCGCCACGTAGAGTGGTTTCGTCCACGTCCGCCGCCACCCCCCTAGGCGGACGCTGTCAGGCAAGGAACAACTACTCATGGCGTCGAAGACCCTGGACGCCGACAAGACGTCGGCATCTCCCAGCGGCAAGACCTTCCTCGGTCACCCCCGAGGTCTCGCCACCCTGTTCATGACCGAGATGTGGGAGCGCTTCTCCTACTACGGCATGCGCGCCCTGCTGATCTACTACCTGGTCTCCGGTGGCGCCGACGCCGCCGTGGGCAGCCAGGGCGGCGGCCTCGCCATGACGGCGACGACGGCGACGGCGATCTACTCCGTCTACGTCTCGATGGTCTACCTCATGGCCTACCCCGGCGGCTGGTTCGGTGACCGGGTCTGGGGCGCCCGCAAGACGGTCGCCATCGCCGGGTTCGTGATCATGTCCGGCCACATCGCGCTGGCGATCCCCGGCCAGGCCGCGTTCTTCCTCGGCCTGCTCATGGTCGCGCTCGGCTCCGGGCTGCTGAAGGCCAACATCTCCACGATGGTCGGCCAGCTCTACAACGGCCCCGAGGACCCGCGCCGCGACGGTGGCTTCACGGTCTTCTACATGAGCATCAACCTCGGTGCCTTCGTCGCCCCGTTCGTCATCGGGACGATCGGCAAGGAGTACAACTGGCACCTGGGCTTCGGGCTGGCCGCCGTCGGCATGGCCGTCGGCCTGGTGCAGTTCCTGCTGGGCAGCCGCCACCTGAGCCCCACGAGCAGCAAGGTCCCCAACCCGCTGCAGCCCGCGGAGCGCAACAGCCTGCTGGTGAAGGCCGGCCTCACGGTCGTCGGCGCGGCCGTGTTCTACGCCGCCATCGTCGCGATGGGCGTCTACACGCTGAACTGGGCCCTCGTCCCGCTGACCCTGGCCGGTCTGCTCATCCCGATCACCGTGCTGATCCGGATCAAGCGCGACAAGAGCCTGAGCGCCGGCGAGCAGTCCAAGATGTCCGCCTACATCTGGTTCTTCGCCGCGGCCGCCATCTTCTGGATGATCTACGACCAGGGCGGTTCGACCCTCTCCCTGTTCGCGGACAAGAAGACCGCGGACAACCTGTTCGGCTTCGGCTTCTCGGCCACCTGGTACCAGTCGCTGAACCCGCTGTTCGTGATGGCGCTCGCGCCGGTGTTCGCCTGGCTGTGGCTGTGGCTCTCCCGCCGCGACAAGGAGCCGAACACGATCGTGAAGTTCTCGATCGGCCTGCTCCTGGTCGGCGCCTCGTTCTTCATCTTCATCGTCCCGATGACCATGGCGGACAACGGCACCATGGTCTCGCCGCTGTGGCTGGTCTCGATCTACCTGATCCAGACCATCGGCGAGCTGTGCCTCTCCCCGGTCGGCCTCTCGGTCACCACCAAGATGGCGCCGCAGAAGTACGCCTCCCAGATGATGGGCGTCTGGTTCCTCGCCGTCACCGCCGGTGACTGCACCACCAGCCTGCTCTCGCTGGCCGGCATCAGCCTCGACGGCACCGGCATCATCGCGATGCAGGCGTCGCTCGCGGTCCTCGCCGGACTCGCCATCTTCGGGTACCGCAAGCGGGTCCAGGCCCTCATGGGCGACGTGCACTGACCGACCCGCCTCCGGCTCACGACTCCGGGGCCGCCGTGGATTCCTGAGATCCACGGCGGCCCCGGTCGTCTTTTCCGGCCCGGCGCCCGGGCATCGGGTGCTCGGACCTCGGGTGCCCGGGCGTCGGGTGCTCGGGCGTCGGGTGCTCGGACGTCGGAGGCTCGACAGGGCCCCGGCGGCCGTGCCTATGGTGCCCGGCATGACGACCCCCTCCTTACCCCGTCAGCTGGCCCGCACCCGGCGGTTCACCCTCGGCGTCCCCGTCCAGCCGGAGCCCTCGCCGGACGGCACCACCGTGCTCTTCCTGCGCGGCCGGACCGGCACCGACCCGCTCGCCTGCCTCTGGGCCCTGGACACCGCCACCGGCGCGGAACGGCTGGTCGCCGACCCGGCCGCCCTCGGCGCCGACGAGGGCATCGCCGCGTACAGCACCGACGCCGCCGGGACGCTCGCCGCCTTCGCCCTGGCCGGCGCCCTGTGGCTGGCCGACACCGCCGACGGCACCGTCCGCGCCGTCCCCGTGCCCGGCCCGCCGCGGGACCCCAGGCTCGACCCGACCGGCCGCCGGATCGCCTACGTCCTCGGCGGCGCCCTGCGGGTGGTCGGCGCCGACGGCACGGACGACCGCCCGCTCGCCGAACCCGAGGCCGAGGACGTCGCCTACGGGCTCGCCGAGTACGTCGCCGCCGCGGAGATGTACCGCGACCGCGGCCACTGGTGGTCCCCCGACGGCACCGCACTGCTGGCCACCCGGGTCGACGACCGCCCGCTCACCCGCCTCTTCCTCGCCGACCCCTCCGACCCGCACCACCCACCGCTCGCCGTCCGCTACCCGCTGGCCGGCACCGCCAACGCCGAGGTCTCGCTGCGGCTGCTCGGCCTCGACGGCACGGACACCGAGGTCCGCTGGGACCGCGCCGCCTTCGAGTACCTCACCGCCGCCGGCTGGGACGCCCACGGCCCGTACGCCGCCGTGCAGAGCCGCGACCAGCGCACCGTCCGCACCCTGGCGATCGGACCGAACGGCGCCACCCGGGTGCTGGACGAACGGCGGGACCCGCACTGGATCGAACTGCTCCCCGGCCTGCCGGCCCGCACCGCGGGCGGCGCCCTGGTGGACACCGCCGACCTGGGCGACACCCGGCACCTGACCGTCGACGGCGAGCCGGTCACCCCGCCCGGGCTCCAGTTGCGCGCCGTACTCGGCACGGACGGCGAGCAGGTGCTGTTCACCGCCTCCGACGAGCCCACCGAGACCCACCTGTGGACGTACCGGCCGGACACCGGCCCCCGGCGGCTGAGCGACGGCCCCGGCCTGCACACCGGGGTGCGGCGCGGCGGCACGCTGGTGCTCACCACCCGCTCCCCGGGCCACCCCGGCGGCCGCTCCACCGTCCTGCGCGAGGGCCGCCCGGCGCTCCCGCTCGCCTCCCGCGCCGAGCCGCCGGTCCGCACCGCGGCACCCGAACTGCTCCGGCTCGGCCCGCGCGAACTGCGCGCCGCGCTCTTCCTGCCCGCCGGCCACCGCCCCGGCGACGGCCCGCTGCCCGTCCTGCTCGACCCGTACGGCGGGCCCGCCCTGCAGAAGGTCACCACCGGCGGACTCTGGTGGGACCAGGTCTCCCAGTGGTTCGCCGACCAGGGCTTCGCGGTGCTGGTCGTGGACGGCCGCGGCACCCCCGGACGCGGGCCGCGCTGGGAGAAGGCCGTCTACGGGGACAAGGCCACGCTCCCGCTGGCGGACCAGATCGACGGCCTGCGGGCGGCCGACCGGCTGCGGCCCGGACTGCTCGACCTCGGCCGGGTCGGCATCCGCGGCTGGTCCTACGGCGGCTACCTCGCGGCCCTCGCGGTGCTGCGCCGCCCGGACGTCTTTCACGCCGCCAGCGCCGGGGCCGCCCCCACCGACTGGCGGTTCTACGACACCCACTGGCAGGAGCGCTTCCTCGGCCACCCCGACGAGCACCCCGAGCACTACGACAGCGGCTCGCTGATCGCCGAGGCACCGAAGCTCAGCCGCCCACTGCTGCTGATCCAGGGGCTCGCCGACGACAACGTCCACCCGGCCCACACCCTGCGGCTGTCCGCCGCCCTGCTCGCCGCCGGCCGCCCGCACGAGGTCCTCCCGCTGCGCGCCACCGGCCACCGGCCGACGGACGAGGCGGTGGTGGAGAACCTGCTGTGGCACGAACTGCACTTCCTGCGGCGGTCGTTGGGCATGGCATGATCCGGTCGCCGCGCAGAAGCACCTGAACGCGCAGGAAGTCGGCCCAGCCGACTTCCTGCGCCAGGCAACCGGGCCGACCTGTCCGTGGCCAGGGCCTTCAGCAACGGGCACCTCGCGAACGGTCACGCACGACTCGCCGTCGTCGTCCACTCATCGGGATCGGACCCCGAGTAGGCCGGTGAGCGGAAGGTGCGACGGAAAGCCTCGGGACCGTGCCGCTGGTCGAGCCAGCTCGAAAGACCGAACAAATCGCCGCTGATCATCGCCGCGATGATGAGCCCGGGGTCTATTGCCACCCGTGTTCTTTCACGTAGTCCATGAACGGCACGGACTCGGCCACGGCGATCCGCCGCCATTCCCGGTACTTCTCGACCTCACCCTCGACAAGCACGCGGTTGATCTGCGTCCCGTTGGGCTCGTAGTTCATCAGGACCACAGTTGAGTCATCGAAGGCCCAGAAGTCCTGGTCCGGAAGGCCTGGGTTCGACCTGTCGGTCAGGTCGAGAATGCGGATGTCCTCGCCGGCCTTGGCATGCGGCGCGTAGTACATGAACTCGTACCGCAGATAGTCGCTCAGCGGCCGGGTAACGATGTGCACACGCTGAACCGTGCGACCGGCTGCGGCATGCGCCCTGAGCCTGTCAGTCCAGCCGGACGTGTAGGTATCGGGGTCGATCCGATACCCGTTCAGGAATTCCTCGATCTCTTCGGCCTCTCCCGCGACCTTGTACGCGGGCAGGGTCTCAAGCCGGAACGCCGACCGCGAGAAGCCGTGTAGAACCCTCTGCCAGTCCTCACCATCCAAGAGCACGGATGGCCTCCTTTACGACGTGCTCGGGCAGTTCCACGGCGCCTTCGTGTGCCGGTACCGCCAGCTCTGCGTACGGGTCCCCCTGGAAGACGAGAGTGCCCCGGTCCGTGAGGTAGACGTTCGGGCAGTCTCCGTCCTTGCAGTCGCCGGCGCCGGCGCCGGTGAGCCGCTGGTGAGCCATGGCCAACCCCCTTCAGCTCGGCCTCGGTTGGACCGCCTGGGCGAAACCGTAGGGAAGGGGCACGTGGCCTGTCCACACGGTTCGGGCACTATTCCCGTCCTGGACTAATGATCACGGCCTCGCAGAGCAACTCGGCCCACCTTGCGGCCAGGGCTGAGGAACCGGGCGGGCGTCCCCGGCGGCTCCTTGCGGGGAGTAAGGAGCCGCCGATTAGTGGGGACCACGCTCACTTCAGGCCTACGTGAGGAGGTATGGCGGGCTGCCTGCGCAGGAAGTCGGGCAGGCCGACTTCCTGCTCCCGTGAGCGCCGTCTCTCCTGCATGCAGACCTTCGGAGGGGCGACCCGCAGCGCTCTTCGCCGTAACTGCCACTGGGGGCTCACCGCTCCACTTCGCCCCGTCGAGCCGGCTTGGCTCGACGGGGCGAAGCGACGGAACGATGCGTGGTCTTTGGGTTTTCGGAAGCCCAAATAGCCACAGGACTTCAACGCGCCTGTAGTTTCAACTGCCTTTTTTGATAAGCTAGTTGAGTGCTAGCGTTCGCTTCCTCCGCCCCAACGAATGCTGTGAGGTGCACTTCATGAATCAGGCAATGCCTCGCCTGAAGAACCCCCTGGCTCCGCGATTTCAGGTGGCGCTGCGACCTGCCGAATTGCCCGGCCACGACCTTGGGGACGACGCCACGATCAGGGGTCGGCGCTACAGCGGGCTGAGCCTCGTCGGCCGAGCGGGCGAAGCGGTCGAAGTCGAGCAATGCGCCTTTGAGAACGTCCGATTCACCGGGATGCACCTGGTCCGGTCGGTGCTTGCTCACATCACCTTCGAGACCTGTGACTTCGCCACGGTGCGAACGCAGGACGTATCCATCCTTCGCAGCACGGTGACCGGCTGCCGGCTCACCGGGTCGTCCTGGAGCAACGGCAACTTCCGCGATGTGCTTGTCGAGGGAACCCGGACGGACAGCACGCTGTTCCGCTACGCGAAGTTCAAGACGGTGGTCTTCAGGGACTGCAATCTCTCCCGTGCTGACTTCCAGTTCGCCGAACTCCGCGACATCCGGTTTGAGAAGTGCGACCTCACCGGAGCACAGTTCGCCAACGTCGCCATTCAGTCCGGTGTCAGCTTCGACAACTGCACACTGGTCGACGTCGGAGGCGCCGCACACCTCAAGGGCGCCACTGTGCGAGGCCCAGGATCCATGGAGCTGGCCCTGAGTCTCGCCAGGGAGGCCGGCATCCTGTTCGAGCCCTAAGCGGCGACAGGCAGCTCGTAGTGCGCGAACTCCTGGCCCGAGATCGACCGGATGACTAGGTCGAAGTCGATCGTCTCGGCGAAGGCCGCGAGCTCGCGCACCATCCCCTGGCCGTACGGCGTGAACAGGTCCAGTTTGCCGAGCAGGCCGTCCGTGCACTCGCGGATCGAGTGACGGAACTTGTCCACCAACTCGGTCTCACCCCTCAGGTGCTGCATGAGCATGAGGGGCGGCGCCACCACCGCGCTGTGGAACGCCTTGTCGAGCGGGCGCATCTGCCCGAACTTCACCGCGGACACGACCCGGTGCTCGTCGGCCTCCAGTTCCTTGGCCGGCCTCGTGTAGAGGCGGTACACCATGTCCGCCAGGAAGACGTTCAGGTGCACGGTTTCGTGTACCAGGGACTCGGCGTAGTCGTGGGGCCGCCACTCGTCCCCGGGGCTCATGCTGACCAGGCCCGGAAGCGTCGAACCGGTGCCGCCGCCCTTGTTGGTCGAGCTGAACATCACGACGTCGGTGACCACCAGATCCACGAGCGCCCCGAGGTCAGGGACGAGGCCCCTGGTGTCCAGGAGCGCTGAGGAGAGATCGCGCTTCCACCGCTCCCTCAGGTCGGCCGAAGTGCTCTCCAAGCCCTCGAAGATGTTCTCGAAGGTCCTATTCTCGATCAGGTAGCTACCCCACTCGCTGTCCTCGAAGGACAGCGTGATGCCCTCGCCCTCGACCGGCAGAGGGCGGAGGGCGGAGACAACGCTCCGGTATGCAGCCGGTAGGGCCACTGCGGTCGGCGGGGGCTGCTCGTTGACCGCGCTCACGAGTCGGCCGATCGTCTCACGGGCGTGGTGGATGTTGAGGAATCGCATGGACGTACACTCCTTTGCTGGAATGCTTGGGAACCACGCGCCCGGCCCCAATTGAGGTGGGACCGGGCGCGCGAATACTTCAGACGCTCAGACCGACCGTCAGTTGGTCCAGCCGCCCATCATCGAGGTGTTGTCCTCGCCCAGGAACGCCCGGACGTTGCCCCGGATGGCGTCCGCGGCGCTCTCGTCGAGCGTCACGACCTCGGTCGCCTCGGTGCTCTCGGCGTCGCTGGTGATCACGGACATTGCGATCTCCCTTCACTGGATGGATGGAGCAACCTCCCCGGGAGGGGAGGAACTTGTGGAGGTCGGTGACCCGCATCAGCTGCGTGAGCGGGTGGGCCGTCGGACGGGGCGAACTGGCACTCGACAGGGCGGGCTTCACGTCGCATTCAATGAGCATGCAAGCCGTGATCCGATGGACTCGCCGTAGGTCCCCCCGCCACCTGCTCACCGATACTGGCGAGGCTACGGAGGATGAGGCATCCATCTCTACGAACTTGCATGAGCTTGCACGCCAATTACTCGTCCAGATAGCCATGTTGACTGCACATCCGCTGCTCAGACAAGCTTGTGCAAGCCCGAGCAAGCGCCTAGACCAGGGAGCCGGCCATGGCCGTAGAGTTCGTTGGCATCGACCCCAACACCGATCGGGACCACTGCCCGACCGTGTGGGTGGACCCGGAGGCTCAGGAGATCCTCTTCCAGGGGTGGAACCCGCGCCCCGAGACTCAGGCGGAATGCGAGGGGAGCAGCCCCGCGAACGGATCGGTGCCCGACAATGAGTCCATTGTCAGGCTTCCGGCCCGGATGGTGCCCATGATCAGGGAGGCATGTGATGCCATCGAGCGTGCCCAACTTCGCTGAACTGCTTGAACAGTGCCAGCGATCCGCCGTCCATCTGGAGCTGCGGGACTCATACGCCCCGACGGAGCGGTTCGAGGCATGGCAGCGCGGCGAGCGGATCAACTGGGAGGATCACGAGTCCTGGTGGCATCCCTACGACCAGTTGATCACGGACACCGTGGCTCGGGGTGTGGTCATCCGTCGAGCCCGCATCGTCTCCGAGCCCGTTTCCGAGTACATCCGGTGGGAGCACTACGTCACCCACGCCAATGTCACGGCGGGTGAGGATGTCCGCTGGCTACCACGGCGACGGGCCACGAACATCCCCCTGCCGGGGAACGATTTCTGGCTGTTCGATGGTGCGCTGCTTCGGGTGCACCACTTCTCCGGCGACGGCGCGGTGGTCGAAGACGAGATCACGGAAGACTCGGAAACCGTGAAGCTGTGCGCCACTGCGTTCGAAGCAGTCTGGGAGCGCGCGATCCCGCACCACCTGTACGAAATCTGACGAAAGCCAGCTCCATGTCCGCGCACCCCTCCGAGAGCGTTCAGAAGGCTCGCGAAGCCCTTGCCAGTCGGCTGAGCGAGATTCGGAAGGACGCAGGGATCAGCGGGCGGGAGTTGGCCGTCAGGTGCGGCTGGTCGGAATCGAAGTCATCCCGGATCGAGAACGCCAAGACACCTCCCTCCGACGCCGACATCAGGGCGTGGTGTCAAGGTTGCGACGCCGACGATCAAGTCCTGGACTTGATCGCCGCCAACCGACAGTCCGCCGACGCACATGTGCAGTGGAGGCGACTCCAGCGGAGCGGGCTACGTCGCCTACAGGAGTCCACCGGGGACCTGTACCAGCAGACCAAGATGTTCCGGGCCTATGTCTCCGACGTGATCCCGGGATTCCTTCAGACGCCCAGATACGCCGCCGCCCTGCTGTCGTCCATCGCGGACTTCCGGGGAACCCCGAACGACGTGAGCGATGCCGTAGCCGCCCGCATGAAGCGCAACGCAGTGCTGAGCAATGCCGCTCGACGGTTCTCCTTCGTACTGGAGGAGTCCGTCTTGCGGTACCGCGTGTGCAGCGCGGAGACCATGGCGGCGCAACTCGGCCACCTTCTCGGAGTCATGGATCTTTCCAACGTCGCCGTGGGTATCATCCCATTCGCAGGACAACGGACCGTGTGGCCCATGCCTACGTTCACGATCTTCGATAACGCCAGGGTCCACGCGGACACCCTGGACGCTGCTTCGACACTCACACAGCCCAGCCAGGTCGACCTGTATGCCCGCGCCTTTGACCGGCTCTCGCAGGGGGCAGTGCGGGGCGCAGCGGCGCGTTCGCTGGTAGCGGGTGCCTTGGCCTACCTGGATTGATACTTGGGAACGTCACACAACCGCGCAGGGCGCACGAGCGCCTGCGAGGCCTCGCCCGGGGTGGGCGAGGCCTTCGCGTGGTTCAGCGTTGGTCGTCGCGGTCCTCGGGGCGGGGGATGTCGAGGGTCGCGATGGCGCCGAGGGCGACGGTGGCGATGGCGAGCAGGGCTACGAGGATCGCACCGACGAAGAACCTCACCGGTGCCACTCCTCATCGTCATCGTCCAGGTCGCGGAGCAGGTGGAGGAGGTTGAGCAGAGTGCTCACCGGCGCATTCCCGAAGTCGATCAGGATGCGGCCGTCGATGGTGGTCTCGCCCGGCGAGGCGGACCCCCAGAGGAGCCCGTGCGGCAGGCCGCGCGCTGGTGCAACTCGCCCAGTAGGGCCATGAGTTGGGGCTTTGTGTAGTCGCGCATCCGGGGGTCCTCCGGCAGGATGGGGCCGCGGGTCACGCGAGGGAGTCCAGCTCATACCAGATGCTCTTGCCGCGCTTCTGCGGGTCGACGCCCCAGCGGTGGGTGAGCCCGGCGACGAGTTGGAGGCCCCGGCCGGACTCGGCGGAGTCGGTGGGGGTTCGCTGCTGAGGGAGGGCGTCGCTCTCGTCGGAGACGGTGACCCGGAGGGTACGGCCGAGGACGGAGAACCAGACGACGGGCGCGGGGGTGTCGCCGTGCCGCCAGGCGTTGACGACGAGCTCCATCAGGGCGAGTTCGGCGTTGAAGATGGTGTCGCCGTCCCAGCCGCCGCTGCGGGTCATGGCGTCCCGCAGGGCCTGGCGGGAGAGGGTGAGCGAGGGGGCATTACGGGTGCACACGGGAACCTCCGTGAGGCTGTGGTGTGGGAAGAGGTGATGACGGTCGTCACCGTGAGCCAGGCCGTGGTGCGACTGCTCTGCGGCGCATGGGCAGCAGGCTCCTACTGCCGTGGATGCAGGCATTACTGACGATCCGTCGGATCGAGCCGTGAACGACGATAACTCAGATTCATGACAAAATTTCCATGGAATCCAAATATTCCCTCGATCGTGGCTGGCAGCTTCAGATGGACCCAGGTCAGGCCAGCGCGGCAGACTGGAACCACCCTCGCCCCGGAAGGAACCATGGCTCGCACGAACCCCACACTTCGTCAGCGCAGGCTGGGAACAGAACTGCGGAGGATGCGAGAGCAGGTCGGCCTCGGCGGCAGCCAGCTCGGCCGAGCGGTCGGCATGAATCCGGCCCAGGTAACGCAGATGGAGGCGGGGAAGATCGGAATCAGCGTGGAGCGGTTGCACACGATTGCCACAACATGCATGTGTTCCAACCAGCCGCTGATCGACGCGCTCGCCGACATCATCACCGAGCGAGGCAAGCCAGGGTGGTGGGAGGAGTACCGAGAAACCCTGGCAACGGACTTCCTCGACATCGCCGAACTGGAGGGCCACGCCCGCCGGCTCTCGGTCTACGGAACCACCTTCGTGCCTGGCCTGCTCCAGACCGGCGCCTACACGGCTGCGTTGTTCGCTCAGGCCTACCCGCCACCGCGGCGTCACGAGGTCGATCTCAAGACGGCCTTCCGCATGCAGCGACAGCGCATCATCCGATCTGGAGCGACGCCGTATTCTGCCTTCATCCACGAGGCAGCCCTGCGCATGCAGTTCAGCGATCCGAAGGTCAACATCGAGCAGATCGACGCACTCATCGCCGACTCGGAGCAGCCCAGCATTTCGGTCCGAGTCGTACCGTTCGCTGCCGGCGCTGTCCCGAGCCCGTGCGAGAACTTCACCTACGCCGATGGGCCGATAACGGACCTGGACGCGGCACAGATGGACACAGGCCATGGTGGCCAGCTCTTCGACAGCCCAGCCCACCTCACAAGGTTCCGCGCCCTCCTTGCCATGATGGACTCCACAGCGCTCTCCGAGGAGAAGTCGCGTGACCTCATGCAGTCGATCAAGGATGAAATGGCAGGCAAGTATGTCTAGCTCCGCGTGGCAGAAGTCCAGCTACTCGGCCTCAAGCGACAACTGCGTCGAGGTGCGTTCCATCGACGGTTTGGTCGAAGTACGCGAGTCCGACGACGCGGACATCGTCGTCCGCACCACCCGCCTCAAGTTCGCCAAGTTCCTCCAAGGCGCCAAGGCAGGCGAGTTCGACCACCTCATCACCAGTCCCTGAGTGAATCGTTCCGGCGGCCTCTCGCTCCCCACAAGAGGCCGCCGGTGGCTAGCCTGACTCTCATGACCAGCTCCGAATGGCAGAAGGCCAGCTTCAGCGAAGCAGCCAACAACTGCGTCGAGGTGCGCGCACGTGAAGGGGTGATCGAGCTCCGCGAGTCCGACGAGGGTGACGTCATCGTCCGCACCACCCGCCTCAAGTTCGCCAAGTTCCTCCAAGGCGCCAAGGCAGGCGAGTTCGACCACCTGATCGCCGACGCCTGAGCGGGAAGCCCCCGCGCCCGCCACCAACGGGGAGCGCGGGGGCCGTCCACACCCCCGAGGGTCAGACCTCCCGGACGCCCGCCCGCCAGACCGCCGCCGTCAGCGGCACGCCCGGGCGGTAGGCCAGGTGGACGTGCGAGGGGGCGTCGAGCAGCAGCAGGTCCGCACGCGCGCCGACCGTGACCGTACCGACGTCCGCGCGCCGCAGGGCCCGGGCCCCGCCCGCAGTCGCCGCCCAGACCGCCTCGTCCGGGGTCATCCCCATCTCCCGTACCGCGACCGCGATGCAGAACGCCATCGAACTCGTGAAACTGGAGCCCGGGTTGCAGTCCGTCGAGAGCGCCACCACCGCGCCCGCGTCCAGCAGCCGGCGCCCGCTCGGGTACTCGGCCCGGGTGGAGAACTCCGCCCCCGGCAGCAGGGTCGCGACCGTCGCCGAGCCGGCCAGCGCCGCCACGTCCTCGTCCGTCAGGTGGGTGCAGTGGTCCGCCGAGGCGGCCCCCAGCTCCACCGCCAGCTGCACGCCGGGCCCGTACGTCAGCTGGTTGGCGTGCACCCTCGGCGTGAGCCCGCGCTCGATCCCCGCCGTCAGCACGGCCCGCGCCTGGTCCCCGTCGAAGGCGCCCTTCTCGCAGAACACGTCCACCCAGCGGGCGTGCGGGGCACAGGCGTCCAGCATCTCGCCGGTGACCAGGTCCACATACCCCGCCGGGTCCTCGGCGTACTCGGGGGCGACCACGTGGGCGCCCAGGTACGTCGTCTCCGGGGTGTGCTTGGCCGCGATCCGCAGCGCCCGCGCCTCGTCCTCGACCGTCAGCCCGTAGCCGGACTTGCACTCGATCGTGGTGGTGCCCTGGCGCACCGCCTCCCGGACGAACCGGGCCAGGTTGGCGTCCAGTTCGGCGTCGCTCGCCGCCCGGGTGGCCGCCACCGTGGTCCGGATGCCGCCCGCCGAATATGCCTGCCCGGACATCCGGGCGTTGAACTCGGCGGTGCGGTCTCCCGCGAACACCAGGTGGGCGTGCGAGTCGACGAAGCCGGGCAGCAGGGCCCGGCCCCCGGCGTCGAAGCGCTCGTCCGCCGCCGGGGCCTGCGCGGCCGGGCCGACCCAGGCGACGGTGCCGCCGTCGACCACCACGGCCGCGTCGGTCAGCAGGCCGAGCGGCCCGGTGCCCTGCTCGGGGTCGTTGGTGACCAGGCTGCCGATTCCGGTGATCAGGGTGCTCAAGACAAGGCCTCTCGGAGGAAGGTGGGGGGAAGGGTCAGCAGCTCAGCGCGCTGATCGAGCGCCGCAGCGCGCCCGGCACGTCGGCCACCAGCTGGTGCACGCCGTCCCGGACGACGTGCCGCCCGCCGACCACCAGGTGCCGGACGTCCGCCGCCGAGGCCGCGAAGACGGCGATCTCCGCGCCCAGCCTCGGCGGCGGCCCCGCCGTACGCACCGTATCCAGCGCGATCACCGTGAAGTCGGCGAGCGCCCCCGCCTCGATCCGCCCGGCCTCCGGCCAGCCCAGCGAGGCGTGCCCGTCCTCGCCGCCGGCCCGCAGCAGGGCGCCGGCCGTCCAGTGGCCGCGGGTGCGGGTGCGCAGCCGCTCGTCCAGCTCCAGCGCCCGGGCCTCCTCGAACGGGTCGATCACCGCGTGACTGTCGCTTCCCAGGGTGATCGGCGAGCCCGCCGAGGCGAGCCGGCGGGCCGGGCCGATGCCGTCCGCGAGGTCCCGCTCCGTGGTGGGGCACATGCAGACCGTGGTGGAGGAGTCGCTGAGCAGCCGGACGTCCTCGTCGGTCAGGTGGGTGGCGTGCACGGCCGAGGTGCGCGGGCCGAGCGCGCCGTGGTCGGCGAGCAGCCGGGTCGGGGTGACGCCGTGCGCGGCCAGGCAGGCGTCGTTCTCGGCGGTCTGCTCGGACAGGTGGACGTGCAGCGGCGCCCCGCGCGTCGCCGCCCAGTGCGCGACGGTGCCCAGCTGCTCGGCCGGGACGGCCCGCACCGAGTGGATGGCGGCGCCGATCCGGGCGTGCTCGCGCGGCTTGAGCGCGTCCGCCCGGGCCGCCCAGGCCTGCGCGTCGCCGTCGCTGAACCGCTGCTGCGGCTTGGTCGGCTCGGCGCCGAAGCCGGAGGAGAGGTAGCAGGTGTCCAGCAGGGTGATCCGGATGCCGGCCCGGGCGGCGGCCTCGATCAGCGCCTCGCCCATCGCGTTCGGATCGGTGTACCGGGCGCCGCCGGGCGCGTGGTGCAGGTAGTGGAACTCGCCGACGGCGGTGATGCCGGCCAGCGCCATCTCGGCGTAGACGGCGGTGGCGAGTTCCAGGTAGCGGTCCGGGTCCAGCGCGCCGGCGAACCGGTACATGGTGTCGCGCCAGGTCCAGAAGGTGCCGGAGCCGACCTGGACGTGCCCGCGCAGCGCCCGGTGGAAGGCGTGCGAGTGGGCGTTGGCCTGGCCGGGCAGGAGCAGCCCGTCGAGCCGGACGGCGCCGGGCGGGCAGGGGCCGCTGTCCGGGGTGACGGCGGCGATCGTCCCGCCGGGGCCGGTGGTGATCAGCACGTCCTGCTCGACCGCAGGCCCGTCGTCGTGCGGCAGCCAGGCGTACTGCGCCCAGTACGTCGTCGTGGTCACTGACACGCCAGGTCCTCCAGTACGTCGGCGAGGGCGGCGACCCCGGCCAGGCAGTCGGCCGGTTCGGCGTGCTCGGCCGGGGAGTGGGAGACGCCGGTGGGATTGCGCACGAACAGCATGGCGGTCGGGATCGCCGAGGCCAGGATGCCGGCGTCGTGTCCCGCGCCGGTGGGCAGCACCGGGGCGTCCAGCAGCTCGGCCAGCCGGTCGCGCAGCGGCCCGTCGAAGTCCACCACCGGGGTGTACGACTCGCGGGTCAGCTCGACCCGGACGCCGTCGCGCCCGCCGCGCTCGGCGGCGGCCTGCTCGATCCCGGCGACCAGCGCGGTGAGGGTGCGCTCGTCGGCCGCCCGGGAGTCCAGCCAGCCGCGCACCAGCGAGGCGATCGCGTTGGTGCCGTTGGGTTCGACGGCGACCTTGCCGAAGGTGGCCAGCGCGCCCGCCTGCTTGGCCTTCTTGCGGGCGGCGAGCACCGTGTTGGCGTAGGTCAGCATCGGGTCGTGGCGGTCCTCGATCCGGGTGGTGCCGGCGTGGTTGGCCTCGCCGTGGAAGTCGAACCGCCAGCGGCCGTGCGGCCAGATCGCGCCGGCCACGCCGACCGGCTGCCCCTCGGCGAGGAAGCGGCCCTGCTCGACGTGGAGTTCGACGAAGGCGCCGATCCGGGCCAGCCGGTCGTCGTCCGCGCCGATCGCGGTCGGGTCGTAGCCGGCCTTCTCCATCGCGTCGGGCAGCCGCAGGCCGTCCGCGTCGCGCAGCTCGTACGCCTGCTCGCGGCCGAGGACGCCGGCGGTCAGCCGGGAGCCGATGCAGGCCACGCCGAACCGGGCGCCCTCCTCGTCGCCGAAGTTGACGATCGCCAGGGGCTTGGTGAACTCGGCGCCGCGGGAGCGCAGTTCGTCCAGCGCGGCGAAGGAGGAGACCACGCCGAGCGGGCCGTCGAAGGCGCCGCCGTCCGGGACGGAGTCCAGGTGCGAGCCGGTGACGACCGCCCCGTGCCCGTTCGGGTCGCCCAGCCAGGCCCACTGGTTGCCGTTGCGGTCCAGCTCGTACGTCAGGCCGCGGCTACGGGCCTGCTGCTCGAACCAGGCGCGGCACTCGGCGTCGGCGGAGTTCCAGGCGAAGCGGCGGTAGCCGCCGGAGGCGGCGGAGCGGCCCACCGGGAGCAGCTCCGCCCACATCTCTTCGAACGACGAGGTCACAGCTCACCCATCGGGACGCGGACCCCACGCTCGGCGGCGACCTCGGTGGCCCGGTCGTACCCGGCGTCCACGTGCCGGATGACGCCCATGCCCGGGTCGTTGGTGAGCACCCGGCGGATCTTCTCCCCGGCGAGCGCGGTGCCGTCGGCGACGGTGACCTGCCCGGCGTGGATCGAGCGGCCGATGCCGACACCGCCGCCGTGGTGGATGGAGACCCAGGAGGCGCCGGAGGCCACGTTGACCATGGCGTTGAGCAGCGGCCAGTCGGCGATCGCGTCGGAGCCGTCCAGCATCGCCTCGGTCTCCCGGTACGGGGAGGCGACCGAGCCGCAGTCCAGGTGGTCGCGGCCGATGACGATCGGGGCGGACAGCTCGCCGGAGGCGACCATGTCGTTGAAGCGCTCGCCGGCCTTGTCGCGCTCGCCGTAGCCGAGCCAGCAGATCCGCGCCGGCAGGCCCTGGAAGTGCACCTTCTCCTGGGCCATCTTGATCCAGCGGGCCAGCGACTCGTTCTCCGGGAAGAGGTCGAGGACGGCCTTGTCGGTCTTGTGGATGTCCTGCGGGTCGCCGGACAGCGCCGCCCAGCGGAACGGGCCCTTGCCCTCGCAGAACAGCGGGCGGATGTACGCCGGGACGAAGCCCGGGAAGGCGAACGCCCGGTCGTAGCCGGCCAGTTGGGCCTCGCCGCGGATCGAGTTGCCGTAGTCGAAGACCTCGGCGCCGCGGTCCAGGAAGCCGACCATCGCCTCGACGTGCCGGGCCATCGACTCGCGCGCCCGCTGGGTGAACTCGGCGGGCTTGGCGGCCGCGTAGTCCGCCATGTCCTCGAAGTCGACGCCGACCGGCAGGTAGCTGAGCGGGTCGTGGGCGCTGGTCTGGTCGGTGACGATGTCGATCGGCGCGTCCATCGCGAGCAGCTGCGGGACCAGCTCGGCGGCGTTGCCCAGCACGCCGATGGAGAGCGGCTGCTTCCTGTCGCGGGCCGCGGTGGCGAGCTCCAGCGCGTGGGAGAGGTCCTTGGCCTCGACGTCCAGGTAGCGGTGCTCGATCCGGCGGGAGATCCGGGACGGGTCGCAGTCGATGCAGATCGCCACGCCGCCGTTCATGGTGACGGCCAGCGGCTGGGCGCCGCCCATCCCGCCGAGGCCGGCGGTGAGGGTGATGGTGCCCTCCAGCGAGCCGTTGTACCGCTTGTTGGCGACGGCGGCGAAGGTCTCGTAGGTGCCCTGGAGGATGCCCTGGGTGCCGATGTAGATCCACGAGCCGGCGGTCATCTGCCCGTACATGGTGAGCCCGAGGCTCTCCAGCCGGCGGAACTCCTCCCAGTTGGCCCAGTCGCCGACCAGGTTGGAGTTGGCGATCAGCACGCGCGGCGCCCACTCGTGGGTCTGCATCACGCCGACCGGGCGGCCGGACTGGACCAGCATGGTCTCGTCCTGCTTCAGCCCCTCCAGCGTCCTCACCATGGCGTCGAAGGACCGCCAGTCCCGCGCCGCCTTGCCAGTGCCGCCGTACACCACCAGCTTCGACGGGTGCTCGGCCACCTCCGGGTCGAGGTTGTTCATGAGCATCCGCAGGGCCGCCTCCTGCTGCCACCCCTGCGCCGTCAGCCCCGTCCCACGCGCCGCGCGCACCTCACGCGGCCCGCTCACCTGCTGCTGCACCATGTCCCGGCCTCCCTGCGGATGGATTCATTCAAGCTCGGTTCGGCTGAATATATCCAAACAATCAATTCCCGACCAGACCCCGGAACAATCCGACCAGCCACGGCACCGGTCGGCTCGGCGAGCTAGCCTGAACCCGGCGGACACCAGCCACTCGGCCCAGCACCAGGGAGCGGAGGACACGATGACGGCCATCACCGTGCGGCCCGGCAGACTCCGGGATGTGGCGGAGGAGATCGAGCGGAGCACGGGACTCCGTGTCCAGATCATCGGAGGAACCCTGGTGATGTCCCCGACACCCCGCGGCAAGCACGCGGGTACCACCAAGCGCCTGTCCCGCCAGCTCGACGCCGGACTCCCCGACAGCCTGGGCGCCTACGAGGTCTCGTCGATCACCATGCCCGACAACGCGGAGGACTATGCGACACCCGGCCTCGTCGTCCTGCCCCGTGGCTGGGAGGACGACGACGAGTGGCTGGCCGACCCGCACGACGTCGAATTGGCCGTGGAGGTCATCTCGACCTCCGAGCGGGTCAGCCTCATCGCCGCCAAGACCAGCTGGTACGCGGTCGCCGGCGTGCCGACCCTCCTCACGGTCGACCCCCGCAAGGGCGCCTGGACGCTCCACACCCGCCCCCGCGACGGCGAGTACCAGGGCGTCCTGCACGGCAAGTACGGCGAGCCCGTCCCGCTGCCCGCGCCACTGCCCGCCGAGCTGGACACCTCCGGCCTTCCGCTGTACGCGCCCCGAGACTGAATCAGGCCGCCGCGCCGCCGTCCCAGTCGATGCCGATCTCGGCGAGCCAGCGGCGGTCGTCGGCGTCCGGGGCGGGTGGGGACGGCGGGCGGGGGATGTTCTGGACGGGGCCGAGGCCGTACTTCTCTGCGGCCGCGGCGGCGCGGGCGTCGGGTTCGATGACGCCGACGTGGACGGCCGACTCGTCGCCCGGGTCGAGGACGGTCAGTTCGGGGTCGGGCAGGCGCCGCAGGGTGACGCGGCGGCCGCAGGTGGGGCAGGACCACTCGTCGGCGCCGGAGGACAGGCGGGCGACGAACTTCATCTCGTGGATCACGCGCATGGGTGACACCCCCTGTAGGAGGGGATGCCCGGGTCCGTGACGGCTACTCCCCCGCCCCGCCACTACTCCAGGAACAGCCCGCGCGCCGCCGCGGACTGCTCGATCGCCTCCAACCTGGCTTCGGCGCCCGGGAGTTCGTCGCACATGGACTGCAGCAGCACCCGGCCGAGCATCATCGGCGCGCACGCGGTGTCGAAGACCAGCCCGGTGCCGACGGCAGCCGGCAGCATCAGGTCGGACAGCTTGGCGACCGGCGCGAAGGCGCTGTCGGCCACGGTGAGCACCGTCAGCCCGCACTCGCGGGCGACCGTCAGCGCGTCCATCAGCTCCCGCGGGTAGCGCGGCAGCGCGAAGCAGAGCAGCGCGTCGGCCCCGGCCGCCCGGGCCTGTTCCAGCCGGTCGGCGAGCATGCTGCCGCCCTCGTCCAGCAGCCGGATGTCCGGGTGCACCTTGGACGCGAAGTAGGCGAAGCCGCGCGCCTGCGCCGAGGCCGCCCGCAGTCCGAGCACCGGCAGCGGGCGGGAGGCGGCGAGCAGCCGGGCGGCCCGGGTGATCGGCTCCGGGTCGGCGAGGAGTTCGGCGAGGTGGCGCAGGTGGGCGATCTCGGCGAGCACGGCCTGCTGGTGCTCGTTGCGCACGGCGTCGTCCGGGCTCTCCGGCGCGCCCTGGTCGCCGCCGCCGAGTTCGCGCAGTTGCTTGCGCAGCGCGGGGTAGCCGTCGTACCCGAGCGCGACCGCGAAGCGGGTGACGGACGGCTGGCTGACGCCCGCGAGTTCGGCGACCTCCACGCTGGACAGGAACGGCGCCTCGGTGGCGTGCCGCACCAGCGAGTGGGCGATCCGGCGCTGGGTCGGCGTCAGCCGGTGCCCTTCGAACAGCTGGAGCAGCCGGGCGGAGGGTCCGACGCTGCCGGTCTCGTCGGTGGCGGTCATCAGCGGTACCTCCGGGTGCGAGCGGTTCGGACGACGACTGTGCAGGAGCGGGCCGCGACTGGCAAAGACGTCTCGTACGGCGGGACGTCCGGTGAGACGTCCCGCGGTCGGGTCGGTTCGGTAGCCGCGGCGGTCCGGCGGCCCCGCCGGGTTCGGGGCACCCCTTGGGGGAACCCTGATTTGTCCCTGAGCCCGCCCGGATTCCTCCCGCGAACGGATGGACCGGACGTCCCGGCGGCCCCACGCTTGCTCCATGGACACTCGTCAGGACGAACTGCGGCGCGACCTCGACGCCACTCTCCAGGCCCGCAAGGAACTCGGCAAGGAGTACGAGGACGCACTCGTCGACTCCTTCGTGAAGCGGCTCGACGCCCGGCTGGACGCCCGGGTCGACCGGTCGGTGGCCGAGCGGATGGACGACTACGAGCCGTCCTACCGGGGCCGGGGCGGGCGCCGGGACCGCGACCGTCCGTCGGCCTCCGGCCGGGCCGGCAACCGGCTGGCGGTGGTCTCGCTCGCTCTCGGCATCCCGCTGACCGCGATCGCCGGCAGCCCCGAGACCGGTGGCTTCGCCGGCCTGCTGGCCTGCTGGGCGGGCATCGTCGGGGTCAACTTCGCGGCCGCGCTGGGCAACCGCCGCGACCGCCGGGACGAGCGGGACCGCCGCCCGCGGGGGGACTGGGACTGAGCCCCGGTCACCCCGCGGCGGCGGCAACGGCTCAGGCCAGCGGGCCGGTGACCCGCTCGACCGCCCGCACCAGACCGCCGGAGGCGACCAGCTCGGCGGCCGCCTCCAGGTCCGGCGAGAGGAAGCGGTCGCGACCGGCGCCGCCGACCCCCGCCTCCCGGGCGGCGGCCAGCGCGGCCGCGGTGGCCGGGGCGAGCCGGGCGACCCCGTCGGCCTGCTGACGGATCTCCAGCGCGCGGGCGGACGCGGTGAGTTCGACGGCCAGGATGCGGCCGAGGTTGGCCACCGCCTGGCGCAGCTTGCGCGCGGCCGACCAGCCCATCGACACGTGGTCCTCCTGCATCGCGGAGGAGGGGATCGAGTCGACCGAGGCCGGGACGGCGAGCCGCTTGTTCTCGCTGACCAGCGCCGCCTGGGTGTACTGGGCGATCATCAGGCCCGAGTCCACGCCCGGGTCGTCGGCCAGGAAGGCCGGCAGGCCGTGCGAGCGGGCCTTGTCGAGCAGCCGGTCGGTGCGGCGCTCGGAGATCGAGCCGAGGTCGGCGGCGGCGATGGCGAGGAAGTCCAGCACGTACGCGACCGGGGCGCCGTGGAAGTTGCCGTTGGACTCCACCCGGCCGTCCGGCAGCACCACCGGGTTGTCGACGGAGGCGGCCAGCTCGCGGTCGGCGACCAGCCGGGCGTGCGCCAGGGTGTCCCGGCCGGCGCCGGCGACCTGCGGGGCGCAGCGGATCGAGTAGGCGTCCTGGACGCGCGGGGCGTCGTCCTGGTGGTGGCCGGTGAGGCCGGAGCCCTTGAGGACGGCAAGCATGTTGGCGGCACTGAGGGCCTGGCCCGGGTGCGGGCGGATCGGGGCGTGCAGTTCGGGGGCGAGCACCTTGTCGGTGCCGAGCAGCGCCTCCAGGGTCATCGCCGCGGTGATGTCGGCGGTGGTGAACAGCCGCTGGAGGTCGGCGATGGCCATCACCAGCATGCCGAGCATGCCGTCGGTGCCGTTGATGAGGGCGAGGCCCTCCTTCTCCAGCAGTTCGACCGGCGCTATCCCGGCGGCGGCGAGCAGTTCGGCGGCGGGCTTCTCCACGCCGTCCGAGCCGGTGGCGGTGCCTTCGCCCATCAGGACCAGTGCGCAGTGCGAGAGCGGCGCGAGGTCGCCGGAGCAGCCGAGCGAGCCGAACTCCCGCACCACCGGGGTGATGCCCGCGTTGAGCAGGGCGGCCATGGTCTGCGCGACCAGCGGCCGGACGCCGGTGCGGCCGGAGGCCAGCGTCTTCATCCGCAGGAACATCAGCGCGCGGACCACCTCGCGCTCGACCGCGGGCCCCATGCCGGCGGCGTGCGAGCGCACCAGCGACCGCTGCAGCTGGGCGCGCAGCTCGGGGCTGATGTGGCGCACGGCGAGCGCGCCGAAGCCGGTCGACACGCCGTAGACGGGACGCGGCTCGGCCGCGAGGGCGTCGATCCGCGCACGGGCGGCCGCCATCTCGGCCTGCGCGTCGGGACCGATCTCGACCCGGGCGTCGCCCCGGGCGACGGACAGGACGTCCTCGGCGCTGACGTCGGCCTTGCCGACCAGGACCAGCGGAGCGTCGGGGGCCACAGCACTGTGCATATCCATATACACCATCACATCAGGTGAATGAAGATATGACAACAGGTGCTCGCCATCCGGATTCTCCGCCCTCCGGATCGATGTCGCACGCCGTGGCCCCCGTCACCCCCACTCACTTCACGAGTTGCGCCTCGATCAGGTCGACCGCCCGGGCGGTCCCGCCCTCGGCCCGCCCGGCGGCGGACAGCTCCCGCAGCCGCTCGGCCACCGCCGGGTCGCCGACCAGCTCCAGCAGCGCCGCGCGCAGCGCCTCCGGGGTGGCCTGCTCGGTGTCCAGCCGGCGGGCGACACCGAGGCCCACCAGAGCGTCCGCATTGGCGAACTGGTCGACGGCCTGCGGCACCGCGATCATCGGCACCGCATGGAACAGCCCCTCGCTGGATCCGCCCATGCCCGCGTGGGTGACGAAGGCGTCCGCCTGGGAGAGCACGGACAGCTGCGGCACCCAGCGGTGCACCTCGACGGTGTCCGGCACCTCGCCGAGCTCGGCCGGGTCCGTGTGCGCGCCGATCTGCAGCACCGTGTGCCAGCCCGGCAGGTCGCCGAAGGCCTGGACGCAGGCGCGGTAGAACGCCGGGTGGTGGGTGAACGCCGAGCCCAGCGAGACCAGCAGCACCTTCTCCGCACCGGCCGGCCGCTGCCACCGCCCCTGGTGGGCGCGGTCGCCGAAGCAGGGCCCGACGAAGCTGATCCGCCGTTCGTCGACCCGGTCGGCGTTGGGCTGCAGGGCGCGCGGGACGAGCGCGATCGCCCGCTCCGGACGGCCCTTGAAGGCCTCCACGTCGCGCTGCACCGCGCCGGCCTCGACCAGCCAGTCGGCGAACCGGCGGTGGTGCTCGGGGCCGCCGGGGCCGGTGCGGATCGCCTCGAAGACCTCGGCCATGTCCTCCTCGACGCCCTCCCAGCCGACGAAGGTGGACGACAGCTGCACCACCGGCACCCCCAGCCGCTCGCCGAACGCCCGGCCGGCGAAGCCCGCGATGTCGTACAGCACCAGGTCGGGGCGGTCGTCCTCGAAGGCCTCCAGCAGGACGGACCACGCCGCCAGCGTGTCGTCCAGGAAGACGTCCTGGATCGCCACCGGGTCCGCCGGCCAGCCGCCGGGGTCGTCGGTGAGCGGCAGCTTCGTCGGGTACGGGACGAGGGCGGCCCCGGTGGACTCGACGGTCTCGCGGAAGGAGGGGTCGTTGAGGTAGCTGACCCGGTGGCCCCGGGCGACCAGCTCGGCGATCACGGCGAGGCTCGGGTTGACGTGCCCGTGGGCCGGTACGGAGACCATCAGGATGTGTGCGGGGCGGTTCACGGGCACCTCCGGGGATAGCGAATGAGACGAGACGTTCCGTCTCGCATGGCTTGAGAAGACAATACGTCTCGTCTCGTCATTCGGCATAGACTTTTCCCCATGGCTTCCAGAACCGCCCCCGACCCCGCCCGCCGCAGCGAGCGCGCCCGCGCCGCCGTCCTCGCCGCCGCCACCGAACTCGTCGCCGAAGTCGGCTACGGCAAGCTGACCATCGAGGCGATCGCCGCCCGGGCCGGCGTCGGCAAGCAGACCATCTACCGGTGGTGGCCCTCGAAGGGCGCCGTCGTCTTCGACGCCTTCCTCGCCGCCGGCGAGCACGACGGCGGCCTCGCCCTCCCCGACACCGGGGACCTCGCCGCCGACCTCCGCGCCGTCCTGCGCCCCACCAGCGACGAACTCCGCGACCCGGGCACCGACCGCACCTACCGGGCGATCGTCGCCGAGATCCTCAACGACCCGGCGCTGCACACCGAGTACCGCACCCGCCTGCTGGACCCCCTGCTGGAGGTCACCCGCGACCGCCTGCGCAGCGCCCGCGAGGCCGGCCAGATCGCCGCCGACGCCGACCTCGACCTGGCCGTCGAGCTGGTCTACGGCCCGATCTACTACCGCTGGCAGTACCGGCTCGGCCCGCTCACCCACGAGCACGCCGACCGCCTGGTCGACGCCGCCCTACGGGCCCTCAACCCGCCTGCGGACGGAGCCGGTTCCGACGCCTGAACCAGAACACCGCCAGCACCACGGTCAGCACGCAGAGCAGCAGGACGACGCCGAACCAGGTGAACAGCCCGCCGAACCCGCCGTGGGAGCCGTGCCGCACCGTGCGCCTCCTCGACTTCGACGCGGACAGCGTGGACTCCGTGATCCGGTGCGCCCCCTCGGAAGCCCGCGGCTGAGGCGCCCGCTCGGGCGCCGCCCGCACCGCCCCGACCGCCGGCACCGCCCCGGCCGTCCGCGCCGCCGGCACCGCCGACGCCGGGGCGGCCCCCGCCACCGCGCCCCCGAGCACCAGCACCCCGGCCACCGCCGCACCCGCCCACCGTCCACCCACGGCCGAACCCCCCGTTCCCCGGAACACCGTCGCCCCACCTTCCACCACCCCGCCCGCCCCCGGCATCCCCCGGGCGCCGACCGCGACCCACCCGGAACACCCCCGTCACCGAATCCGCACACGGCGCGGCCGGACCCGGGCCGGGGCCCGGCCGACGGGGCCTCCGACCGGCCCTGGGCGCAACTCCCGCCTCACACCACCGGCGGCGAGGCCGGCCCCGACAGGGCGACCGAGACCAGGGCGCGCATGGCGCAGGCGGCCTGGCCCAGCGGCAGGGTGGCGTCGTCGGCGAAGAGCTCCACCAGCCAGCCGCCCGCCGCGTTCTGGCCGCCGGCGGCGACCATGCCCCGGTAGCCGGAGACGACCAGCATCGCCTCCTCCGCCGGGTCGTTGCCGGCCGCGCCCGCCCGCAGGGCGAAGGCGCCGCCGCGGACGGCCCGGCGGGTCATCGGGTAGTGCCGGAGGTCGAAGACCGCGTCGGGGGCCTCGATCTGGGCCCGCTGGGTCTCGGCGCGGACACTGCTGGGGCCGCTGGTCATCCGGTAGACGGCGTGCTGGGAGGTGCGCATCAGATGGGAGCCGGGCGGGACGTACGAGACCCACCAGCCGACGGCATCCAGCAGCCGGGCGGAGGCCTCGGCGACCACGACCAGCTTGCCGAGGGTGTCCGCCGGGTGGACGGCCCGGGTCAGGGCGGCCTGGTCGAGGGAGGCGAGCACCGCGGTGAGCAGCTGCCCAGGGTCGGCGCTGCGGGCGGCGCCCCGGAACCGCCGCCGGTCGCCCGCGCCGGCCCGGCCGCCCGGCACGCGCCGCCCGTCCGCCCGGTGGTGCGGGTCGGCGGCGTCGGCGAGCAGCACCGTGGGGTCGGGCGAGAAGCCGGGGCCGTGGCTGCGCCCGGCGACCACGGGGTGGGCGGCCCGGGCGGCCTTGGCCCGGTACTGGGCGGCGTCGGCGAGCCGGAACAGCCGGTCGGGGGTGGTGACGGGCCCGATCGAGTCCCCGGTGGAGGCGACGCCGCAGGCCACGCCCTCGCCCTCGGAGAGCGCGAGCGCCCGGGCGCACATCTCCTCGGCGACGGCGACCACCTCGTCGGCCTTCTGACCCTCCACCAGCAGGCAGAACTCGTCGCCGCCGAGCCGCGCGGCGAGGCTGCCGGGGAGCTTGGCGGCGGCCAGCGAGAGCTGGTGGGCGAACCGTTCCAGCAGCCGGTCGCCCATCTCGTGGCCGAGCTGGTCGTTGACCCGCTTCAGCCCGTTGACGTCGCAGACCACCAGCGAGACCACGGTGCCGTCCCGGTTGTGCGCCTCCAGCGCGCTCTCCAGCCTGGCGTCGACGGCCCGCCGGTTGGCCAGGCCGGTGAGCGGGTCGGAGAAGGCGAGCCGGCGCAGGTCGGCGAGGCGCTCGGTCTGCGCCAGCCCGGCCGAGACCTGGGCGGCGAGCAGTGTCGCGTAGTCGGCGTCGGCCTCGGTGAACTCGGGCATCCCGGCGGACCGGGCGATGTACAGCTCGCCCCAGGCCTGGCCGTGCAGCACGATCGGCGCGACCACGCAGCAGGCCCGCCCGCGCCGGCGCAGCGCCGCGGCGCGCTCCTGGCAGTACGCGCCGGCGGTCGGGTGCGCGTGCCCGGCGTGCGGCTCGCTGTTCTCGGCGCTCTGCAGCCAGGCGCGCGGCAGCCGCCCGGTGGTCCAGCGCTCCTCCAGGTACGTGACGATCTCGGGGAAGTCGGCGACCGGGTACGACTCGTCCTCGGGCAGCTCCTCCTCGCCCGGGGCGAGCTCGCCGTGGTTGACCAGGACCCGCAGCCGGCCGGACTCGCGGTCCCAGACCGAGACGGCGGCCATGGTGGCGCCGAGCGCCTCGGTGGCACGGGCGGCGGCGGCCCGGACGGCCTCCAGCGGGGTGAGTGCGGCGGCCATGTCCTGGGCCAGCTCGACCACGGACTGCAGCCTCAGGTCGGGCAGCGGCTCGGGGTGCCGCGACCCGCCGCGGTCGCAGTCGCAGTCGCGGTCCGTCATGATCGCCTCACTGCTCACCGGCTCGCCTCGCTCCCTGTGCTCGGTCCTGCCGGACCCCCGTCGGCCGGCCGCACCCGACCGGCCGCTTGCACCAAGACTATGGCGGTTTCATTCGGTTATGCCCTGTTTGCCCGGACGGACCGCGGCGCCGTCAGGACGCCCGCCACCCGGCCCCACCCGTACGGCGCCCGGGGCACCGAACCCACCACAGGGAGGCGCACCCGCGAACGACCGCACCGCGGACGGTTTCCTCCACCCGCACGCTTCCCCGCCGGCGGGCCGCTATTCGGCCTTCAGCCGCCGGCTGAGCAGCCACGGCTCGACCAGCCCGAGCCCCCGCACCGGCCGCCGCCACATCGGCTGCAGGTGGAAGCGCGCCCCGGTGTCCGGGGCCGGCATCGGCAGTCCGGAGGCGGGCATCCCGGCCGCGGCCGACAGCGCCTCGGCCAGGCCGGGCCCCTCCGAGTCGGCCGGGGCGACGCTGCCGTTCTGCTCCAGCGCGGCGGCGAACTCGCCGTCGATCAGCACGGCGTCCTTGGGCGCGATCGAGGTGAGCCGGCTGGCCAGGTTGACGGTGGTGCCGAAGACGTCGCCCATCCGCGAGGTGACCGTGCCGAAGGCCATGCCGACTCGCAGCGGCGGGATGGTGTCGTCCCCGGCCAGCGCGTCGATCAGGCTCAGCGCGATCTCGGCGGCGGTCGCCGGGTCCTCGGAGACGTAGAGGATCTCGTCGCCGAGGGTCTTGATCACCCGGCCGCCCTGGCCGGCGATCAGATCCGAACAGGTGTTCTCGAAGGTCTCGACCAGCTCGCCGAGCTCCTCCTCCTCCAGCCGCCGGGACAACCGGGTGAAGCCGACCAGGTCGGCGAAGCCGACGGCGAGCCGCCCGCTGGTGATCTCGTTGTCCTCGGCGGCCTGCACCACCCGGCCGGTGACCGCCGCCAGCTGGCGCCGCCAGACGTACACCAGGAACTGCTCCAGCTCCGGCAGCAGCAGCTCGACCAGCGGGTACGCGACGTCGGCGCGGGTCAGCCCGGGCTCGACGGACTGGGTGAGGTTCTCCAGGAAGGTGTCCATCTGCCAGCCGGCCAGCCGGGCCGTGGTCTGGCCGGTGGACCGGGCCACCTGGATCGCCATCGACTCGCTGAGCAGCCCGGACTCCACCAGGCCCGCCAGGCGCCGCAACGCGATCACGTCGCCGTCGGTGAGCGCCCTGGACTGGCCGATGTCGGGGAAGCCCATGGCGCGCCAGAACCGGGTGGCCAGCTCCATCGGGACGTCGGCGGCGCGCGCCGCCTGGTACGGGGTGTAGCGGCGCGGCGCGTCCAGGATCAGGCGTTCCAGTTCGAGCGCGACCGTGGGGTCGTTGCTGCCCGCCGTCGCGCCGCTGCTGCCGTCCTCTGCCACCGGTCCGTCCCCGTGCGCTCGCCGCACTCGCCTCGTGTCCTACGTGTCCGGGCGCGCCGTCCGCCACCCGGGCGGGCAGTGGCGCGCCTCACACCGCTGCCAGGTGGAATGTTCGCACGGAATCGTCGGATCCGGGGCATCAGCCCGGGTCAAGGGGAGGTGAAGACTGCCGTTCAGCGGGGCTCGGGGCGCACGTGGACCACGTCGCCCGCGCCGACCGCCCGGCGTACGCCGTCAGGCGTGCGGACCACCAGCCGCCCGTCGCCGTCCACCGCCACCGCCTCGCCGACCAGCTCGCGGTCGCCCGGCAGGTGCACCTTCACCTGGCGGCCCAGCGTGCTGCAGCGGTCCACGTAGGCGCGCAGCAGATCGCTGGCGTGCGGGTCGCCCGCGGCGGCCGTCCAGTCCCGGTAGAGCTCGGCGAACTCGCGCAGCAGGGCGCGCAGCAGGGTGCCCCGGTCGGTCGTCGAGGCGCCGGCCAGCGCGAGCGAGGCGGCGGTGGGGACGGGCAGCTCCGGCTCGCGCAGCGAGACGTTGAGGCCCATGCCGACCACCACCGCGCCGCCGGCCAGCTCGGTGAGGATGCCGCCGAGCTTGCGCTCCGCGCCGTCGATCTCCACCTGGAGGTCGTTGGGCCACTTCAGCCCGACCTCGACCCCGGCGACCCGGCCCAGCGTGCTCGCCGCGGCCACCCCGACCAGGATCGGCAGCCAGCCGTACCGCTCGACCGGCACCTCCTCGGGGCGCAGCAGCACGGACAGGAACAGCCCGGAGCGGGGCGGGGCCGTCCACCGCCGGTCCAGTCGGCCGCGGGCGGCGCTCTGCGCCTCGGCCACCAGCACCGCGCCCTGCCCGGCGCCCGCCGCGGCGCGGGCGGCGAGGTCGCTGTTGGTGGAGCCGGTCTCGGAGACGACGTCCAGGGAGGTCCACAGGCCGCCCGGGACGAGCAGGTCGTGGCGCAGCGCCTCCTCGTCCAGCGGCGGACGGTCCAGGTCGGTCCAGGGCGACGGTCCGGCGTGGCCGAAGCCGCGCAGCCCGCTACGGCGGGGGGTCTCGCGATCGGTCATGGGGAAACCCTAGATCGGGTACGGGACGCAGGCCGCCCCATCGTCCCGCAGAACGGGCGGGGACACACTGTGTTGATGGCCATAACGCCAGGACATGACGCATCGCCCTGCGCGCTGGCTACGCTACCCAGCGGTAGTTCGTAGCGCCGCCCTGCCCTCATGCGCGGGCCCACCACCCGGCCCCGCGCGCACTCGAACAGGTCGCGGCCATGGATCAGGGAGAGCCACCGGATGACCGAGGCGCCGTACGACCCCCACACCACCGCCGGCAAGCTCGCCGACCTGCGGCGCAGGCTGGACGAGGCGGTGCACTCCGGCTCCGCGAAGGCCGTGGAGAAGCAGCACGCCAAGGGCAAGCTGACCGCCCGTGAGCGGGTCGTGGAACTGCTGGACGAGGACTCCTTCGTGGAGTTCGACGAGTTCGCCCGGCACCGCTCGACCAACTTCGGCCAGGAGAAGAACCGGCCGTACGGCGACGGCGTGGTGACCGGCTACGGCACCGTGGACGGCCGCCAGGTCGCCGTGTTCGCCCAGGACTTCACCGTCTTCGGCGGCTCCCTCGGCGAGGTCTTCGGCGAGAAGATCGTCAAGGTGATGGACTTCGCGCTGAAGACCGGCTGCCCGGTCATCGGCATCAACGACTCCGGCGGCGCCCGGATCCAGGAGGGCGTGGTCTCGCTCGGCCTGTACGGCGAGATCTTCCGCCGCAACGTGCACGCCTCCGGCGTCATCCCGCAGATCTCGCTGATCATGGGCCCCTGCGCGGGCGGCGCGGTGTACTCCCCCGCGATCACCGACTTCGTGGTGATGGCCGACCGGACCTCGCACATGTTCATCACCGGCCCCGACGTGATCAAGACCGTCACCGGCGAGGACGTCGCGATGGAGGAGCTGGGCGGCGCGCGCACCCACAACACCAAGTCGGGCAACGCCCACTACCTGGCCGCGGACGAGAAGGAGGCGATCGAGTACGTCAAGAGCCTGCTCTCGTACCTGCCCTCCAACAACCTCAGCGACCCGCCGTCCTACCCCGAGCAGGCCGACCTCACGGTCACCGAGGAGGACCTCGAACTCGACACCATCGTGCCGGACTCGGCGAACCAGCCGTACGACATGCGCAAGGTGATCGAGCACGTCGTCGACGACGGCGAGTTCCTGGAGACCCAGCCGCTGTACGCGGGCAACATCATCACCGGCTTCGGCCGAGTCGAGGGCCAGTCCGTCGGCATCGTCGGCAGCCAGCCGATGGACCTGGCCGGCTGCCTGGACATCAACGCCAGCGAGAAGGCCGCCCGCTTCATCCGCACCTGCGACTCCTTCAACGTCCCGGTGCTGACCTTCGTGGACGTACCCGGCTTCCTGCCGGGCACCGAGCAGGAGTGGGACGGCATCATCCGGCGCGGCGCCAAGCTGATCTACGCCTACGCCGAGGCCACCGTCCCGCTGATCACCGTGATCACCCGCAAGGCCTTCGGCGGCGCGTACGACGTCATGGGCTCCAAGCACCTGGGCGCCGACCTCAACCTGGCCTGGCCGACCGCGCAGATCGCCGTGATGGGCGCGCAGGGCGCGGTCAACATCCTGCACCGCCGGGAGATCGCCGAGGCCGAGGCGGCCGGCACCGTCGAGGAGAAGCGGGCCGAGCTGATCGCCTCGTACGAGGACACCCTGCTGAACCCCTACCTGGCGGCCGAGCGCGGCTACGTGGACGCGGTGATCGCGCCGAGCGAGACCCGCCGGCACATCGTCCGCGGCCTGCGGGCGCTGCGCGGCAAGCGCGAGGTGCTGCCGCCGAAGAAGCACGGCAACATCCCCCTGTAGGCCCCGTCCCTGTCGGGAGAGAACCAGCCATGTCCCCGATCCACGTACTGCACGGGCAGCCGACCCCCGAGGAGCTGGCCACCGTCCTGGCGGTGGTCCAGGCCCGGGCCGCCGCCGCGCAGGCCGCCGCCGAGGCGGCGCGCCTGGCCGGTGTCGGCCCGGCCTCCCCCTGGAGCGACCGCGCCCGCCTGCTGCGCCCCGCCGTCCGCCCTGGCGTGAACGCCTGGCGGACCTCGGGCTGGGCGCACTGACGTCCGCCGCGCGGGGCGGGAAGCCGGTCGGCTTCCCGCCCCGCGAGCTGTCCGGCGCCCGCTTCGCCCGGAACCTGAGTACGGATACTCAGGCGCCCGCACCCCCGTGCGACGCACCCTGGACGGGTGCTCTGGTCAGATCCCCGTGACGAGCCCTCGCCCGAGGCCCGTCGGATGCAGGCGCGGATGCAACGGGCCGGCAAGGTGCTCGCCGCGCTGGTGCTCGTCGGCGCCGTGCTGATGATGCTCTCCCGCCCGTTCAGCTGAATCGTTCACCCGAACGGCGGATAGCGGCACCCCCTAGGCTGGTGGGCATGACCGACCAGCGCGCCCTCGTCCTCGCCTCCGCCTCCCCCGCCCGCCTCGGGCTGCTGCGCCAGGCGGGCCTCGACCCGCGCGTGGTGGTCAGCGGCGTCGACGAGGACGCGATCACCGCCGCCACCCCCGCCGAGCTCGCGCTCGTCCTGGCCGAGGCCAAGGCGAAGGCCGTCGCCGCCGAACTCGCCGACGGCGAGCTGGTGATCGGCTGCGACTCCGTCCTGGAGCTGGACGGCCTGGCCCTCGGCAAGCCCGCCGACGCCGCCGAGGCGCTGGCCCGCTGGCAGTCGATGCGCGGACGCGCCGGGGAGCTGCGCACCGGCCACTGCGTGATCGACACCGCGACCGGCCGGCAGTCCTCGGCCACCGCCTCCACCACCGTCCGTTTCGGCACCCCGGACGACGCCGAGATCGCCGCGTACGTGGCCTCCGGCGAACCGCTGTACGTGGCCGGGGCCTTCACCCTGGACGGTCGCTCGGCGCCGTTCGTCGACGGCATCGACGGCGACCCGGGCAACGTCATCGGCCTCTCCCTGCCGCTGCTGCGCCGGCTGCTCGCCGACCTCGACGTCCGCATCACCGACCTCTGGACCCGTACCGGGAGCTGACCGGACGGTCCGGATCCGACAAAATCCGCGCGGCAGACCTGGGTCAACCGACCGACGACAGCCGTATCCCTCCCCCATAAGCTGGCCGAGGTCTCGGACAGGGAGGAGGACGGCGATGACCGACAGCGTGCTCAACGTGGTGCTCGGCCTGGTGGCCAGCGCGATCAGCGCCGCCCTCGGCTGGCTGGCCCAGGTGCTGCGGCGGCGCCGCAGGACCGAGCGGGTTCGGGAGTTCTTCGGGCTGCCGGGCGGCAGCGAGTGCCTGATCGTGGTGCCGCGCAGCATCGGGACGGGCTCGCACGAACACACCGTCACCCGGCGCGACGCCTACGCGCTGATGTGGCTGGCCGGGCTGGTCGAGGAGTGCGGGGCGCGGCCCGAACTGGTCGCCCACGACGCCGCGCACCGCGGCCTGGGCGCCAAGACCGAGCTGTGCCTGGGCGGTCCTGTCAGCAACGAGCGGATGGCCGCGCACGTGGCCTGGGGTCTGCCCGGTGTGCTGATCACCTCCGGTCCCGAGCGGGGCAGCAACGTGATCGTGGTCGGCGAACGGGACTTCACCGCCGGCCGCGACCAGACGCACACCCTGCTCGCCCGGCTCGCCACCCCGGACGGCGGCCGCCCGGTGTTCCTGGTCGCCGGCCAGACCGGCATCGCCAACCAGGCGGGGGTGCGCTACCTGGTCACCCACCACCGCGAACTCGCCCGGAAGTACGGGCAGGACGGCACCTTCGCGCTCGTCCTACGGGTGGTCAACCCGGAGGCGTACGGGCCGGACATGGTCGAGGTGGCGGCGGACGTGACGGCCGAGGCGCTGCGGCGGCCGGTCGCCCGTTCCGGCGCCGCTTGAGCGGTCCGCGCGAAACTGTGTCCCATGCCACTTCCCGCCACGCCGCCGCCCGGTCACCCGCCGTGGCCCCCGCCGCCCCGGCCGGACCGGCGCCGACCTGCGGCGTCGTCCGCAGGGCCGCCCGCCGGGCCTCGGTAGCCATCACCGAGCGTGTGGGATAGTTCACAACCTGGGGCTACTCGCCGGTACTGCCCGGGAATCCATAAACTCAACGAGGTTCAAGAAGGGAGCCACAGTGCGCAAGGTGCTCATCGCCAACCGCGGGGAAATCGCCGTCCGCGTCGCCAGGGCCTGCTCGGACGCCGGTATCGCCAGCGTCGCCGTCTACGCCGAGCCGGACCGGGATGCGCTGCACGTCCGCGCGGCCGACGAGGCTTACGCGCTGGGCGGTGACACCCCCGCTACCAGCTACCTGGACATCGCCAAGGTCCTGAAGGCGGCCGCCGACTCCGGCGCCGACGCCGTCCACCCCGGCTACGGGTTCCTGTCGGAGAACGCCGACTTCGCCCAGGCCGTCATCGACGCGGGTCTGATCTGGATCGGCCCGCCGCCGCAGGCCATCCGCGACCTCGGCGACAAGGTGACCGCCCGGCACGTCGCCCAGCGCGCCGGCGCCCCGCTGGTCGCCGGCACCCCGGACCCGGTCTCGGGCGCCGACGAGGTCGTCGTCTTCGCGCAGGAGCACGGCCTGCCGGTCGCCATCAAGGCGGCCTTCGGCGGCGGCGGCCGCGGCCTCAAGGTCGCCCGCACGCTCGAGGAGATCCCCGAGCTGTACGAGTCCGCGGTGCGCGAGGCCGTCGCCGCGTTCGGCCGCGGCGAGTGCTTCGTCGAGCGCTACCTCGACAACCCGCGGCACGTGGAGACCCAGTGCCTGGCCGACAAGCACGGCAACGTGGTCGTCGTCTCCACCCGTGACTGCTCGCTGCAGCGCCGCCACCAGAAGCTGGTCGAGGAGGCGCCCGCGCCGTTCCTGACCGCCGAGCAGAACGCCGAGCTGTACCGCGCGTCCAAGGCCATCCTCAAGGAGGCCGGCTACCAGGGCGCCGGGACCTGCGAGTTCCTGGTCGCCGTCGACGGCACGATCTCCTTCCTGGAGGTCAACACCCGTCTGCAGGTGGAGCACCCGGTCACCGAGGAGGTCACCGGCATCGACCTGGTCCGCGAGATGTTCCGCATCGCCGACGGCGAGGAGCTCGGCTACGACGACCCCGAGGTGCGCGGCCACTCCTTCGAGTTCCGCATCAACGGCGAGGACCCGGGCCGCAACTTCCTGCCCGCCCCCGGCACCGTGACGCTGTTCGCCCCGCCGTCCGGCCCGGGCGTGCGCCTGGACTCCGGTGTGGAGTCGGGTTCGGTCATCGGCCCGGCCTGGGACTCCCTGCTGGCCAAGCTGATCGTCTCCGGCCGCGACCGCAAGCAGGCCCTGGAGCGGGCCCGCCGCGCGCTGAGCGAGTTCAAGGTGGAGGGCATGGCCACCGCCATCCCGTTCCACCAGGCCGTCGTCACCGACCCGGCGTTCGCGCCCGAGGTCCACGGCAGCGACGAGCCGTTCTCGGTCTACACCCGGTGGATCGAGACCGAGTTCGACAACACCATCCCGCCCTTCGTCGGCACGGCCGGTGACGGCGAGGAGGCCGAGACCCGGGAGACTGTGGTCGTCGAGGTCGGCGGCAAGCGCATCGAGGTCTCCCTGCCGTCCTCGCTCGGCGTCGCGGCCGCCCCGGCCGCCGGTGCGGCGGGTGCCGCCAAGGCCAAGCGCCGGGTCGGCGCCAAGAAGGCCGGCTCGGCCGTCAGCGGTGACACCCTGGCCTCGCCGATGCAGGGCACCATCGTCAAGGTCGCCGTGGAGGAGGGCCAGGTCGTCGCCGAGGGCGAGCTGATCGTGGTCCTGGAGGCGATGAAGATGGAGCAGCCGCTGAACGCCCACAAGGCCGGCACCGTCTCCGGTCTCAAGGCCGAGGTCGGCGCGAGCGTCAGCAGCGGCGCCGCGCTCTGCGAGATCAAGGACTGACACCAGCCCTGACCCTCGGACCGGTCCGTACGCCCTTCGGGGGCGTGCGGACCGGTCCGCGTTTCCGAGGCCGTCCTGCGAGGACCGTACGGGCTCAGCGCCCGCGCGGCAGGCCCATCTCGGCCAGCCGGGCCGGCATGCCGCCCGGGCCGGCCGGACCGCCCTGCGCGCCGGGGCGGCGCTGGCCGGGCAGCGGGGCGCCGCCGGGGGGCGGGCCGCCGCGGCGGGCCATCGGGCCCGGCTGGGTCTGGTGCACCGGGCCGCTGCCGGTGCCGTGCACCGGGGCGTCGCCGCTCGGGCCCGCGCCCAGCGGGGCCAGGTCGACCTGCACCCCGCAGTCGGCGAGCGCGTCCAGTTCGCGGACGGTGTCGTCGTCCGCGGTGGCCTGCTCGTCGGTGACCAGCCGGGTGATGGTCTCGGTGGCGACGGTCTGGAACATGCCGGCCGCGCCGAGCTTGGTGTGGTCGGCGAGGACGATCACCTCGGCGGCCGCCAGCACCATTGCCCGGTCCACGCTCGCGGACAGCATGTTCGCCGTCGACAGCCCGCGCTCGGCCGTCAGCCCGCTGCCGGAGATGAAGGCCTTGGTGACCCTCAGCCCCTGCAGCGACTGCTCCGCGCCGCTGCCCACCAACGCGTAGTTGGAGCCGCGCAGGGTGCCTCCGGTCATCACCACCTCGACCCGGTTGGCGTGCGCCAGCGCCTGGGCGACGAGCAGCGAGTTGGTGACCACCGTCAGCCCGGGCACGCGGGCCAGCCGGCGGGCCAGCTCCTGGGTGGTGGTGCCGGCGCCCACCACCACGGCGTCGCCCTCCTCCACCAGGCCGGCGGCGAAGTCCGCGATGGCGCTCTTCTCCGCCGCGGACAGATGGGTCTTCTGCGGATATCCGGGTTCGCGGCTGAAGCCGCCGGGGAGCACCGCGCCGCCGTGCCGGCGGTCGAGGAGCCCTTCTGCCTCCAGCGCCCGCACGTCACGGCGCACGGTCACTTCGGAGGTCTGGACGACGCGGGCCAACTCCCGGAGCGAGACGGCTCCGTTGGCGCGCACCATTTCGAGGATCAACTGGCGACGTTCTGCAGCAAACACAGAACCGACGGTAACCTGCGTGACCGTCTGCTTTCAGGCGTTTGCAGCTGGTAGCGGGAATTGCTCACGCACGAGCGGCGCGTGACCGTACAATACGCGCCGTCGACGCCCCCGGGACTGCGCCCGCCGTCCGGGTGACGGCCGTGCCCGCGCGAAGGGCGGCCGCCGATCGGCAGCCGCCCTCAACTGTGCGCCGAACGCTCAGGATTCGCCGTCGGCCCGCTTGCGGACGTGCAGCTGCCGGGCGGCCTCGGCGGTCGAGCCGGAGACGGACGGGTAGACGGTGAAGGCGCTGGCCACCTGTTCGACCGTCAGATTGGCGTCCACCGCGAGCGCGATCGGGTGGATCAGCTCGCTGGCCCGCGGGGCGACGACGACGCCGCCGACCACGATGCCGGTGCCCGGGCGGCAGAACAGCTTCACGAAGCCGTCGCGGATGCCCTGCATCTTCGCCCGCGGGTTGCCGCGCAGCGGGAGCTTGACCACGACGGCGTCCATCTTGCCGCACTCCACGTCGGCCGCCGTGTAGCCGACGGTGGCGATCTCCGGGTCGGTGAAGACGTTGGAGGCCACGGTCTTGAGGTTCAGCGGCTGCACCGCGTCGCCGAGCGCGTGGTACATCGCGATCCGGCCCTGCATGGCCGCCACCGAGGCGAGCATGAAGACGCCGGTGCAGTCGCCCGCCGCGTACACGCCGGGGGCGGTGGTGCGGGAGACCCGGTCGACCTGGATCTGGCCCCAGTCGTTGAGCTTGACCCCGGCCTCCTCCAGGCCCATGTCGGAGGTGTTGGGGATCGAGCCGACCGCCATCAGGCAGTGGGTGCCCTCGATCACCTTGCCGTCGGCCAGCATGACCTCGACCCGGTCGCCGATCCGCTTGACGCTCTCGGCGCGCGAGCGGCCCATCACGTTCATGCCGCGGCGGCGGAAGACGTCCTCCAGCACCTCGGCGGCGTCCGGGTCCTCGCCCGGCAGCACCCGGTCGCGGCTGGACACCAGGGTCACCTTGGAGCCGAGCGCCTGGTAGGCGCCGGCGAACTCGGCGCCGGTCACACCGGAGCCGACCACGATCAGCTCGCGGGGCAGCTCCTCCAGGTCGTACACCTGGGTCCAGGTGAGGATCCGCTCGCCGTCCGGCTGGGCGTCCGGCAGCTCGCGCGGGTGGGCGCCGGTGGCGATCAGCACCGCGTCGGCGCGCAGCGACTGCACGCTGCCGTCGGGGGCGTCCACCAGCACCTCGCGGGAGCCGTCCACGGCCTGCCCGCCGCCGCCGAGCCGGCCGCGGCCGCGCAGCACGGTGACGCCGGCCCGGGTGACGGACTGGGTGATGTCGTGGGACTGGGCGATGGCCAGCCGCTTCACCCGTCGGTTGACCTTGCCCAGGTCCACGCCGATCACCCGGGCGGCCTGCTCGACGGGCGGGGTGTCGTCCGCGACCAGGATGCCCAGTTCCTCGTACGAGCTGTCGAAGGTGGTCATCACCTCCGCGGTCGCGATCAGGGTCTTCGACGGAACGCAGTCCGTGAGCACCGCCGATCCGCCCAGACCGTCGGTGTCGACGACGGTCACCTCCGCGCCGAGCTGTGCGGCGACCAGGGCCGCCTCGTAGCCGCCGGGTCCGCCACCGATGATCACGATCCGAGTCACGTTCCCCATTGTCCCGCACGCCGGGACCGCCGCCACGCCGGGGTCCGGGCTTGCGCACCTTCGTCCACCAGCCGCGGCCCGCCCGCCGCCCGGGCTACGCTGGCCCCCATGCCCCTTTACGCCGCGTATGCCACCAACCTCGATGCCCGGCAGATGACCCGCCGAGCCCCGCACTCCCCGCTGCGCGGCACGGGGTGGCTAGCCGGCTGGCGGCTCACCTTCGGCGGCGAGCAGCTCGGTTGGGAGGGCTCGCTGGCCACCGTCGTCGAGGACGAGAAGGACCAGGTCTTCGTCTCGCTGTACGACGTCGCGCCGATGGACGAGGAGGGCCTGGACCGCTGGGAGGGCGTCCAGCTCGGCATCTACCGCAAGATCAAGCTGCGCGCGCAGACCCTGGACGGGGACATCCCGGTCTGGACGTACGTGCTCAACGACTACGAGGGCGGCCTGCCCGCGGCCCGCTACCTCGGCCTGATCGCCGATGCCGCGGAGAGCGCCGGCGCCCCGCACGACTACGTGATGGACCTGCGCCGCCGCCCCTGCTGAGGGAGTGCGGGTACCGGGGGTGCGCAACACCGTCCGTGGGGAAACCGAAGGACCGGCCGGCCCGGAACCACCGCCGAGCTGTGTTTTCGGGCCGACCGGGTAACGATCCGGCATGCCGCGGCCGAATTTCTACGCGCGTAGCCGATTCCCGTCTATCCTCGGACCCGTGAACGCTTCTCCTCAGTCGGTCGTCTCCGCCGACCCCTACGCCGCCGCCCAGGCCGCCGCCGAGCGCCTGCGCGAGCTGACCGGTGCCGAGCGGCACGACGTCGCCCTGGTGATGGGCTCCGGCTGGGTGCCGGCCGCCGACGCCCTGGGCGAGACCGTGGCCGAGTTCCCGGTCACCGAGCTCCCTGGCTTCCCCGCCCCCGCCGTCGCCGGCCACGCCGGCAAGATCCGCTCGGTGAAGATCGGCGACAAGCGCGCCCTGATCTTCCTCGGCCGCAACCACTACTACGAGGGCCACGGCGTGGCCACCGTCGTCCACGGCGTGCGCACCGCCGCCGCGGCCGGCTGCGGCATCATCGTGCTGACCAACGGCTGCGGCGGCCTGCGCCACGGCTGGACCCCGGGTCAGCCGGTCCTGATCAGCGACCACATCAACCTGACCGCCGACTCCCCGATCGTCGGCGCCAACTTCGTCGACCTCACCGACCTGTACTCCAAGCGCCTGCGCGCGCTGTGCCGCGAGGTCGACCCGTCGCTGGACGAGGCCGTCTACGTCCAGTTCCGCGGCCCGCACTACGAGACCCCGGCCGAGGTCAACATGGCCCGGGTGCTCGGCGGCGAGCTGGTCGGCATGTCCACCACCCTGGAGGCCATCGCCGCCCGCGAGGCCGGCGCCGAGGTGCTCGGCATCTCCCTGGTCACCAACCTGGCCGCCGGCATGACCGGCGAGCCGCTCAACCACGCCGAGGTGCTGGAGGCCGGCAAGGCCTCCGCCGAGCGCATGGGCGAGCTGCTGGCGAAGGTCCTTGAGCGGATCTGACGCCCGCGAGGCGCAGAATCATGGCTGACGGGGCCCACGGGCGGCGTGATCCGCTGATCACGCCCTCCCGTGGGCCCCGTCCGCATGTGCGACCCCCTTCCGTACGGAACCCCCCGGTCACAGCTGAAACCCCGATGGAGCTGGCATGACGCAGGCACTCAACCCCGACCTCCTCGCCCGGGCCCGGACCTGGCTGGCCGAGGACCCCGACCCGCAGACCCGCGAGGAGCTCACCGCCCTGCTGGCCCGGGCCGAGGACCCGGAGGCCGAGACCGACAGCAAGCTCGCCTGGGCGGAGATCGCCGAGCGCTTCTCCGACCGCCTCCAGTTCGGCACCGCCGGCCTGCGCGGTGAACTCGGCGCCGGCCCGATGCGGATGAACCGCGCCGTGGTGATCCGGGCCGCCGCCGGCCTGGTCGCGTACGTCAGGCAGCAGGGCCTGGGCGACCTGGTCGTCATCGGCTACGACGCCCGCCACAAGTCGTACGACTTCGCCCGCGACACCGCCGCCGTGGTGGTCGGCGCCGGCCTGCGCGCCGCGCTGCTGCCGCGCCCGCTGCCGACCCCGGTGCTCGCCTTCGCCGTCCGCCACCTGGGCGCGGCCGCCGGTGTCACCGTGACCGCCAGCCACAACCCGCCGCAGGACAACGGCTACAAGGTCTACCTGGGCGACGGCTCGCAGATCGTCCCGCCGGCCGACGCCGGGATCGCCGCCGAGATCGACGCGATCGGCTCGCTGGACGAGGTCCCGCGCGCCGAGGAGGGCTGGGAGGTGCTCGGCGAGGACGTCGTCGAGGCGTACCTGGCCCGGGCCGTCTCCATCGTGGACCCGCACAGCCCGCGCGACCTGGACGTCGTCTACACCCCGATGCACGGCGTCGGCCGCGACACCCTGGTCGCCGCCTTCCGCCGGGCCGGCTTCCCCGCGCCCACCGTGGTCGCCGAACAGGCCGAGCCCGACCCGGACTTCCCGACCGTGGCCTTCCCCAACCCGGAGGAGCCGGGGGCGATGGACCTCGCCTTCCGCACCGCCGCCACCGTCGGCCCGGACATCGTGATCGCCAACGACCCGGACGCCGACCGCTGCGCGGTGGCCGTCCCCACCAACGGCAACGCGGCCGGCGGCGGCCGGGGCGCGGCCGGCTGGCGGATGCTGCGCGGCGACGAGGTCGGCGCGCTGCTCGGCTCGGCCCTGGTCGCGAAGAAGGCCGAGGGCACCTTCGCCACCACCATCGTCTCCGCCACCCTGCTCGGCCGGATCGCCGAGGCCGCGGGCCTGGACTACGCCGAGACGCTGACCGGCTTCAAGTGGATCTCCCGCGCCGAGGGCCTGCGCTACGGCTACGAGGAGGCGCTCGGCTACTGCGTCGACCCGCAGGGCGTGCGGGACAAGGACGGCATCACCGCCGCCCTGCTGGTCGCCGAACTCGCCGCCACCCTCAAGAAGTCCGGCCGCACCCTGTCCGACCTGCTGGACGACCTGGCGCTGGAGCACGGCCTGCACGCCACCGACCAGCTCTCCGTGCGGGTCCAGGACCTCTCGCTGATCGCCGACGCCATGCGCCGCCTGCGCGAGCAGCCGCCGACCGTCCTGGCCGGTCTGCAGGTCACCCGCGCCGACGACCTGTCGGCCGGCTCCGCCGACCTGCCGCCCACCGACGGCCTGCGTTACTACCTGGCCGGCGAGGGCGTCCGCTCCGCCCGCATCGTGGTCCGCCCCTCCGGCACCGAGCCCAAGCTCAAGTGCTACCTGGAGGTCGTCCTCCCGGTCGCCTCGGCCGCCGACCTCACCGCCACCCGCGAGCGCGCCGCCGAGCTCCTCGCCACCGTCAAGCGGGACCTCGCCGAGGCCGCCGGCATCACCGCCTGAGCCCGCGCACCCGAAGGGCCCGCCGGTCACGACCGGCGGGCCCTTGGCGTACGTGCCGCGGCGTCAGACCGCGATGACGGTGACCAGCGCGACCAGGCCGAGCAGGGTGGGGGCGATGCCCCACCAGCACCAGCGAACCTCGACCGGGCCGGCCGCCGTGGGCCGGGCGGCGTTGCGCTCGGCCATCTCCTGGAGCACGGCGGTGACCTGGTCGGACCAGGCGCGGGTGGCGTCGGGCGAACCCTGGACGACCGGGTTGGTCCGCTTGGCCATGCCCAGCCCCAGGCCGGTCCTGGCGGCGTGCTCGGCGGCACCCGAGCGCTGCGCCCGGGTGGCCCGCTTGCGCTGGCGCAGCGACACCGGCACCGCCCAGACCTGGTACTTCTTCCCGCCGGCGAGCAGTTCGACCGAGTACCCGGCGCGCAGCGCGTCCACCGAGGCCCACGGCGCCACGACGGTCCGCCACGGGTTGCGCACGACCAGCCTGTCGCGGCCGGCCGTCACGACCGGGCGCAGCGTGTACGCGATCACCGGGAAGGCGAACACCGGCACCGCCGCGAGCGCGACGTACGGGGTCTTCCCCGTCCCGCTCACCACCGCGTCGCCGATCAGCCAGGCCGCGACGAGCAGCAGCAGCACTCCGGAGATCACACCGGGGACAGAGCGGTACACGCGGTCCGTGTACGCGGGCTCCCCGTCGGGGGCGGCCGGGCCCTGGTGGGGCTTGCCGTCGGAATCGGTCATGGCGTCGATTCTGCCCCATGCCCCTCGCGCCGAGGTCTCGGTCCGGCCACGAATGGCAGGCGCTCTGGCGGCTCACTACGCGCGTAGATATGCTGGTCTGGTGACTATGTCCACTGTTGCAGCCAATGCCCTCGGCGTTGCGGGCAGCGGCCTTCAGGACGTTGCGGCGTCCGAGGCCTCGCTCCGCCGGTTCCTGCACGGCCTGCCCGGCGTCGACCAGGTCGGCCTGGAGGCGCGTGCCGCCGCTCTCGGTACCCGCTCGATCAAGACCACGGCGAAGGCGTACGCCATCGACCTGGCGATCTCGATGATCGACCTGACCACGCTGGAGGGCGCGGACACGGTCGGCAAGGTGCGCGCGCTGTGCGCCAAGGGCAGGACCCCCGACCCGACCGACCCGACCACCCCCCGCGTCGCCGCCATCTGCGTCTACCCGGACATGGTCGCCACCGCGAAGGCCGCCCTGCAGGGCACCGACATCCAGGTCGCCTCGGTGGCCACCGCCTTCCCGGCGGGCCGCGCCGCCCTCCCGGTCAAGCTGGCCGACACCGCCGACGCGGTGGCCGCGGGCGCCGACGAGATCGACATGGTGATCGACCGCGGCGCCTTCCTCTCCGGCCGCTACCTCGACGTCCACAACGAGATCGCGGCCGTCAAGGAGGCGTGCAAGCGCCCGGACGGCACCTCCGCCCACCTCAAGGTGATCTTCGAGACCGGCGAGCTGCAGACCTACGACAACGTCCGCCGGGTCTCCTGGCTGGCGATGCTGGCCGGCGCCGACTTCATCAAGACCTCCACCGGCAAGGTCGCCGTCAACGCGACCCCGCCGGTCACCCTGCTGATGCTGGAGGCGGTCCGCGACTTCCGCGCCGCCACCGGCGTCCAGGTCGGGGTCAAGCCCGCCGGCGGCATCCGCACCACCAAGGACGCCATGAAGTACCTGGTGATGGTCAACGAGACCCTCGGGGACGACTGGCTGACCCCGCACTGGTTCCGCTTCGGCGCCTCCAGCCTGCTCAACGACCTGCTGATGCAGCGCCAGAAGCTGGCCACCGGCCGCTACTCCGGCCCCGACTACGTGACGGTGGACTGATCACCATGGCCAAGAAGAAGAACACCGAGGAGCCCGCGGCCAAGCCCGCCGGCGGCCTCTTCGCCTACGCCCCGGCCCCGGAGTCCCCGGCCGCCGCCGGCGACATCGCCACCTCCTACGGCCACTTCATCGGCGGCGAGTTCGTCGACTCCTCCGGCAACGAGGCCCTGAAGACGGTCAACCCGGCCACCGAGCAGGTGCTCGCCGAGTTCGCCCAGGGCACCGAGGAGGACGTGGACCGCGCGGTCGCCGCCGCCCGCAAGGCCTTCGCCGACTGGTCGGCGCTGCCGGGCAGCGAGCGCGCCAAGTACCTGTTCCGGATCGCCCGGATCATCCAGGAGCGCAGTCGCGAGCTGGCCGTGCTGGAGTCGATCGACAACGGCAAGCCGATCCGCGAGACCCGCGACGTCGACCTGCCGCTGGTCGCCGCGCACTTCTTCTACTACGCGGGCTGGGCCGACAAGCTGGACTACGCCGGCTTCGGCGCCGACCCGAAGCCGCTGGGCGTCGCCGGCCAAGTCATCCCGTGGAACTTCCCGCTGCTGATGCTGGCGTGGAAGATCGCGCCCGCGCTGGCGACCGGCAACACGGTCGTGCTGAAGCCGGCCGAGACCACCCCGCTGACCGCGCTGCGCTTCGCCGAGATCTGCCGCCAGGCCGGTCTGCCGAAGGGCGTCGTCAACATCGTCACCGGTGACGGCCGCACCGGCGCCGCGCTGACCTCCCACCCGGACGTCAACAAGGTCGCGTTCACCGGCTCCACCCCGGTCGGCCGCGCCATCGCCAAGCAGCTGGCCGGCACCCGCAAGAAGCTCTCGCTGGAGCTGGGCGGCAAGGCCGCGAACATCGTCTTCGACGACGCGCCGATCGACCAGGCGGTCGAGGGCATCGTCAACGGCATCTTCTTCAACCAGGGCCACGTCTGCTGCGCGGGCTCGCGCCTGCTGGTCCAGGAGTCGGTCCAGGACGAGCTGCTGGACGCCCTCAAGCGCCGGATGGCCACCCTGCGGGTCGGCGACCCGCTGGACAAGAACACCGACATCGGCGCCATCAACTCGGCCGAGCAGCTGGCCCGGATCACCGCGCTGACCGAGGCCGGCGAGGCCGAGGGCGCCGAGCGCTGGTCGCCGGCCTGCGAACTCCCCGGCACCGGCTTCTGGTTCAAGCCGACCCTGTTCACCGGCGTGAGCCAGGCCCACCGGATCGCCCAGGAGGAGATCTTCGGTCCGGTCCTGTCGGTGCTGACCTTCCGCACCCCCGCCGAGGCGGTCGAGAAGGCCAACAACACCCCGTACGGCCTCTCCGCCGGCATCTGGACGGAGAAGGGCTCGCGCATCCTGTGGATGGCGAACCGGCTCCGGGCCGGCGTGGTCTGGGCCAACACCTTCAACAAGTTCGACCCGACCTCGCCGTTCGGCGGCTACAAGGAGTCGGGCTACGGCCGCGAGGGTGGCCGCCACGGTCTGGAGCCCTACCTGAATGTCGAGGCCCGAGATGTCTGATGTCGCAACGCGTCTTGACGTCCTCAAGACCTACAAGCTGTACGTCGGCGGGAAGTTCCCGCGCTCCGAGAGCGGGCGGGTGTACGAGGTGACCGACGCAAAGGGCGAGTGGCTCGCCAACGTCCCGCTGGGCACCCGCAAGGACGCCCGCGACGCCGTCGTGGCCGCCCGCAAGGCGGTCAAGGGCTGGTCCGGCACCACCGCGTACAACCGCGGCCAGGTGCTGTACCGGGTGGCCGAGATGCTCCAGGGCCGGCGCGAGCAGTTCGCCGCCGAGGTGTCCGTCTCCGAGGGCATCGGCCCGAAGAAGGCCGCCGCGCTTGTGGACGCCGCGATCGACCGCTGGGTCTGGTACGCGGGCTGGACCGACAAGGTCGCCCAGATCGCGGGCGGCGCCAACCCGGTCGCCGGGCCGTACTTCAACCTCTCCACCCCGGAGCCGACCGGCGTGGTCGGGATCGTCGCCCCGCAGGCCGGGTACGGGCACTCGCTGCTCGGCCTGGTCTCGGTGATCGCCCCGGCGATCGCCACCGGGAACACGGTCGTGGTCGCGGCCGCCGCGGACGCCCCGCTGCCCGCGCTGTCGCTGGGCGAGGTGCTGGCCACCTCGGACGTCCCGGGCGGCGTGGTCAACATCATCTCGGGCCGGACCGCGGACATCGCCCCCACCCTGGCCTCGCACCAGGACGTCAACGCGGTGGACCTCACCGGAGCCATCGCCGTCGACGGTCCCGGCGCGGCGCAGGCGCTGGAAGCCGCCGCCGCGGATACCCTGAAGCGGGTGGTCCGTCCGGTACTGGACCCGTTCGCCCAGGACTGGACCGATGCACCCGGTACCGACCGGCTACTCTCGTTCCTGGAGACGAAGACGGTCTGGCACCCGATGGGGATCTGACCTCCCCGCTCCGAGTAACAACTCCACAGACTGGCCGTCCCCAGTGCCCTCACCCCCCAGGGCCCGGACGGTCACAGGACGGACCCGCGCCTCTCCCCCCCTGGCGCGGGTCCGTCGGCGTTCCGGCGGTTCCCGCCGCGGGAGTTGCGGACCGACCGGTTTCGGCAACCGGCCGGGATGCGTCAGACTGGTGTCCCGTGAGTGACTCCCCCATGAACCCCGCACCGACCGGGCATGCCCGGGTGATCCTGCTCTCCGGGCCCTCCGGGTCGGGGAAGTCCTCGCTCGCCGAGCGCAGCGGCCTGCCGGTGCTCCAGCTCGACGACTTCTACAAGGACGGGGACGACCCGACCCTGCCGCGGCTGCCGGACGGCGCCGTCGACTGGGACTCCCCGCTGGCCTGGCACCGCGACCAGGCGCTCGCCGCGATCCGCGCCCTGCACGAGCGGGGCCGCGCGGACGTCCCGGTGTACTCGATCCCGGACAACGGCCGCACCGGCACCCGCGGCCTGGAGCTGGGCGGGGCGGCCGCGTTCATCGCGGAGGGCATATTCGCCGCCGAGATCACCGCCGACTGCGCCGACCAGGGCCTGCTCGGCGACGCCCTGTGCCTGCGCAACGGCGCGCTGACCACGGCCTGGCGCCGACTGCGCCGGGACGTCCGGGAGGGCCGCAAGTCGCTGCCGGTGCTGCTGCGCCGGGGCCTGCGGCTGATGCGGGCCGAGCGGTCCATCGTCGGCCGGCAGGTCGCCCTCGGCTCGTACGCGTGCGCCGGCCCCGAGGCCGAACGGCGGATCCGCGCCGCGGCCAGGACGACGGAGCTCTCCGCCGCCTGACCCCCGGTACGCCCCGGCCCCGGACACGACGCGGGGCCCGGTGCGTCTCCCCCGCACCGGGCCCGCGCCTTTCCCGAACGATCCTCGGCTCCCCCACGGGCGTGCTCCCCCGAGCTGCCGCCCCCGGACCGTGACCGTCCGCTTCCCGTCCCCCGACGGGAGTCCTCGTTACGCGACCAGCTCGCCGAACGCCCGGACGGTGTCGCCCGACTTGTTCAGGTGCTCGTCCTCGCGCAGCCGACGCAGGGCGCGCCAGATGCTGCTCTTGACCGTACCGACGCTGATCCCCAGCACGTCGGCGATCTCCGGGTCGGTCTTGCCCTCGTAGTACCGCAGCACCAGCATGGTGCGCTGGTTCTCCGGCAGCTTCGCCAACGCCTGCCAGAGCACGGTGCGCAGCTCGGTGCCGCCCATCGCGTCGGTGTCGCCGGCCGTCTCCGGCAGCTCCTCGGTCGGGTACTCGTTGACCTTGCGGCGCCGCCAGGCGGAGATGTGCAGGTTGGTCATGGTGCGGCGGAGGTACCCGCCGACCGCGGCCTTGTCGGTGATCCGGCCCCAGGCCCGGTAGGTGCTGAAGAGCGCGCTCTGCAGCAGGTCCTCGGCCTCGTAGCGGTCACCGGTCAGGTGGTACGCCGTGGCGTACAGGGAGGCGCGGCGCTCGCGCACGTACGCGGTGAACTCCTTGATGTGGTCCTCCGCGACGGCCGGGTGCTCCCCCTGCGCGCCTCCCTGCCCGGCCTCGGTGGTGCGGGCCGCGGCGGGGTTCAGCCGCAGCAGCGTCGCACCGGCGGCCTCGCGACCGGTCGGCTCCCCCGAACCGACCGTCCGCAGACCGTTCCCCCCGGTACCCCGGTTGTTACCCGGGACGTCCTTGCCCTCGACGCGGACGGGGAGGATGCCCCGCAGCGTGAGGGTGTTGGAGGAGTCGGCCGAACTCCCCAGACGGCCGATCCCGTACAGCTCCCCCGTCCTGCCGCCGCCGCTCACCCGACGGGCGCCAGGGTTTCCACCGGTGCTGTGCGCGCACCCCCGCACGGTCACGGCACCGGAGTTCTCGTCGGTCCTGACCTCGTACCGGGTCCGGTGGGACGTGGCTGACGAACGCGCGGTGCGGACAGCCGGGTTGGTCCGGGTCTGAAGCATGGCGTTCATCGTGCGCCCCCTGGGTCGGTACGAGCGGTTCCGGTAGCCGCCCTTCAGCCGGCCTTGCGGCCCGCTGTCCTGCGGCGACACGGAAAATCCTGCCCGCCGGTTGTGATGGCGCTGTCCGCCGACTGTCACAGGGGTGTCACAGGAGCGGGTCGAACGTCCCGGTCCGCCTCCCTCCGTACCGGACGCCGGTGGCGCGCGTTCCGGTTCCCGAGGGGACGGCAGGCCCTCCGGGGGGTGATTCGGGGCTGCCGGTGGGCCAAAATGGGGCCGTGCCTTTCCTCCTACTGATCGAGGACGACGACGCCATCCGCACCGGCCTCGAACTCGCCCTCACCCGCCAGGGCCACCGCGTGGCCACCGCCGCCTCCGGCGAGGACGGCCTGAGGCTCTTCAAGGAGCAGCGGCCCGACCTGATCGTGCTGGACGTGATGCTGCCCGGGATCGACGGCTTCGAGGTGTGCCGCCGGATCCGCCGCACCGACCAGCTGCCGATCATCCTGCTGACCGCCCGCTCGGACGACATCGACGTGGTGGTGGGCCTGGAGTCCGGCGCGGACGACTACGTGGTGAAGCCGGTGCAGCCCCGGGTGCTGGACGCGCGGATCCGGGCCGTGCTGCGGCGCGGCGAACGGGAGAGCTCGGACTCCTCGGCCTACGGCAGCGTGGTGATCGACCGCGCGGCGATGACCGTCACCAAGGACGGACAGGACCTCCAGCTCACCCCGACCGAGCTGCGGCTGCTGCTGGAGCTCAGCCGCCGCCCCGGCCAGGCGCTCTCCCGCCAGCAGCTGCTGCGGCTGGTCTGGGAGCACGACTACCTCGGCGACTCCCGCCTGGTGGACGCGTGCGTGCAGCGGCTGCGGGCCAAGGTCGAGGACGTGCCGTCCGCGCCGACGCTGATCCGCACCGTCCGCGGGGTGGGCTACCGGCTGGACCCGCCGGCCTGACCAGGGGCGCCCTCGCCCCGCCCCTCCCCGACCTCTGAACTCCCGTACCACGACAGGCTCTTGTGACTGACCATCAGACGACTGCCCGGCGGTTCTCGACGGGCCGGTGGCGTCGGCTGCGCTCCCTGCGGGTGCGGCTGATCGCGGTGTTCGCGGCCGTCGCGCTGCTCGCCGCCGTCTCGGCCTCCGGCATCGCGTACTGGCTGAACCGCGACGCGGTGCTCAAGCGCGCCCAGGACACGGCGCTGAACGACTTCAGGGTCTCGCTCACCCGCAACGTCTCCGAGCTGCCGCTGAACGCGAGCTGCCCGGAGCTGGCGACGCTGGCGTCCAACGTGGCCAGCTCGGGGCTGACGTACGACGTGGTGGTCGTCGACCCGGCGCACCCGGAGTGCCCGGCCTCCTCCGACCCGGCGAACTTCACGCTGGCGGACGTCCCGGCCGCGCTGCAGTCCACCGTCGCCAAGCCGCGCGAGGTCACCGAGAACAACCCGTACCCGTACCACCTGTACTGGCAGCGGCAGAACCTGGAGGGCCGGCCGTTCGTGATCGGCGGCACCAAGGTGGTGCCGAACGGCCCGACGGCGTACATGTTCAAGTCGCTGGAGAACGAGCGGGCCGACCTCAACACCCTGGGCTGGTCGCTGGCCATCGCGACGCTGCTCGCGCTGATCGGCTCGGCGCTGCTCGCCCAGGCCGCCTCGGCGACGGTGCTGCGGCCGGTCAAGCGGCTCGGGGACGCCGCCCGGCGGCTCGGCGAGGGGCACCTGGACACCCGGCTGGAGGTCGAGGGCTCGGACGAACTCGCCGACCTGGCGCGGACCTTCAACCGGGCCGCGGAGTCGCTGCACGAGCAGGTCGAGGAGCTGAGCGCGCGCGAGGCGCAGAGCCGGCGGTTCGTCGCCGACATGTCGCACGAGCTGCGCACCCCGCTGACCGCGATGACCGCCGTGACGGACATCCTGGAGGACGAGGCCGAGTCGCTGGACCCGATGATCGAGCCGGCCGTCCGGCTCGTGGTCAGCGAGACCCGCCGGCTGTCCGACCTGGTGGAGAACCTGATGGAGGTGACCCGCTTCGACGCCGGCACCGCCAAGCTGGTCGCCGACGAGGTGGACATCGCCGACCTGATCATGTCCTGCATCGACGGGCGGGCCTGGTACGACGCGGTCGAGGTGGACGCCCCGCGCGGCATCCTGGCCGTGGTCGACCCGCGCCGGCTCGACGTGGTCTTCGCCAACCTGATCGGCAACGCGCTGAAGCACGGCGGCTCGCCGGTACGGGTGAAGGTCCGCCAGGACGGGGAGTCGGTCGTGGTCGAGGTCTCCGACAGCGGCCCGGGCATCCCGGAGGACGTGCTGCCGCACGTCTTCGACCGCTTCTACAAGGCGGACCGGGGGCGGGCGCGCTCGGAGGGCAGCGGCCTCGGGCTGTCGATCGCGATGGCCAACGCGCAGATACACGGGGGAACGATCACGGCGGCGAACGGGGAGGTCGGTGCGGTGTTCACCCTGACCCTGCCGTCGGCCCCGCCGCCTCCGCCGTCCGCGGACGAGGCCGAGGACGGCCCCGCCGGCGACGCCGCCCAGGACAAGGACGCCACGTGACCACCCCCCCCGACACCGCTTCCCCCCGTACCGTCCTGCGCCGCGGCGCCGGCGTGCTGCTGCTGATCGCCCTGGCCTCCGGCTGCGGCATCCGGCCGACCGCCGTACCGGTCGACGCCGGCGCGCCCGCCAGCCGGACGGCCTGCCCGACCACCCCGCACATACCGGCGGCCCTGGCCACCCCGCCGGGACCGGCCCCGACCATGACCCCGGCCCGCGGCGGCAAGGCGTCCGCGAGCCCGAGCCCGTCGCCCACCGCGGTGACGCCGGGCAGCCCGCCGCCGGACAACGTGTTCGGCGCGGTGCCGACGGCCTCGCCCTGCAAGTAGGCCGCCGGGAAGGGCGCGGAGAGGGGCGGGGAACGAGCTCAAGGGCGCGTTTGGGAATGTTCACGCCGGGTGTGGAACCGACGTGGCGTCGGGCCACGTCCTTCCCCCCGTGCAGCGAGATGGCACCAGGACACGCGAAGAGCGTTCCGGCGCGGGGAACGAGAAGAGCCCGGCGGCGGCCGTCCACCGTCCCCTCCGGTGGGCCGGGCTGGCGGGCCTCACCGGCCATCTGGCGCTGGTCCTCTGGCTGGTGCTGAGACCGCTGCCGGTGGCCTGGGTGTACGACGCCAACCTGACGCCGCTCGCCTCGCTCCGCTCCTCCAGCGGCTGGCAGGTGGTCGGCGAGCTCCTGCTGCTGGCCCCGCTCGGCGTCCTGCTGCCGCTGGCCGGCGGCCGGCTCCGGGCCCCCTGGCTGCCGTCCTTCCTGCGCACCACCGGCGTCTCCGCGCTGCTGGCGACCGCGCTGGAGTTCCTCTCCTCCTGGGCGCCCGGGCACGTCCTCAACGTGGACCACATCCTGCTCGCCGTGGTCGGCGTGGCCGTCGTCCACCTCGCGCTCGTCCCCGGCCTGCGGCACCTGCTGCGGGACCGGCGGCCGCGGGCGCCCCGGCTGACGGTGCTCTCCGTGCCGCCGGTGGCCGCCGCGTCGGCCGTGGCCGTGGCCCCGCTCGCGGCCGTCGCGCCCGCCGCCCGCCGCCGCGCCTACGCGGAGCCGACCCCGCCGGTCGGCTGAGCCGGGCGCGGGGCGCGGACCACCCGGCCGCCGACCTCGACCAGCCCGCCCGGACGCGGGCCGGCCAGCAACTGCGAGCCCCGCCCCTGGGTGACGGTCAGCGCCCGGCCGAGGCGCGCGGCCAGCAGCAGGGCGGCCGCACCCGTCGCCTCGTCCTCGTCGATCCCGTCCCCCCGCCCGGGGAAGGCCCGGGCCCGCACGGTACCGGCCGTCTCGTCCTGCCAGGCCCAGGCGTAGACCCACTCCCCCGGCGGCGGCACCTCCAGGGCCTCCACCTCGGCCGCCGAGCCGTGCTGCCGCAGCGTGCGCGGCGGGGCCCACTCCGGGCGGGCCTCGATCCGGGTCAGCCCGCCCTCGCGCCGCACCGCCACCTCGCCGGCCGCCGTGACCAGCCGGTCCACCCCGAGCAGCCAGGCGGCGCCCACGCACGGGTGGCCGGCGAACGGCAGCCGCACCGACGGGGCGTAGATGTCGATCTCCCCGCGCTCCGGGTCGTCGACGAACACCGTCTCGCTGAAGCCGAGTTCGTGTGCGATCCGCTGCCGGTCCGCGCGCTCCGGCACGGCGGCGCCGTCGCGCACCACTCCGAGCGCGTTCCCGTGACTCCCGTCCGGCCCGCAAAAGACCCGCAGCACCTCAAACTCCGTCATTTCCCACCTCGTCCACTCCCGTTCCGGCACAGCGCAATGACACCGTGACACAAAGGCGGAGGCGAATGTCGGCCGCCTCCAGTACTGTGCGCTCTCGTCCCCGAACGGTGCCCGCCGTTTTCCGTCTTCCCCTCCCAGGAAACCCCCTTGAACAATCTCGACTTCAGCGCCGAACCGCTCTTCTCCTGGTACGTCGTGCTGCTGGCGCTCAGCGGCGTCATCATGGTGGCCCTCGGGGCCGCCTCCGGCGGACTGAAGGTCGGCCTGCGCATCCTCAACGTGGTCATCGGCCTCGGGCTCCTGGGGTACGCCTACTACCTGGCGTTCGTCTTCGAGGGCGGCACGTACACCATCTTCTTCAAGGTGTTCATCCTGCCGATCGGCATGATCGTCGCCTCGGTGAAGGCGATCGTCGAGCGCAGCAACGCCAAGCAGCAGCCCGCCCGGGCGGCGGCCCCGTTCGACCCCAACGCGCCGCAGGGGGCGTTCAACCCGGGCGCGCCGTTCAACCCCAACGCCCCGCAGGCGCCGTTCAACCCGGGCGCCCCGCAGGCGCCGTACGCCCAGCAGCCGGGTGCGAGCGTCCCGCCGGTCGCGCCGCAGGCCGCTCCGCCCGCGCAGCCGCAGGGCGGCTCGCCCTACCAGCCGGGCGTCCCGCCGCAGCCGGTGGCGGACAACCCGTACGCCCAGCCGCAGCCGCCGCAGAACCCGGTCGGCTGACGCGCCGCACCCTCCGTACGAACGCCGGAAGGCCCGTCCGTCACCCGCTGCCGAGCGGTGACGGACGGGCCTTCCGGCGTCTTCGGGTCAGTTCCCGGTGCCGCTCCGCACGCGGTTGCGGCGCCACGCCACCACCAGGATGCCGAGGCCGAGGGCGATCGCGGTCGCACCGGTGATCGCCATCGGCTCCGTCGAGCCACCGCCGGTGGAGGCCAGCCGGGGGTCCGCGGCCGGGGCCGCGGCGGCGACCACCGGCGCGCCGACCGCCGCCGGGCTCGGCGCCACGGCGGTGGCCTGGGCGACCGGGAGGACCGGGGCGCCGGCGGTCTCGGACTCGGTCGACACCGGGGCGACCGGGGCCGCGGAGGTGGGCCCCGGCGTCCGGGTGGCACTGGGAGCCGCCGCGGTCACGATCGTGAAGTCGGCCTTCTGGCTGGACACCACGGTCGCGCTCTCGCCGGGGCCGGGCAGGCTGCCCGCCATGGCCACCAGCGACTCGAGACGGGCCGACGCGTCCTTGGTGAAGGACAGCCGGACGCTGATCGTGTGGGTACCGCCCTTCGGCAGGGCGAACTCGTCCGAGCTCATGTCGCCCGGCCGGAGGTTCATGTAGAGCCAGGTCGGGTGCTCCGAGTTGCCGCCGGGGCCGCCCGGCAGCCAGGCCCCGTCCGGCCCCTGGTACTCGAACCTGACCGTCTCGAAGGGGAGTTCGGTCACCCCCTGGAACACGACCGTGGGCATGACCCGGAGGTCCTTGCCGCTGGTGTTGGTGAAGACCAGCTTGAACGGCTTCGCCTCGCCGCCCGCCGTGAAGGTGGTGGGCACCCCGACCAGCCTGATGTCGGCCGCGGCGGCGGGTGTGGCCGCCGGCGTGGTCGGCGTGACCGCCGGAGCGATCACCGTGTTCGTCCGCTCGCTCTGGGCGAAGCTGCTCCGCTGCTCCCGCGGCACGGTGGGGTCATCGACGTTGGCGTTGAAGCCCAGGCTCACCCGGCCGGCCGGGGCCTCGGCGGCGACGGTGAGCCGCAGCCGGTAGACCGCCTCGGCGCCCGCCGCCAGGTGCAGCGTGGCCGACCGGTCGATCTCCCAGAAGGCGCCGACGCTCGCGGCGTTCACCGTGGCGTCCTGCCACTGCGCACCGCCGGGCGCCTGGTACTCCAGCTTGAAGTGGCTCTGCCTGGTGCCGGCGCCGGTGTCGCCGACGACGAAGGCGGAGGACAGCACGTCCACCTGGTGGTCGGCGGTGTTCCCGAGCCTCGCGGTGAACTCCACCGGCGCGCCACCCGCCTTGACGGTGGCGGGCGCGCCGCCGAGCACGACCGTGACCGGCGAGGACTGGATCCGGGTGCCCCGCACGAGCGCGACGGCCTCCGAGGCGGCGAAGGCGGCCGGGGCCTCGACGACGGCCAGGCCGGAGGCCAGCGAGACGGCGGCGGCCGCGGCCAGGAATCTGCGATGCCGCATGCGAAATCCAACCTCACGAGAGAATTCGGACAGAACCCAACAGGACGTGAAATCGCTTGCAGGAGAGGTTTTTCCACAACAAAGTCGGGCTTTTCGTCCGCCCCCCGGCCGACCGCGATCGGCAGCATCCTACCGAGCCCCGTCCGGGGGTCCGGACGGGCCCGGCCGGATATTCGGCCCGCCCCTCGGGGTGACCCTGAGGACGACCCCGACTTCCGGCTACGACTCCCCGGTGACCCTTCGGGGTGGGGAATCACCTGCCGGGCGGAGGACCGGGGGCCGCCGGCGGCGGAGCATGGAAACAGCCCACCGGACCGGCCGGACCGGGCCGCCACCGTAGGGAGACCGTCATGAGTGCCCGCCTCGCCCGCCCCCGCCACAACCGTGTCATCGCCGGCGTCTGCGCCGGGATCGCCGAACGCTTCGGCCTGACCCCGTGGACCGTCCGGCTGATCTTCCTGCTCTCCTGCCTGCTGCCCGGCCCCCAGTTCCTGCTCTACCTGGCCCTCTGGGTGCTGCTCCCCCAGGAACCGTGACACACGGCGACGGGCCGCCCGCCCCGGGAACTCCGGGGCGGGCGGCCCGTCGCCGTGCGGTGGTTCAGCCGGCCAGGCCGGGGAGGGCCGGGAGGGCGCCGGTCAGCCCGCCGAGCGGGGTCTTGTCCAGGCCCGGGACGGTCGGAAGGGCCGCGCGCTGCTGGGTGACGCCGGCCAGCGTGGTGTCGCCGGCGGGGACGGCCTGGCCGACGCTCGGGGCGAGGGTGCCGAGCGTCTCGGTCACCTTGCCGGTGGCGGGCAGCTTGGCGGCGGTGTCGGCGACCGCACTGCTCACGGCCGGGTTCGTCAACACGCCGGTGGGCAGCCCGAGGCCGCCGGCCGCCTGGCCGTCGGCCGCGGAGGCGGTACCGGCGCCGACCGCCGCGATGGCGATGCCGAGCGCCGCGGTGCCCGCGGCCTTGAGAGCCTGCTTCATGGTTGGTCCCCTTTGGGTCCTCGGTGGCCGACTGCACGCTCGGAACCGGCGAACGGACGACCGCCGCCGTGACGTGTCGGCAATGACGGGCACACGGTAGTGAGCCGGTCGCGTGGGAACCAAAGGGCGTTCACTCACCCGAGTGAGTAGTCGGATGAACGCCAATTCCCTTGAGAGAGCTGGCCGTTCATCCGACCGACTCGCGCCGGAGCGTCGCCCCGACGGCTCAGTTGCCGCCGGTGCCCGCGCTGAACAGCCACTCCGCCTTCAGCTCGGCGTAGCCCGGCTTGATCACGTCGTTGATCATCGCCAGCCGCTCGTCGAAAGGCAGGAACGCGGACTTCATCGCGTTCACCGTGAACCACTCCAGGTCACCCAGGGTGTAGCCGAAGGCCTCCACCACGTGGCCGAACTCCCGGCTCATGCTGGTACCGCTCATCAGCCGGTTGTCGGTGTTCACGGTGACCCGGAACTTCAGCCGGCTGAGCAGCCCGATCGGGTGCTCGGTGTACGAAGTGGCGGCACCGGTCTGGATGTTGGAGGTCGGGCACATCTCCAGCGGAATGCGCTTGTCGCGCACGTACGCGGCCAGCCGGCCGAGCTCGACCGTGCCGTCCTCGCCCACCGTGATGTCGTCGACGATCCGCACGCCGTGGCCGAGCCGGTCGGCGCCGCAGCACTGCAGGGCCTCCCAGATCGACGGCAGGCCGAAGGCCTCGCCCGCGTGGATGGTGAAGTGGTTGTTCTCGCCCTTGAGGTAGTCGAAGGCGGCCTGGTGGCGGGTGGGCGGGTAGCCGGCCTCGGCACCGGCGATGTCGAAGCCGACCACGCCCCCGTCCCGGTGTCGGTTGGCCAGTTCGGCGATCTCGGTGGAGCGCGCGGCGTGCCGCATCGCGGTCAGCAGGGTGCCGACGCGGATCCGGTGGCCGGCCGCACGGGCGTTGGCCTCGCCGAGGCGGAAGCCCTCCTGGACGGCCTCGACGACCTCGTCCAGGCTCAGTCCGGCCTCCAGGTGCTGCTCCGGGGCGTAGCGGACCTCGGCGTACACGACACCGTCGGCGGCCAGGTCCTCGGCGCAGTCCGCGGCGACCTTGACCAGCGCCTCACGGGTCTGCATCACGGCGCAGGTGTGCGCGAAGGTCTCCAGGTAGCGGACCAGCGAGCCGGAGTCGGCGGCCTCGCGGAACCACTCGCCGAGCTCCTTGGGGTCGGTGGTGGGCAGGCCCTGGTAGCCGCAGGCGGCGGCCAGTTCGACCACCGTCTCCGGGCGCAGCCCGCCGTCCAGGTGGTCGTGCAGGAGGACCTTCGGCGCGCGGCGGATCTGGTCGGCGGTGGGGATGCGCGGGCCGGTGCCCGCGGTGGTGACGGGGATCTGCTGTTCCATTGCGGAAATATAGCCCCTACGCGCGTAGACCGACCACCGCGAACACCGCCGGATGGTCCAAACTCCATCCGGAATTCCACCGGCCGGTCCATACGATCCACCAAAGCGCCACGCCACCGCGGCGACGGCCTCAGTCGTGCTGCAGCAACCGCCCGCGCCGGGACAGCACGAAGTCCCGGAACGCCCTGGCCGGCGGGGTCAGCGGCCGCCCCGCCGCCCAGGCCAGCCCGACCGCCCGCCGGGGGCGCGGCGCCGTCACCTCCAGCTCCACCACCCCCGGCCGCGGCACCAGGGCCGGCGGCAGTAGCGCCACCCCCAACCCGGCCGCCACCAGCCCGCGCAGCGTCTCCGCCTCCTCCCCCTCGAACGCCAGCCGGGGGACGAACCCGGCCTGCGCGCAGAACCCGTCCGTGAGCACGCGCAGCCCGTACCCCGGCTCCAGCCCGACGAACGGCTCCTCGGCCACCTCCGCCAGCCGGATCCGCCGCCGTCCGGCCAACCGGTGGTCCGCCGGGACGACCAGGTGCAGCAGCTGCTCGTCCAGCGGGCGGGCGGTGAACGCCGGGTCGTCCGGCGGCGGCGCCACCAGGCAGAGGTCCAACTCCCCGGCCCGCAGCCGCTCCAGCATCGCCGCGCCGTAGTCCTGCACCAGCTGGAACCGCACCCGCGGGTGCGCCGCGCGGAAGCCGCGCAGCAGCGCCGGCACCGCGTCCGGCCCCATCGTGTGCAGGAAGCCGAAGGCCACCAGGCCCACCTCCGGGTCCGCCTCCGCCCGGGCCGCCGCCGCACCCCGCTCGACCTCCGCCAGCGCCCGTTCCACCGAGGCCAGCAGCAACCGACCCGCCCTGGTCAGCCGGACGGTACGGCCCTGACGGGCCAGCAGGTCCACCCCCAGCTCCTCCTCCAGCCGGGCCACCGCGCGCGACAGCGTCGGCTGCGGCACCCCGAGCAGCGCGGCCGCCTGGGTCACGTGCTCCAACCGGGCCACCGCCGCGAACTGCGCCAGCCGGGGTGCCAGCAGCACGGCCGGCTCCTCCGGTCCCAACTCGGCCACCCGGTACCGCTGCTCGCCACCGTCCACCGCTTCCGGACCGGACATCCCGCCACCACCTCGACTCATGCACCAGTGCATCGATCATCCACGCTTCATGCATTGGACGCATCAACAACGGCAGGCCTACGGTCGACGTCATGCAGCCCTCCGATACCAGGGCGTCCGTGACCTCCCCGGACGCCCCCGCCACCGCCCCCTCCCCCGCCGCCACCGCGGACGACCGCCACCGCCCAGGCCAGCGCGCCTTCCGCCGCGCCAACCTCGCCCTGTTCGCCGCCGGGGTCGCGACCTTCGTCCTGCTCTACTCCACCCAGGGCCTGCTGCCGGTCCTCTCGGCCGACCTCGACCTCACCCCCGGCCAGGCCAGCTGGACCGCCTCCGCGGCCACCCTCGGCCTCGCCCTCGGGCTGCTCCCGGCCAGCGCGCTCTCCGACCGCCACGGCCGCACCGCCGTGATGACGGCCTCCACGCTCGCCGCCTCCGCGTTCGCCCTCGCCCTGCCCTTCGCGCCGGACCTCACCACCCTCGTCACCCTGAGGGTCCTCCAGGGCGTCGTCCTCGCCGGTCTCCCGGCCACCGCCATGGCCTACCTCGCCGAGGAGGTCCACCCCAGCGCGCTGCCCTCCGCGATGGGCCTGTACGTGGCCGGCAACAGCATCGGCGGGATGGGCGGCCGGCTCCTCTCCGGCTGGACCGCCGCCGGGTTCGGCTGGCGCTGGGGCCTCGCCGCCTCCGCCGTCCTCGCCCTGCTCGCCACCCTCGCCTTCCGACTGCTGATCCCCGCCGCCCGGCACTTCACCCCGGCCCCGGTGGACGCCCGCGCGCTCGCCCGGACCGTCGGACGGCACCTGCGCAACCCGCTGCTGGTGCGGTTGTACGCGCTCGGGATGCTGTTCATGGCGGTGTTCGGCGCGGTCTACAACACCGTCGGCTACCGGCTGATCGCCGCGCCGTTCCACCTGCCGGAGTCGATCGCCGCCTCGATCTTCGTGGTCTACCTGGTCGGCACCGGCACCTCCGCCGCGGCCGGACGGCTCTCCGGCCGGCTCGGCCGGCGCGGCGCCCTCTACGTCTCCATCGGCGTCACCACGGCCGGCCTGCTGCTCTCCCTCGCCGGGTCCCTGCTCTGCGCGCTGCTCGGCCTGGTCCTGATCACCGCCGGCTTCTTCGCCGGCCACGCCACCGCCTCCTCCGCGGTCGGCCGCACCGCCACCGAGGGCCGCGCCCAGGCCTCCGCCCTCTACCTGATCGCCTACTACCTCGGCAACAGCCTCGGCGGCACCCTCGGCGCCGACGCCTACCACGCCACCGGCTGGCCCGGCGCCGCCACCGTCGGCCTCGCCGCCATGGCCCTCGCCACCGCCGTCACCCTCCACGCCACCCGCCGGGCCCACGCGGCCCGGCGGGCGGTACCCGCCGTCCGGGCCTGAGTACGCGAAGGAGCCCGTACCCGCCGGGCGGGTACGGGCTCCTCGACGTGCGCTCAGGCAGCCGGGGCCCGGAAGCGGACAGTGGCCTGGATGCCGGGCTCCACGTGGATGTCGAGCTCCGACTCCAGCACAGCCGCCAACCGCTGCAACGCGAGCCGGTAGGCGATCCACGGGGCGGCGGTCCCCAGCTCGAAGCGGAGCTCGCGCACCAGGCCGTCCGGACGGCGCGAGTACGGCTCGCCGAGCGTCGTCGGTCGTTCGGCCAGGAGATCGACGGCGCGTTCCGTCCTGCGGCAATGCCGGTCCGCAAGCGCGCTGAGCCGTTCCCGGACCTCAGGGTCCGATCTCGACCGTGGAGCGCGTGACTCCCATGTGCGGCAGCGCAGAGCACGCTGCCGCACATGCCGTCATCGCACGACTACGCGATGCGGTCGAGGACGATCGGGTTCGGGGTGAACGCCGTGCCCGCCGGGGCGACCTCGATGCCGCCGGCCAGGGCCTCGACGGCGTAGTCGAAGCGCTCCGGGGTGTCGGTGTGCAGGGTCAGCAGGGGCTGGCCGGCCACCACGGTGTCGCCGGGCTTGGCGTGCATCTCGACGCCGGCTCCGGCCTGGACCGGGTCCTCCTTGCGGGCCCGGCCGGCGCCCAGGCGCCAGGCGCAGACGCCGACGGCGTAGGCGTCCAGCGTGGTGAGCACGCCGGAGGCGGGCGCCGGGATGACGTGCTGCTCGCGGGCGACCGGGAGCGGGGCGTCGACGTCGCCGCCCTGGGCTGCGATCATGCGGCGCCAGTGGTCCATCGCGGAGCCGTCCCGCAGCGCGTCCGCAGGGTCCTTGCCCTGCACGCCGGCCGCGGCGAGCATCTCGCGGGCGAGCGCGAGGGTCAGCTCGACGACGTCGGCCGGGCCGCCGCCGGCGAGCACCTCCAGGGACTCCCGGACCTCCAGCGCGTTGCCCGCGGTGAGGCCGAGCGGGGTGGACATGTCGGTGAGCAGGGCGACGGTGTTGACCCCGGCGGTGGTGCCCAGGCCGACCATGGTGCGGGCGAGTTCGCGGGCGTCGTCCAGGTTCTTCATGAACGCCCCGGAGCCGACCTTGACGTCCAGGACCAGCGCGCCGGTGCCCTCGGCGATCTTCTTCGACATGATCGAGGAGGCGATCAGCGGGATGGCCTCGACGGTGCCGGTGACGTCGCGCAGCGCGTACAGCTTCTTGTCGGCCGGCGCGAGGCCGTCGCCCGCCGCGCAGATCACCGCGCCGGCGTCGCGCAGTACGCCCATCATCTCGTCGTTGGAGAGCAGGGCGCGCCAGCCGGGGATGGACTCCAGCTTGTCCAGGGTGCCGCCGGTGTGGCCGAGGCCGCGCCCGGAGAGCTGCGGGACGGCGGCGCCGCAGGCGGCGACCAGCGGGGCGAGCGGCAGGGTGATCTTGTCGCCGACGCCGCCGGTGGAGTGCTTGTCGCTGGTGGGCAGCGGCAGCGAGGAGAAGTCCATCCGGACGCCGGAGCGGATCATGGCGTCGGTCCAGCGGCTGATCTCGCGCGGCTGCATCCCGTTCAGCAGGATCGCCATCGCCAGCGCGGACATCTGCTCGTCGGCGACCTCACCACGGGTGTAGGCGTCGATGACCCAGTCGATCTGAGCGTCGCTCAGTTCTCCGCGATCGCGCTTGGTCCTGATGACGGAGATGGCGTCCATGCGTGCTCCAAGAGGGGTTTCAAAAGCGAAGAGTGTCGCGAGATGACCGGGTTCCGGCCCACTCGCGACACTCTACGCGCGTAACAGAAAGGGAAGCTAGAGCCGCTCCGGCCCGAACGCGTCGGGCAGGACCTCGCTCATCGGCTTGATGCCCGAGGGCAGTTCGATCAGCAGCCCAGGACCGCCGTGCTCGTACAGCAGCTGACGGCAGCGCCCGCACGGCATCAGCAGTTCGCCGGCGCCGTCCACGCAGGTGAAGGCGACCAGCCGGCCGCCCCCGGAGGAGTGCAGCGCGGACACCAGCCCGCACTCGGCGCACAGCGCGAGCCCGTACGAGGCGTTCTCCACGTTGCAGCCGGTGACCACCCGGCCGTCGTCCACCAGCGCGGCCGCGCCGACCGGGAACCCGCTGTACGGCGCGTACGCGTGGCCCATGGCCTCGCGCGCCGCCGAGCGCAGCAGCTCCCAGTCGATCGCGGACGGCGCCGCGGCCGCGGAGGCGGTCACTTGCCCTGGCCCTTGCGGTAGATCTGGCCGTCCGCCTTCGGCATCCGCAGTCGCTGCGAGGCCAGCGAGAGCACCACCAGGGTGATCACGTACGGCGTGGCGACGATCAGCGGGCGCTGCACCTCGTCGGTGAGCGAGTACCAGGCGATCAGACCGCCGGCCACCACGAAGGAGATCACCGTCGCGGTGTACTTGCGGCGGTACAGCTGCCACAGCGCGAGCAGGATCATCGCGATGCCCACGGTCAGGATCAGCACGTGCACCGACTCCGGGTCGCGCAGCTGGAGGCTGTCGGTGAAGCCGAACAGGCCGGCGCCCATGGCGAGGCCGCCGGGCATCCAGTTGCCGAAGATCATCGCCGCGAGGCCGATGAAGCCGCGCCCGAGGGTCTGGCCGTCCTTGTAGAAGTGCGCCGCGACCAGCGAGAGGTACGCCCCGCCGAGGCCGGCGAAGGCGCCGGAGGCGATGACCGCGAGGTACTTGTACTTGTAGACGTTGACGCCCAGCGACTCGGCGGCGGTCGGGTTCTCACCGCAGGAGCGCAGCCGCAGGCCGAACACCGTGCGCCAGAGCGCGAAGTAGCTGACCACGATCAGCGCGCCGGCCAGCAGCACGACCACCGAGATGTTGGTGACCAGGCCGCCGAGCACGCCCGCGACGTCCGAGACGAAGAACCAGTGGTGGCCCTCGATGTCCTTCAGCCAGGAGGACAGGCCCGGGATGGTGATGTACGGCAGCGGGTCCGCCGGCGGGGACTGGTTCTGGCCGGCACCGGCCGAGATGTAGTCCTTGTAGTAGATCCGGTTGACGTACGCGCAGATGCCGGGGATCAGCAGGTTGATGCCGACGCCGGAGACGATGTGGTCGACGCCGAAGGTGACGGTGACGACCGCGTGCAGCAGGCCGCCGAGCGCCCCGCCCAGCATGCCGGCCAGCAGGCCGACCCACGGGTTGACCAGGTAGCCCGCCCAGGCACCGCAGAAGGTGCCGGCGACCATCATGCCCTCGAGGCCGATGTTGACCACACCGGCCCGCTCGGACCAGAGACCGCCCAGACCGGCCATGCCGATCGGCACGGCGGCGCTGAGCGCCGCGGTGACCTGCCCGGAGGAGGTCAGCGAGTGGTTGCCGGTGGCCATGCCCACGGCGGAGAACAGCACCAGGGCGCCCGCGATCAGCAGGAGCACCACCGGCCAGGACAGCTTGCGCTTCTTCGCGGGTGCGCCCGACGCCTTCGGACGGGCAGCCGTTGCCGTGCTCATGCGGACACCTCCTTCTTCTCGTTGGCCGCGGCAGCCTGGGCGGCGAGCTGGGCGCCGACCTTCTGCTGCTGGCGCTTCAGGCCGTAGCGCCGCACCAGCTCGTACGCGACGACGACGCAGATGACGATGGTGCCCTTCATGACGTCGACGATCTCGAAGGGGAAGCCGCCCTTGAGCGGCAGCTGGGAGCCGGCGGCGTCCAGGAAGGCGAACAGCAGCGCCGCGAAGGCCATGCCGATCGGGCTGTTGCGGCCGAGCAGGGCGATCGAGATGCCCAGGAAGCCCAGGCCGGGTTGGAAGCTCTGGCCGAAGTAGTACGAGTTCTGCATCAGCTCGGGCAGGCCGATCAGACCGGCGATCGCACCGGAGACCGCCATCGAGATGATGACCATCTTCTTGACGTTGACGCCGGAGGCGGTCGCGGCGGACTCCGAGCGGCCGGTGGCGCGCAGGTCGAAGCCGAAGCGGGTGCGGGTCAGCACGACCTGGAAGACCACGCCGACCAGGGCGGCGATGAAGATGAAGCCCCAGAGGGTGCCACCGTTCGTCTCGAACGCGAAGAAGTGGCTGGACTGCGAGATCGGCTCGGTCTGGACCGAGTTGCTGGTGCCGCTGACCTTCGGCGCGAAGATGCCGGGGACGAGCAGCAGACCGATGATCGCCACCGCGATCGAGTTCAGCATGATGGTCGAGATGACCTCGCTGACGCCGCGGTAGACCTTCAGCAGACCGGCGATGCTCGCGTACAGGCCGCCGACCAGCATGGCGGTGACCAGCAGCAGCGGGATCTGGAGGAAGGCCGGCAGGTCGAGCTGGGCGCCGACGAAGGCCGCGAACAGCGCCGCGACCTTGTACTGGCCCTCGACGCCGATGTTGAACAGGTTCATCCGGAACCCGAACGCGGCGGCCGCCGCGGCCAGGTAGTACGTGGTGGAGCGGTTGAGGATGTTCACCTGGCCGTCAGCCTTGGTGGCGTACGTGATCATCACGTCCCAGGCGTCGAACGGGTTCTTGCCCGAGGTCGCCAGCAGGACGGAACAGATCGCGACGGAGAGCACGACCGCGAGCACCGGCGCCGCCAGTGCGAGCACGATCCGCTCACCGCTGAACCGCTGCGCCAGGCCGGACTTGGCCGCGGCGGGGTTGGGACTGGTCATGGGTTACTCCCCCGCCTGCGGGTCGTCGGCGGTGTCGGTGTGCGGGTGCCCGGCCTCGGCCTCGGTGCCCTCGGCCGCGACGGCCTGCGCCTCGGCGACGGCCTCCGGCTCGGACTCCAGGTGGCCGCTGGCGGCACCGGTCATCGCGGTGCCGAGGTCCTCGGCGGTGACGGTGGCCGGGTCGGCGTCGGCGACCAGGCGGCCGCGGTAGATCACCCGGATGGTGTCGGACAGGCCGATCAGCTCGTCCAGGTCCGCGGAGATCAGCAGGACGGCCAGGCCGGCCCGCTGGGCGACCCGGATGTGCTCCCAGATCTGCGCCTGCGCGCCGACGTCCACACCGCGGGTGGGGTGGGCGGCGATCAGCAGCTTGGGCTGGTGGCTCATCTCGCGGCCGATGATCAGCTTCTGCTGGTTGCCGCCGGAGAGCGAGGCCGCGGTGACCTCGATGCCGGGGGTGCGGACGTCGTACTCCTGGACGATCCGCCAGGTGTCCGTACGGGCGGCGGCCGGGTCCAGCAGCACGCCCTTGGAGTTGGGCTCCTCGGTGACGTGGCCGAGGATGCGGTTCTCCCAGAGCGGGGCCTCCAGCAGCAGGCCGTGCTTGTGGCGGTCCTCGGGGATGTAGCCGATGCCGGCCTCGCGGCGGGCCCGGGTCAGGCTGCCCGAGAGGTCCTTGCCGTCCAGGGTGACGGTGCCGGCGTTCAGCGGCAGCATCCCCATGACGGCCTCGACCAGCTCGGCCTGGCCGTTGCCCTCGACACCGGCGATGCCGAGGATCTCGCCCTTGTGGATGCGCAGCGAGATGTCGTCCAGGACGACGCGCTCGATGCCCTCGGCGTCGGTCTTGGCGATCCGCAGGTTCTCGACGTCGAGCATCACGGTCTCGGTGACGGTCGACTCGCGGCTCTCCGGGGAGGGCAGCTCGGCGCCGACCATCAGCTCGGCGAGCTGGCGGGCGGTGACGGCCTTCGGGTCGGCGTCGCCGACCGTGGTGCCGCGCCGGATGACGCTGATCGCGTCGGCCACCGCCAGCACCTCGTGCAGCTTGTGCGAGATGAAGATGACGGTGACGCCCTCGGACTTGAGGTCGCGCAGGTTGTCGAAGAGCGCGTCGACCTCCTGCGGGACGAGCACGGCCGTGGGCTCGTCGAGGATCAGGATCTTGGCGCCGCGGTACAGCACCTTGAGGATCTCGACGCGCTGGCGGTCGGCGACGCCGAGGTCCTCGACCAGGGCGTCCGGGCGCACGCCCAGGCCGTACTGGTCGGAGATCTCCTTGATCTTCGCCTTCGCCTTGGCGCCGATGCCGTGGAGCTTCTCGCCGCCGAGGACGACGTTCTCCCACACCGTGAGGTTGTCGGCGAGCATGAAGTGCTGGTGCACCATGCCGACGCCGCGGGAGATGGCGTCACCGGGGGTGTTGAACTCGCACAGCTCGCCGTTGATCGCGATGGTGCCCTCGTCCGGCTTCTGCATGCCGTAGAGGATCTTCATCAGCGTCGACTTGCCGGCGCCGTTCTCGCCCATCAGGGCGTGCACGGTGCCGGTGCGGACGGTGAGGTTGATGTCGTGGTTGGCCACGACACCCGGGAAGCGCTTGGTGATGCCGCGCAGTTCGACGGCCGGTGTCGCCGTCCCCGCGCTGGGGGTGCCGTCCTTGCGCAGGGGGACGGGGTCGGATGCGGTGATGGCGATCTCCTGGTGGTCTGGAGGCGCGTCGTTGCGCACGGAGGGCCAAGGGGGAACGTGGAGACGGAACGGGGCCCGGGGGTACGCGTTGAGCGCACCCTTCCGGGCCCCTCCCGTGAACTGTGCGGTTGCACCGCGCTGCCGGCAGGCGGCAGGCGCTGCGGCGTCCGGGACGCGCGGTCGTTACTGGGCGGCCGGCGCGGTCGGGATCGTGGTGGCGCCGGACTTGATCGCGTCGGCGGCGGCCTTCAGCTTGTCCTGGATGTCGTCGATCTTGCCGCCGGTGGTGGCGAGCGAGACGCCGTCGGCCTTCAGGTCGAACAGCTTGACGCCGGTCGGGTTCTGGCCCTGCTTGACCGACTGGATGTACGAGAACACCGCGGTGTCGACGTTCTTGACCATCGAGGTCAGGATGCTGCCCTTGTACTTCGCCAGGGCCGGCTGGCTGGCCTGGTCGGAGTCGACGCCGATGGCCAGGGCGCCCTGCTTGTTGGCGACGGCCTCGATGGCGCCGTTGCCGGAGGAACCGGCGGCGGTGTAGATGACGTCCGCGCCCTTGTCGAGCTGGCCCTGGGCGGCCTCCTTGCCCTTGTCGGGCGAGGAGAAGCCGGTGAAGTCCGGCGGGGTGGTCAGGTAGGTGGTCTCGATCGCCATGTTCGGGTCGACGGACTTCACACCCGCCTTGAAGCCGGCCTCGAACTTCTTGATCAGCTCGGACTGCACACCGCCGATGAAGCCGACGTGCTTGGCCTTCGACTTGTTCGCGGCGGCGACACCGGCCAGGTACGAACCCTCCTGCTCGGCGAAGAGCAGCGAGGTGACGTTGGCCGGCTGGTCCTTGTCGTTCGAGTCGATGATCGCGAACTTGACGTTCGGGTTGTCCTTGGCGACCTTGTTGACCGCCGGCTGGTACACGAAGCCGACCGCGATGATCGTCTTGTAACCCGAGTCGATCAGGTTCTTGAGGCGGGTCTCCTTGTCGGCCTCGGCCTCGCCCTGCTTGGCCTCGGCCTCGGTCACGGCGACGCCCAGCTCGGACTTGGCCTTGTCGAGGCCACGGGCGGCGGAGTCGTTGAACGACTGGTCGCCACGGCCGCCGATGTCGTAGGCCATGCCGACCTTGAGCGAACCGTCGCCCGAGCCGGAGGAGGAGGTGTCGGTGCTCTTTGCGCCGCAAGCGGCGAGCGAGGCCATGCCCAGGGAACCCGAGAGCACAACCGCGGCGAGCTTCATTGAACGGCGCAAGGGGATATCTCCTTCTACACGCAACCGTTTGGCGTGGTCGGACGCCACCGTAACGCGCGTAGAACACGGTTGTGTTACGGGGTGCCAGAGCATTCGGGTTGTTATCAAACCGTGGTCTGATGTTCTTCCTGAGGCTCTATCCCATGCGCGGACGGTGATCCGGGGGGTCGGTTCGCCCAGTTTACGGAACCGTTCCTGCACCCCCGGATCCGGCCGTTTCCGCCCCCCTCGCGGACCGCGCCGACCCCGGATCCGCCGTCAGCTGCCGTCCGCCTCCAGGGCCAGCGCCGAGAACAGCTCCACGCCGATTCCGATCGCCCGTTCGTCCACGTCGAACCGCCCCTGGTGCAGGTCCCGGACGGTGGGGTCGCCGGGGGCGCGGACGCCGAGCCGGGCCAGCGCGCCCGGGGCGTGCTCCAGGTACCAGGAGAAGTCCTCGCCGCCCAGGCTCTGCTCGGTGCCCTCCACCACCACGGCGCCGTCCCCGCCGAAGCGGTCGTTCATCGCCTCGTCCAGCAGGGCCACCGAGACCGCCTCGTTGACCACCGGCGGCACCCCGCGGTGGTAGTCCAGCGTCCACTTGGCCCGGTAGGTCTCGGCCAGCTTGGCGATCAGCTCGTGCAGCAGGTCCGGCGCCTCGCGCCAGCCGTCCAGCTCCAGGCAGCGGACGGTGCCCTCCAGCTCGGCGTGCTGCGGGATCACGTTGGGTGCGGAGCCGGAGGCGATCCGCCCCCAGACCAGGCTGACGCCCCAGCGCGGGTCCATCCGGCGGGCCAGCGCGCCCGGGAGGTCGGCGGCCGTCTTGGCGACCGCGGTGACCAGGTCGGTGGTCAGGTGCGGACGGGCGGTGTGCCCGCCGGGGCCGTCCAGGTGGAGCACCAGGCGGTCGCAGGCCGAGGTGATCGCCCCGACCCGCAGCGCGATCCGGCCGACCTCCACCTTCGGGTCGCAGTGCACCGCGAAGATCCGCCCGACCCCCGCCATCCCGCCGGCCTTGATCACGTCCAGCGCACCGCCCGGCATGACCTCCTCGGCGGGCTGGAACACCAGCCGGACGGGGCGGCGCAGTTCGCCGGTGCGGACGGCCTCGGCCAGCACCAGTCCGGTGCCGAGCACCACCGAGGTGTGCACGTCGTGGCCGCAGGCGTGGGCCCGGCCGGGCACGGTGGAGCGGTACGGCACGTCGGTCTTGGCGTCGTCGATCGGCAGCGCGTCGATGTCGGCGCGGAAGGCCAGGAACTCCGTCCCCGGGGTGGTGCCGGGCGGGACGATGTCGACGAGCAGACCGGTGCCGCCGGGCAGCACCCGGGGTTCGAGGCCGGCGGCCACCAGCCGGTCGCGCAGCAGCCCGGTGGTACGGAACTCCTGGCGGCCCAGCTCCGGGTGCCGGTGCAGATCACGGCGGAAGGCGATCAGCTCGGGCTCCAGCGCCCGGACCCGCTCGCGCAGATCGGCGGCGGGACGTGCGACGGCGAGAGTGGCGCCCGGCTGAGCGGGCTCAGGACGGTTCATCTCCCCAATCGTAGGCCTGTTGGGGGGATTTGGCCCGACTTCCGGAAAATTAGTCCCCGGATGGGCGCATACCGGCCGGACACGTGGGTATGACATCTTGTTTCAGCCGCCTTCCCCGAGTTGCGTGCCCTGTGCAACGACCACCCGCGCCGACGGTCACGGCCACCACCCCCGGGGCGAAACCGGCAGGTTGACGGCCGTTCAACGGGACGTCAGAAACGCTCCACCGGGGAGTACGTCCCCCACACCCCGCGCAGCGCGTCGCACACCTCGCCGACGGTGGCCCGGGCGGCCAGCGCCTCCTTCATCGGGTACAGCACGTTCCCCGTCCCCTCGGCGGTGCGGCGCAGCCCGTCCAGCGTCCGGGTGACGGCGCCGGCGGAGCGCTCGGCCCGCAGCCGGGCCAGCCGCCGCACCTGCCGCTCCTCGATCGCCGGGTCCACCCGCAGCGGCCGGTACGGCTCCTCCGTGTCCGACCGGAAGCGGTTGACGCCGACCACGGTCCGCTCCCCGGAGTCGGTCTCCCGCTGGAGCCGGTAGGCGGTGCGCTCGATCTCGCCCTTCTGGTAGCCGCGTTCGATCGCGGCCACCGCGCCGCCCTGCTCCTCGATCCGGTCCATCAGCACCCGGGCGGCGGCCTCCAGCTCGTCGGTGAGCGACTCGACGGCGTAGGAGCCGGCGAACGGGTCGACGGTGGCGGTCACGTCGGTCTCGTACGCGAGCACCTGCTGGGTGCGCAGGGCGAGCCGGGCGGCCTTCTCGGTGGGCAGCGCGATCGCCTCGTCGAAGCTGTTGGTGTGCAGCGACTGGGTGCCGCCGAGCACCGCGGCGAGCGCCTGCACGGTGACCCTGGCCAGGTTGACCTCGGGCTGCTGGGCGGTGAGCTGCACCCCCGCGGTCTGGGTGTGGAAGCGCAGCATCTGCGAGCGCGGGTCCCGGGCGCCGAATCCGTCCCGCATGATTCTGGCCCAAATCCTGCGCGCGGCGCGGAACTTGGCCACTTCCTCAAGAAGGGTCGTACGGGCCACGAAGAAGAACGAGAGCCGGGGGGCGAAGTCGTCCACGGCCATCCCGGCGGCGAGCGCGGTGCGGACGTACGCGATGCCGTTGGCCAGGGTGAAGGCGACCTCCTGCGCGGGATCGGCTCCGGCCTCGGCCATGTGGTAGCCGGAGATGGAGATGGTGTTCCAGCGCGGGATCTCGGCCCGGCAGTACCGGAACACGTCGGCGACCAGCCGCAGCGAGGGCTGCGGCGGGAAGATGTAGGTGCCGCGGGCGATGTACTCCTTCAACACGTCGTTCTGGACCGTGCCGGTGAGCGCCGCCGGCGCCACCCCCTGGGCCTCGCCGACCAGTTGGTAGAGGAGCAGGAGCAGCGCGGCGGGCGCGTTGATGGTCATCGAGGTGGACACCCCGTCGAGCGGGATGCCGTCGAACAGCTCGGCCATGTCCTCGACGCCGTCCACGGCGACTCCCACCTTGCCCACCTCCCCGGCGGCGAGCGGGGCGTCCGAGTCGTAGCCCATCTGGGTGGGCAGGTCGAAGGCCACCGAGAGGCCGGTGCCGCCGCCCGCGATCAGCTGCCGGTAGCGGGCGTTGGACTCGGCGGCGGTGCCGAAGCCCGCGTACTGGCGCATCGTCCAGGGGCGGCCGGTGTACATCGTCGGGTAGACGCCCCGGGTGTAGGGGTACTCCCCCGGCCGGCCCAGCCGGGCGCCGGCGTCCCAGCCGGCCAGGGACTCGGGGCCGTACAGCGGCTCGATCTCGAAGCCCGACTCGGCGCGGCGCGGTTCGGCTGCCATGGAGGTCCTCCGGAGATGGGGATCGGGTCCTCGCACTATCGGGGTCCCCGCGGCGCGGAGGGCGACCGGCCCGCCGGGGCGGCGGCGCGGTTGAGATGATCGGGTGAACGACCGACCAGCCCCAGGGAGTGGCAATGACCGAGCAGAAGGTGGCCGTGGTCACCGGTGCCAGCAGCGGAATCGGCGCGGCGACCGCCCGCCGGCTGGCCGCCGAGGGCTTCGACGTGGTGCTGACCGCCCGCCGCACCGACCGCATCGAGGCGCTGGCCAAGGAGATCGCCGACCGGGGCGGGTCCGCCCGGGCGGTCACCCTGGACGTCACCGACCGGGCCGCGGTGGACGCCTTCGCGGCCGCGGTCGGCCGGGTGGACGTCCTGGTGAACAACGCCGGCGGCGCGATCGGCGCGGAGACCGTCGAGCAGGGCGACCCGGCCGACTGGCGGGCGATGTACGAGGTGAACGTGCTCGGCGTGCTGCACGTGACGCAGGCCCTGCTGCCGGCCCTGCGGGCGACCGGCGACGGCACGGTGCTGGTGCTCTCCTCGACCGCCGCGCTGGCCGCGTACGAGGGCGGCGGCGGGTACGTCGCCGCCAAGCACGCCGCGCACACCGTCGCGGCCACGCTGCGGCTGGAGCTGTGCGGGGAGCCGATCCGGGTGATCGAGATCGCGCCCGGGATGGTGAAGTCCGAGGGCTTCGCGGTCACCCGGTTCCGCGGCGACGAGGAGAAGGCCGCCGCGGTGTACGCGGGCGTGGCCGAACCGCTCACCTCGGAGGACATCGCGGACACCGTGGCGTGGGCCGTCACCCGGCCGTCGCACGTGAACATCGACCTGCTGGTGGTCCGCCCCCGGGCGCAGGCCGCCAACCACAAGGTGCACCGCGGCTGAGCCGGACCGGGCGGGCGGCCCCGGGCCGGGGGGTCAAGATCGAACACGTCACCCCTCGGTGGTACACACGTGCGATGAGAACCTTCCGGGCCGCCCGCCCACGGGTGCTGCTGACCGCCCTGGCGGCAGGAACCCTGCTCCTCACCTCCGCCTGCGACGACGCCGCCAAGCCGGCCCGGGAGCAGGCCGCCGGCACCACCGCGCCCGCCGCCGCGACCCCCGCGGCCGCCCCCACGCCGACGCCCAAGCCCACCGGCGAGGCCGACCCGGCGCTCAAGCCCTTCTACGGCCAGCAGGTCGCCTGGGCCGACTGCCCGGCCGACCCGCAGGCCCAGAAGGCCAAGATCGATATATCCGGGATGCAGTGCGGCAAGCTGCACGTCCCGCTCGACTACGCCGACCCCGCCGTCGACGCGCTCGACATCGCGCTGATCAAGTACCCGGCCGCCAAGCCGGAGCAGCGGATCGGCTCGCTGATGGTCAACCCCGGCGGCCCCGGCGAGTCCGGCGTCGGGATGGTCAAGTTCGGCGCCAAGCAGTTCGCCGGCACCGTGCACGACCGCTTCGACGTGATCGGCTTCGACCCCCGCGGCACCGGCGACAGCTCCCCGGTCGTCTGCTACGACGACAAGCAGCACGACGCCCTCAACCAGACGGACGCCCCGCTCGACCCGGCCACCCGCAGGGCCGAGCACGTCAGGCAGGCCACCGAGCACGCCGCCGCCTGCCAGGCCAAGGCCGGCAAGCTGCTGCCCTTCGTCGGCACCCGCAACACCGCCCGCGACCTGGACGTGCTGCGCGCCGCGGTCGGCGACAAGCAGCTCAACTACCTCGGCATCTCCTACGGGACGTACCTCGGCGCGCTCTACGCCGAGGAGTTCCCGAAGAACACCGGCCGGCTGATCCTGGACGGCGCCGTCGACCCGGGCCAGGACCGGCTCGACCACGGGGTCGACCAGCAGGTCGGCTTCGAGAAGTCCTTCGAGCGCTTCGCCGTCGACTGCGTGGAGAACCACGCCGACACCTGCCCGCTCGGCAAGGACGGGACCAAGGCCGCCAAGAAGGCCGCCGACTTCCTCGACGGACTGTACGACCACCCGCTGACCACCAAGGACGGCCGCAAGCTCGGCCGCGACCAGGCCTGGACGGGCACCATCTCGCTGCTCTACGGCGACGAGAAGACCTCCTGGGAGTACCTGCGCAACTCCCTCGGCTGGGCGATGATGCGCGGCAAGGGCGACTACCTGCTGGCCTTCGCCGACGACTACAACGGCCGGGACGAGAACGGCCACTACAGCCCGGTGGACGAGGCCAACAGCGCGATCAGCTGCGCCGACGCCGCCCGCCCCGCGCCCACCCCCGAGCACGCCAAGGCCGCCGTGGACCGGCTGCTCGCCGAGGCGCCGCTGATCTCCAAGGGCGTCACGGTGGACGACTACAGCGAGGCCGGCTGCGCCTACTGGCCGTTCAAGACCACGGAGACGCCGCACACCGTCCGGGCCGAGGGCAGCGCGCCGATCCTGGTGGTCGGCACCACCGGTGACCCGGCCACCCCGTACGCCTCGGCCGAGGCGCTGGCCAAGGGCTTCGCCAACGCCACCCTGCTCACCCGCGTCGGCGAGGGCCACGGCGCCTTCGGCCGGGGCAACTCCTGCATCGACGAGGCCCTGGCGGCCTACCTGACCGCGGGCACGATGCCGGCCCCGGGCACCCGCTGCGGCTGAGCCGGGCCAGGTGGGGGAGGGCGCGCTGACGCAAGAGCGTCAACGTCACAACTTGATAGCTCGTCCGGATGAATTCGGCGCGCGCCCTCCCCAACTGATGATCGCTCAACTACCTTTGAGGCGCTGACCGACCGACGCCCGCGCGCCCCTCGCCAGCCCCCGTTCCGCCTGTTCACCACCCCACTCCACCGGCACCTTCCCGCCCTCACGAGGAGGACCCGCTGGCCAGCGAGATCCCGTCACAGCGGCTCGACGTCAGAACCGAGCCGACACTCCTCGGGTTGCACCGCTTCAACGAAGCCGACGCCGGCGCCGCCGAGGAGGCCCTGCTGGCCTGCTGCGGCAGCCACCGCTGGGCCCTGCGGCTCACCGCGCACCGGCCCTACCCCGACATAGCGTCCCTGCTGGCCGCCGCCAGCGAGGCCTCCTACGACCTCCGCCCGGCCGACCTGGCCGAGGCGCTGGCGGACGAGAGCTGGATGCCGCAGCCGCTGGTCGGCATGCGGGCCCCCGGCAGCCAGGCCGCGCACACCGCGCTGCGGGCGGCGCACGCCGCGTACGAGGCCAGGTTCGGCCACGTCTTCGTGGTCTGCCTGGAGGGGGTCGCCCCGGAGGAGATGCTCGACACCGTGCTCTCCTCCATCCGCACCCGCCTCGCCAACGACCCGGACGAGGAGCGGCTGATCTCGGCCGACGAACTCCGCCGGATCGCCCTCAGCCGGCTGGAGCACCTGGTCGCCACCCACACGGCGGCCGCGGCCCGCTAGGACTCACCCGTCCGGGGGGCTTCGCCCGCGAATCCACCCGGACGGGTGAGTCCGGTCCTCCTCGCGCCCCGCACCACCCGGTGCGGGGCGCGAGCATGCCGTCACCCATCGTGACGACCTCGGGTTTGGTTCCCGCCCCGCTAGGCCAGAAGTGCCTGATTGATCACATCTGGGGCCCCCGGAGGCGGTTCACAACGAGGCGTCGATAGGATGCTGGCGGCCGGTGGACCGTACCCGGCCGGGCTGACCGACACCGAAGCCGGCCGAGCCCCCAATCGCTTCCGGAGGGTTTTTCCGTGCCGGCTGGAACGCTGTACCGCGGCCGGGAAGGCATGTGGAGCTGGGTGGCTCATCGAGTCACCGGCGTCCTCATCTTCTTCTTCCTGTTCGCCCACGTCCTGGACACCGCCCTCGTGCGAGTGTCGCCGGAGTCCTACGACACCGTCATCCAGACGTACAAGACTCCGCTCGTGAACCTGATGGAGTACGGCCTGGTGGCCGCCATCCTGTTCCACGCCCTGAACGGCCTGCGGGTCGTCGCGGTGGACTTCTGGGCCAAGGGCCCGAAGTACCAGAAGCAGATGCTCTGGACCGTCGTCGGAGTCTGGGTCGTCCTGATGGCCGGTTCCTTCTACGGGATCCTCCAGCACACGCTGATCTCCTGGTTCGGGAAGTGAGCCGAGACATGTCCACGGAAATCTCCGACGCCATCGTCGTCCCCTCCAAGCAGGCGCACACCGGCAAGGGACTGGGCACCGGCAACCCGGCCGACGCGTTCGTCATCGAGCCTCCGCGCCAGCGGAGCAAGAAGACCCCGCGCCGCACCCGCACCAACTTCGAGATGCTGGCCTGGCTCTTCATGCGCCTGTCCGGCATCGTCCTGGTCGTGCTGATCCTCGGCCACCTGCTGATCATGCTGGTGCTCGACGGCGGCGTCTCCAAGATCGGCTTCGCCTTCGTGGCCGGCCGCTGGGCCTCGCCGTTCTGGCAGGGCTGGGACCTCCTGATGCTCTGGCTCGCCATGCTGCACGGCGCGAACGGCATGCGTCAGGTCATCAACGACTACGCCGAGAAGGACTCGACCCGGCTCTGGCTGAAGGGCCTCATGGGTACCGCCACGGTCTTCACCGTGCTGCTCGGCACCCTGGTGATCTTCACCTTCGACCCGAACATCTAATCGGAAATCGACAGAGGCCAGAGGCGAGTTAACCCCCCATGCAGATTCACCAGTACGACACCGTCATCGTCGGCGCCGGCGGCGCCGGCATGCGCGCGGCCATCGAGTCGACGCAGCGCAGCCGCACCGCCGTCCTGACCAAGCTCTACCCCACCCGGTCCCACACCGGCGCGGCCCAGGGCGGCATGTGCGCCGCCCTCGCCAACGTCGAGGAGGACAACTGGGAGTGGCACACCTTCGACACGGTCAAGGGTGGTGACTACCTGGTCGACCAGGACGCCGCCGAGATCATGTGCAAGGAGGCCATCGACGCCGTCCTCGACCTGGAGAAGATGGGCCTGCCCTTCTCCCGCACCGAGCAGGGCCGGATCGACCAGCGCCGCTTCGGCGGTCACTCCCGCAACCACGGCGAGGCCCCGGTCCGCCGCTCGTGCTACGCGGCCGACCGCACCGGCCACATGATCCTCCAGACGCTGTTCCAGAACTGCGTCAAGCACGGCGTCGAGTTCTTCAACGAGTTCTACGTCCTCGACCTGCTGATCAACGAGGGCAAGACGGCCGGCGTCGTCGCCTACGAGCTGGCCACCGGCGAGATCCACGTCTTCCAGGCCAAGTCGGTCGTGTTCGCCTCCGGCGGCACCGGCAAGTTCTTCAAGGTCTCCTCCAACGCCCACACCCTCACCGGTGACGGCCAGGCCCTGGTCTACCGCCGCGGCCTGCCGCTGGAGGACATGGAGTTCTTCCAGTTCCACCCGACGGGCATCTGGCGCATGGGCATCCTGCTCACCGAGGGCGCCCGCGGCGAGGGCGGCATCCTGCGCAACAAGGACGGCGAGCGCTTCATGGAGCGCTACGCCCCCGTCATGAAGGACCTCGCGTCCCGTGACGTCTGCTCCCGCGCGATCTACACCGAGATCCGCGAGGGCCGCGGCTGCGGTCCTGAGGGCGACCACGTCTACCTGGACCTGACCCACCTGCCGCCGGAGCAGCTGGACGCCAAGCTGCCGGACATCACCGAGTTCGCGCGCACCTACCTCGGCATCGAGCCCTACACGGACCCGATCCCGATCCAGCCCACCGCGCACTACGCCATGGGCGGCATCCCGACCAACGTCGAGGGTGAGGTCCTGCGCAACAACACGGACGTCGTCCCGGGCCTGTACGCGGCCGGCGAGGTCGCCTGCGTGTCCGTGCACGGCGCCAACCGCCTGGGCACCAACTCGCTGCTGGACATCAACGTGTTCGGCCGTCGCGCGGGCATCGCCGCCGCCGACTACGCCAACGAGCACGACTTCGTCGAGCTGCCCGAGAACCCGGCCGAGAAGGTCCAGGCCCTGGTCGACGGCCTGCGCGAGGGCACCGGCACCGAGTCCGTGGGGCAGATCCGCAAGGAGCTGCAGGAGACCATGGACACCAACGCCATGGTCTACCGCACCGGCGCCACCCTGAAGCAGGCGATCGAGGACATCGCCGCGCTGAAGGAGCGCTACAAGAACGTCTCCATCCAGGACAAGGGCTTCCGGTACAACACGGACCTGCTGGAGGCCGTCGAGCTGGGCAACCTGCTCGACCTGGCCGAGGTGCTGGCCGTCTCCGCGCTGGCCCGCGAGGAGTCCCGCGGCGGCCACTACCGCGAGGACTTCCCGACCCGTGACGACGTGAAGTTCATGCAGCACACCATGGCGTACCAGGAGGTCGCCGCCGACGGCAGCACCTCCATCCGCCTCGACTACAAGCCGGTCGTCACGACCCGCTACCAGCCGATGGAGCGTAAGTACTGATGAGCACTCCGACCGTGGAGAAGCACTCGGCCGCTCTGGACGCGGTCGAAGCCGGTGCCGTCCAGCCGATCACCGTCACCTTCCGGATCCGCCGGTTCAACCCGGAGGAGCACCCGGACCCGGTGTGGGTGGACTACCAGCTGACGATGGACCCGAAGGAGCGCGTCCTGGACGCGCTCAACAAGATCAAGTGGGAGCAGGACGGCACCCTCACCTACCGCCGTTCCTGCGCCCACGGCATCTGCGGCTCCGACGCCATGCGGATCAACGGCCGCAACCGGCTGGCGTGCAAGACCCTGATCAAGGACGTCAACCCGGAGAAGCCGATCACGATCGAGGCCATCAAGGGCCTGACGGTCCTCAAGGACCTGGTCGTGGACATGGACCCGTTCTTCCAGGCGTACAAGGACGTCATGCCGTTCCTCATCACCAAGGGGAACGAGCCGACCCGCGAGCGCCTGCAGTCCGCCGAGGACCGCGAGCGCTTCGACGACACCACCAAGTGCATCCTGTGCGCCGCGTGCACGTCGTCCTGCCCGGTGTTCTGGAACGACGGCCAGTACTTCGGCCCGGCCGCCATCGTCAACGCGCACCGCTTCATCTTCGACTCGCGCGACGAGGGTGCCGAGCAGCGCCTGGAGATCCTCAACGACCGTGAGGGCGTGTGGCGCTGCCGCACCACCTTCAACTGCTCCGAGGCCTGCCCGCGTGGCATCGAGGTCACCAAGGCGATCCAGGAAGTGAAGCGGGCGCTGGTCACCCGCCGCTTCTGATCCCGGCCTGACGACGCGAAGGCCCCCGCCCGATCGGAGGATCGGGCGGGGGCCTTCGCGCGTCCCGGCGCAGGGCGCCGAGGTCGGTCGGGCCGCTCCGGCCGCCGTACCGCACCGGGTGCCGCTCGGCCGTCACCGTCGCCCGCGCCGGATCAGTCGGTGGCCGGGGTGCGGCGCGCGGCGCGCAGGCCGCGCACGCCGATGCCGCCCACGGCGATGCCGAGGGCGAAGGAGGTGACGGCGAGGAGGAGGTGGATCCAGAAGAACGCCGTGGGCTGGGAGTGGTCGCCGCCGGTGAAGGCCTGGCCGCCGGAGTCCTTCCAGAGGTTCTTCACGAAGGTCGTCCAGATGATGATCGACCAGACCCCGAAGGCGGTCAGGAACCAGGAGGTGCGGCGGCTGAGCTTCATGGCGGTCCTCGGCGTGTGAAGGCGGTGTGCATCCCCAGTATGCGCGGGCCGCCGATCGGCGTAGGGCGGGCCCCTCCTGCGGAGGACGGGCCCCGGGGGGCGGGCACCGGAGGCCGGGAGTGGGTACGGTCAGCTGGTGTCCACTCCCCGACTGACGCTCGCGCGCCTGTGCGCCGCGGTCACCGCGGCCTTACCGGTACTGCTCGCCGCCCCGGCGGGCGCGGCTCCGCAGCAGCCGCCCCCGTCGGCCGCGATCGGCGGCGAGCGGCTGGGGCTCCCCGGGGTGCAGGTCGCCCCGATGGCGGGCGCCCCGTCGCTGCCCGGCGATCTCACCGGGCAGTCCTGGATCGTCTCCGACCTGGCGTCAGGGGACGTGCTGGCGGCCAGCAACCCGCATCTGCGGCTGCCCCCGGCGAGCACCCTGAAGATCCTCTTCGCGGACACCGTGCTGCCCAAGTTCGACCGCAACGCGGTGCACCGGGTGGCCGACGAGGAGATCCAGGGGATCGGCCCCGGCAGCAGCCTGGTCGGCATCAAGGAGGACCTGGACTACCGGGTCGAGGACCTGTGGCGAGGGGTGTTCCTGAGCTCCGGCAACGACGCGGTGCACGTCCTGGCGCACATGAACGGCGGCATCCGGCAGACCGTCGCCGAGATGCAGGCCCGCGCCGACGCGCTCCAGGCGCGGGACACCAGGGTGGTCTCCCCGGACGGCTACGACATGGAGGGCCAGGTCTCCTCGGCCTACGACCTGTCGCTGTTCGCCCGGGCCGGCCTGCGCAACGCGGACTTCCGGATGTACTGCGCCACCCGGGACGCGATGTTCCCGGGCGCCGTCGACCGCGCCACCGGCCGGCGCGGCAGCTTCGGGATCGCCAACACCAACCGGCTGCTGGGCAAGTACCCGGGCCTGATCGGCGTGAAGAACGGCACCACCACCAACGCCGGCTCGACCTTCGTCGGCGCCGCCGAGCGAGGCGGCCGCACCCTGCTGGTGACGGTGATGCACCCGGCGAGCTACCAGAAGGTCTACGACGAGACGGCGGCCCTGCTGGACTGGGGCTTCGCCGCGGCCGGCAAGGTCCAGCCGGTCGGCCGGCTGGTCGACGAGGTCCCGCCCGCCGGCGCCGCGCCGACCGCCCAGGCCGGTGGCGCCGAGGAAACGCCCGCGCCGCCGCCCGCCACCGCGGCAGCCGACCCGGCGGTCGCGGCCCCCGCGGCGACGGGCGGCGGCGACGGGCTCGCCCTCGGCGGCTGGACGGCCGTGGTGCTGGCCGGGGTCGCGCTCGGATACGGCGCGGTGGTGCTGTGGCGGCGCTCCGCCGGCTGATCCGCGGAGCCGCGAGAGGGTCCGGTCTCAGTCCTGGGGCCGGACCTCTCCGTTCGCCTTCCCGTTCCCCTTCTTCCGCCGCTCGGCCCGGGCGGCCTTCTCCGCCGCGTCCGCCTCCGCCGCCCGCTGTGCCTCGTCGGCCGCCTCCAGCAGTGCCCGCCCGTGCGCCCTGGTCCGTTCCCGGGCCGCCACCGGGTCGGCCGTCGCCGTCCAGGCCACGCAGTACATCAGCAGCCGGGAGACGAAGTTGATCCACAGCAGCAGCGCCACCGGCGTGGCGAACGCCCCGTACACGCTCCGTCCGGCGACCGAGCCCAGGTAGGAGGCGAGCAGGAGCTTCAGCAGTTCGAAGCCGACCGAGCCGATCAGCGCGCCCTGCACCAGGTCCCGGCGGCGCTGGTCGGTGATCCCGGGGAAGGGCGCCAGCAGGTAGGCGAAGAGCAGCATGTCGCACGCTATGGCGATCAGCACGCCGACCGCGGTCAGCAGGTACCCGCTGTTGAGGCCGAGCGCGTCGGCGATCCGGCCGGCCAGCGTGGTCCCGGCGGCGGAGGCGGCCAGCGAGAACAGCGAGACCAGGCCGAGGCCGGCCAGCACCGCCACGTCCCAGGCCTTGCGCAGCACCGGGTTGCCGTCCTCGTGGGGCAGCTGCCACAGGTCCCGGATAGAGGTGCGCATGGTGTCCACCCAGCCGAGGCCGGAGACCAGCAGCAGCGCCCCGCCGACCAGGCCGACGGTGCCCGCGTTGGACACCAGGGCGGGCAGGTCGACCGCGTCGGAGATCCCCGGCAGCTGGTCGGAGACGTGCTCCTGCAGCTCGTGCACCCGGCTGTCGCTCAGCGCCGCGGCGGCGATCGCCAGACCCACCGTGAGCAGCGGGAAGAGGGCGAGGAAGCCGAAGAAGGTGACGGCGCCGGCCAGCCGGTTGCCCCGGGCGGCGGTGAGGTACTCGTACACCAGGTACGGGCGGCTGCGCAGCACCCGGGCCACGAGCGGGCCGACGACCGGCAGGCGGGTCAGGAAGTCCACCCACCGGTTATACCGGCATGTCGCCCGAACGGGCGTCAGATCGGGTCTACCGCTTGACGAGTCGGCGGGCCTTGGCGAGGGCGCGGACCGCCTGGTAGGCGCCGTAGCGGCCGTGGCTGAGCAGCTCGGTGCGCACGCCGTCCACGCCGGACGGAGGGCGGTAGCCGGCCGGCCGCAGCCGGGCGCAGTGCTCGGCGGCGCGGCGGAAGTACTCGCGGCGGTCGCCGGACGGGACCCGGCCGGGCTTGGAGACCACGGTGTTGAGGTGGTGCAGCATCCGGCCGTAGACGACCGGGCGCCAGCGCTCCAGGTCGGGGCGGCCGTCGAGGAAGGCGAAGACCAGGTCGTACTGGTCGAACACGTCGAAGTGCTTGCGGCTGGCGGTGGCCAGGATGTTGCCGCCCTCCTGGCGCTGGCGGTAGTGCACGCCGACCCGGTCGAGCAGGGTGATCCGGGCGGCGGCGAGCAGCGCCGGGTACGTCCAGGGGGTGTCCTCGTAGTAGCCGGCCGGGAAGACCAGCCGCTGCTCGGTGACGAAGCCCCGGCGGTAGGCCTTGTTCCAGACGACCTGGAGCAGGTCGAGCAGGTCGGGGCGGGCGTCGAGGTCGAAGACGTCCGGGGAGGCGGCGCCGAAGACGTGGGCGGAGGCGGCCCGGGTGATCCGGCCGTCGGCGTAGGTGCGGGCGTAGTCGTAGACCAGGACGTCCGGGTCACCCGTGGCGGTGAGCCGCTCGTCGACGTGCTTCAGCAGTCCGGGGGTCAGGGTGTCGTCGCTGTCGAGGAAGATCACGTAGTCCCCGGTGGCGACCTCCAGGCCGGCGTTGCGGGCCCGGCCGAGGCCGACGTTCTCCGGCAGGTGCAGCACCCGGATCCGGGCGTCCGCGGCGGCCGCCTCGTCCAGCATGGCGCCGCAGCGGTCCGGGGAGCGGTCGTCCACCGCGATCAGTTCGAAGTCCGGGCCGTCCTGGGAGAGCACCGAATCGAGGCATTCGCCGAGGTAGTCCTGCACCTGGTACACGGGGACGATCACGCTGAAACGGGCCACGGGCCCAGCGTAGTGGTCCCCCGGTGGGCGAGGTCCCCGGAGGTAGGATCGGGGGCGCACGTACGCACCGATCCAAGTGCGGCCAGGCCCCGTACGGGCTGCCACGCTCCTCCAGAGAAAGGCCTGCGTAGCCGATGGCTCCCCGCCTCTCCATCGTCGTCCCGATCTACAACGTCGAGCGCTACCTCGTGGAATGCCTCGACTCGATCGCCGCCCAGACCTTCACGGACTTCGAGTGCGTCATGGTCGACGACGGTTCGAAGGACGGCAGCGCGGCGCTCGCCGAGGCGTACGCGGCCAAGGACTCCCGGTTCCGGCTGGTCCGACAGGTGAACAAGGGCCTCGGCGCGGCCCGCAACACCGGCATCCGGCACATCGACCCGGACTCCGAGTTCCTGTGCTTCGTGGACAGCGACGACTCGATGCCGCCGAGCGCGTACGAGCTGATGATCAACACGCTGGACGAGACCGGCTCGGACTTCTGCACCGGCAACGTGCTGCGCTTCCGCGCCGTCGGCTACTACCCGTCCACCGGCCACCTGAAGCCGTTCAAGGAGACCAGGCTCAAGACCCACATCACCGAGATCCCGGCGCTGGTCACCGACCGCACCGCGTGGAACAAGGTGTACCGCCGCTCGTTCTTCGACGCGGCCGGCCTGCTCTACCCCGAGGGCATCCTGTACGAGGACGCCCCGGTCAGCGTGCCGCACCACTACCTGGCGAAGAGCGTGGACGTGCTCTCCGAGCCGATCTACCACTGGCGCGAGCGCGAGGTCGGCGAGATGTCGATCACGCAGATGCGCACCAACCCGAAGGGCCTGATCGACCGGGTCGCCTCGGTCGAGCTGGTCCGCGCCTGGCTGCTGAAGCAGACCGAGCCGCGCTTCGCCGAGTACCTGCGCTCCTACGACGAGAACACCCTCGTCGAGGAGATCCCGATGTTCTTCTGGTCCCTCGTGGAGGGCGACAAGGAGTACCGGGACGCCTACGTCCAGCACGTCGGCCGGCTGCTCCGGGCGATCGGCGCCGAGCAGGTCGCCAAGCTGCGCGCGCCGGTGCGGCTGAAGTACCACCTGACCCTTTCGGGCCGGATGGACGAGCTGGTCGAGCAGATCACCTACGAGCGCGAGAGCGGCGGCGGCGTCCAGGCCCGCGGTCTGCTGCGCCCGTACGCCGACTACCCGTTCCTGCGCGGCGGACGCAAGAGCGTGCCGGCCGGGGTGCTCAAGCTGGACAACTCGCTGGTCATCCGCAGCCGGCTGTACGACAGCTCCTGGGTGGACGGCAAGCTCCGGCTGACCGGGCACGCGTACCCGGAGCAGCTGGGCGCGGCCGGCAAGCACGACATGGTCCGCACCCTGGTGCTGCGCGAGGCCAAGGGCCGCCGGGTCATCGCGGTGCCGATGAAGACCACGTACGCCCCCCAGGCCACCGCGAGCTGCCGGCACGACCTGTACAGCTGCGACTGGTCCGGCTTCACCGTGTCCGTCGACCCGAGGAAGCTCCGGCACCGCGGCCAGTGGAAGGACGGCAACTGGCGCGTCCTGGTGGCCGGCGCGGGCAAGGGCGGGGTCTACAAGGGCCGCATCTCGGCGGGCGAGAACGACAGCGCGCTGTTCCTGCCGTGGCACTGGGTCGAACCGGACGTGCGGATCGTGCCGTGGGTCCGGGACAACTTCGTCTACCTCCGGGTGGAGACGGTCAAGGCCCGGGTGACCGGCCTGGCCGCGCAGGGCGACCGGGTGGAGGTCTCGGGCGCGGCCCGCTCCGGCCCGAGCTTCGCCGGGGCGCGGCTGCGGCTCACCCACGCCGAGTCGGACCGCCAGCTGACCTTCCCGCTGGAGCTGGGCGCTCCGGTCGGCTCGCTCCAGCCGTTCACCGCGGTCTTCCCGGTCGCCGAGCTGACCGCCGTCCGCGAGGCCTGGGCCGAGCTGGACCCGGTGGCCGCCGAGCGCAGCCGCGACCACTGGACCGGCGCGCTGCTGCTGGCCGACGGCAGCACCGTCCCGCTGGCCTGGGACGACCGCAACGCCCCCGAGCGGCTGCACCTGGCGCTGAACCCGCAGGCCCCGGTCGCCGAGCGCCGGGCCCTCTACTCCAAGCCCTCCCCCGAGGGGCGCCTCCAGTTCGCCGACCAGGTGCTCCAGCCGCTGGTGGACGAGGTCTCCTCGCGCGGCGCCGACGGCTTCCTGCTGAGCGGCTCGTTCCCGCTGCCCGGCGCGCACCGCTGGGAGCTGGTGGTCCGTCACAAGTGGCGCGAGGAGGAGCACGCCTACCCGGTGGAGATCTCGGACGGCCGGTTCCGCACCGCGCTGCCCGCCGTGCCGACGGCCTCCTTCGCCGGCCGGGTGCCGCTCTCCCGGGGCATCTGGCACGTCGTGTTCCGTCCGGTCGGGGTCCCGGTGCCCGAACTGCCGGACGCCGCCGCGCTGGTCACCCCGGACTGCTTCGACGCCCTGCCGGTCGCGGTGGAGTCCCGCGGCAAGCGGATACTGCTGGAGCGCCGCCGCCACGACGGCCTGTCGCTGCTGTCGGACTCGGTGCTGCTGCCCGAGGAGCGGGCCCGCTACCGCCAGCGCCGGCTGCAGAGCGTGGACTACCCGGCCGCCCGCCGGCTGCCGCTGCGCGACGCGGTGGTGTACCACACCGGCAAGTACGGCGCGTACGCCGACTCGCCCCGGGCCGTCCACGAGGAGCTGGTCCGCCGCGGCCTGCCGCTGGAGCACCTGTGGGGCACCGACGACATGCAGGCCGAGCTGCCGCGGACCGCGAGCGCGCTGCGGTACCGCGGCCCGGAGTGGTACGAGGCGCTGGCCACCGCCAAGTACATCGTGGCCGGCACCCACCTGCCCGACTTCTTCGTCCGCCGCCCCGACCAGGTGGTCGTCCAGACCTGGCACGGCAGCCCGCTGAAGCAGATCGGCTTCGACTTCGAGAAGGTCTGGTTCACCGACTCCAAGTACCTGAAGAGCCTGGCCCGGGAGGTCCCGAACTGGAGCCTGCTGGTGGCCGGCAACCGCTGGTCCGCCCCGGTGCTGCGGCGCGCCTTCGACTTCAAGGGCGAGATCCTGGAGAGCGGTCTGCCCCGGAACGACCTGCTGTTCGCGGCCGACCGGGAGAAGACCGCCGAGCAGGTCCGGGAGCGGCTCGGCCTGCCCGAGGGCAAGAAGGTCGTGCTCTACGCGCCGACCTGGCGCGAGGACCGGCGCCGGCCCGACGACGGCTACCAGATCGACCTGCGGATCGACCTGGCGGCGGCCAGGGCCGCGCTCGGCGACGACCAGGTGCTGCTGGTGCGCCGGCACCACCTGATGTGCGGCCAGATCCCGGGAGCCGGCAACGGCTACGTCTGGGACGTCGGCAGCTACCCCGACATGGCGGAGCTGCTGCTGATCGCCGACGTCCTGGTGACCGACTACTCGGCGAGCATCTTCGACTTCGCGTCGACCGGCAAGCCGATCGTGCTCTTCACCTACGACCTGGAGCACTACCGGGACAACCTGCGCGGCTTCAGCCTGAACTTCGAGGCCGAGGCGCCCGGCCCGATGCCGGCCACCTCCGAGGAGCTCGTCTCCGTGCTCGGCCGGTTGGACGAGGTCGCGGCGGAGTACGCCGACCGGGCCACCGCGTTCCGCGAGGCGTACTGCGACCTGGACGACGGCAAGGCCGCCGCCCGGGTGGTCGACGCGATGCTCCGCAAGGAGTAGTCCTCCGCGTACGCTCCGGCGGGCGCCCGGCACCGGACGGTGCCGGGCGTCGGGCCGGGCACCGTACGCAGGACTACGGCGGCGCGGCCCGCCGGACGGTCGAACTCGGCGGGCGGGGAGGCCGGTTCACCCGCCGGCCCACACTCCGGTCCGTGCTGCGGCGCACGCCCCGGTTCACCCGAACGAGTAGCTCCGCCAGGGCCGCCAGACCTCGTCCGCACCGAAGCGGGAGAGGCCGAAGCCCGGTACCAGGAAGTCCGCCCGGAAGTCCCGCGCCTGCTCGTACGCCTGGTCCAGCACGTCGTCCGGCAGACCGTGGGCGACCGTCACGTGCGGGTGGTACGGGAAGGCCAGCTCGCGGGCCAGCGGGCCGGAGCGGATGTCCGCCTCCAGCAGCCGGCACTCCTGCGCGCCCTCCTCGACCCGGACGTACACCACCGGGGAGACCGGGCGGAAGGTCCCGCTGCCGTGCAGCAGCATCCGGAACGGCCGGTGCGCGGCCGCCACCGCCGCCAGGTGCTCCTCGATCTTCGGCAGCAGCTCGGCGGGCACCTCGGTCGGCGGCAGCAGGGTGACGTGCGTGGGTATCGACCGCGCCAGCGGGTCGCCGTGCCCGGCCCGGGCGTCCTGGATCGCCGTGCCGTACGGGTCCGGGATGCTCACGGACACGCCGATGGTGACGACCTCGGGGAGGTCGCCACCATCGGGCAGGCGTGTGAGGGGAGTCACCGCTTGGCGGCCGGGAGGAAGCCGATCCGGTCGTACACCGTCTCCAGCGTCACCGACGCCACCTCACGGGCCTTCTCGGCGCCGATCGCCAGCACCCGGTCCAGCTCCGCCGGGTCGTCCAGGAAGCTGCGGGTGCGCTCCTGGAACGGGGTCACCCACTCGGTGAACAGCTCGGCCAGCTCGGTCTTCAGGGCGCCGTACATCTTGCCCTCGAAGTGCTCGACAAGCTGGTCCACCGACTGGCCGCTGAGCGCGGAGTGGATGCGCAGCAGGTTGGAGACGCCCGGCTTGCCCTCCTCGTCGTAGGAGACGACGGTGCCGGTGTCGGTGACGGCGCTCTTGAACTTCTTGGCGCTGGCCTTCGGCTCGTCCAGCAGGCTCACCAGGCCCTTGGGCGAGGAGGCCGACTTGCTCATCTTGACGGCCGGGTCCTGGAGGTCCTGGATCTTCGCCGTCTCCTTGAGGATGTACGGCTTCGGGACCGTGAAGGTCGGGCTGTAGCGGGTGTTGAAGCGCTCGGCGATGTCGCGGGTGATCTCCACGTGCTGGCGCTGGTCCTCGCCGACCGGGACGGCGTCCGCCTGGTAGAGCAGGATGTCCGCGATCTGGAGGATCGGGTAGGTGAACAGGCCGACCGTGGTGCCCTCGGCACCGTAGCGGGAGGACTTGTCCTTGAACTGGGTCATCCGGGAGGCCTCGCCGAAGCCGGTGAGGCAGTTCATCACCCAGGCGAGCTGCGTGTGCTCGGGCACGTGCGACTGGACGAACAGGGTGCAGTTGTCCGGGTCCAGGCCCGCGCCGAGCAGCTGGGCGGCGGAGACCCGGGTGTTCTCGCGCAGCGTCACCGGGTCCTGCGGCACCGTGATCGCGTGCAGGTCGACGACCATGTAGAAGGCGTCGTTGGCCTTCTGGAGGTCCACCCACTGGCGCACCGCGCCCAGGTAGTTGCCGAGGTGGAACGAGCCGGAGGTGGGCTGGATGCCGGAGAGCACCCGGGGACGGTCCTTGACCGGACCAGTGACCGCTGCGTTGACCATGCGCGCCATTGTTCCAGTTCCACCGCTCGCTCAGGAAACCTCCGACCCCGGAGGCTCGGCCAGTGTGACCGCACTCACCCCCACCCGGGCGATCCGCCGGCCCTCGACCTTGGCCACCGTCAGCAGCACCCCGCCGCCGCCCTCGACCGGGACGCGCACCTGGTCGCCGTCCCTGGGCAGCCGGCCGAGCGCGGCCACCAGGCAGCCCGCCACCGTCTCGTACGGGCCCTCGGGCAGGACGACGCCGGTCTCCTCGGCGAAGTCGCCGAGGTTGAGCAGGCCGTCCAGCTCCATGCCGCCGCCGGCCAGCCGGCGGGTGGGGGCGGACTCCGGGCGGTCGTACTCGTCCCGGATCTCGCCGATCACCTCCTCGACCAGGTCCTCCAGGGTGACGATCCCGGCGGTGCCGCCGTACTCGTCCACCACGATGGCCAGGTGGTGGCCCTCCCGGCGCATCTCGCCCATCGCCTCCAGCACCAGCTTGGTGCCGGGCAGCAGCTTGACCGGGCGGGCCAGGTCGCGGACCTTGACGGCCTGCTCGCCGCGCGCGCCGTACAGGTCGCGGACGTGGACGAAGCCGACCACCGCGTCGGCGCTGCCCTCGACCACCGGGTAGCGCGAGTGCGGGGAGGTGTCGGCCTGGTGCCGGACGGCGGCCAGCGGGCGCTCGGCGTCCAGGAAGGTCACCTCGGTGCGCGGGACCATCACCTCGCGCAGCTGGCGCTCTCCGGCGGAGAACACGTCGGCGATCAACGCCCGTTCGTCGCTCCCGAGTTCGGTGTTGGCGGCGACCAGGCCGCGCAGTTCCTCGGAGCTCATCGAACCGCGGCCCGCCGTCGGGTCCCCGCCGAGCAGCCGGACCATCAGGTTGGTGGAGTGGCCGAGCAGCCAGATCACCGGCCGCAGCACCACCGACATCACGTCCACCACCGGGGCGGCGACGACCGAGATGGACTCGGCGCGCTGCAGGCCGATCCGCTTGGGGGTCAGCTCTCCCAGCACCAGCGAGGCGTAGCTGATCGCCAGGGTGAGGCCGACCAGGGCCACCGCGTCGGCCACGCCCTCGGACAGCCCGGCCCGGACAAACAGCGGGGCGACCTTGCCGGACAGGGTGTCCGCGCCGAAGGCGGCGGACAGGAAGCCCATGCAGGTCACCCCGACCTGGACGGCGGCCAGGAAGCGGTTGGGGTCGGCCGCCAGGTGCGCGGCGCGGGCCGCGCGCCGGGTCCCGCGCGCTTCCAGCGTCCGGATCTGGCCCTCGCGCAGCGAGATCAGCGAGATCTCGGCGACGTTGAACAGCCCGCCCAGCAGGATGAAGACGAGGACGAGCGCGGCGTCCCCGAGTGTTTCGCTCACAGCGGGCCAGTGTAGGACGGCCGGAACCGGCCGGGCCGGACGCGGCGGCGGCCCCGGGCGGACGCGGCGGCGGGTCAGGGGCCGGACGCGGCGGCGGCCCGCCGCTTCCGGGAGGGAAGCGACGGGCCGCCGGTGAAGCCGTGCGGGGCGGGCTCAGATGAGGCCCAGCTCCTGGACCGCGTCGCGCTCCTCGACCAGCTCCCGGACCGAGGCGTCGATGCGGGCGCGCGAGAAGTCGGAGATCTCCAGGCCCTGGACGATCTTGAACTCGCCGTCCTTGGTGGTGACCGGGAACGAGGAGATCAGGCCCTCCGGAACGCCGTAGGAACCGTCGGAGACGACACCCATGGAGGTCCAGTCGCCCTCGGCGGTGCCGTTGACCCAGGTGTACACGTGGTCGATGGCGGCGTTGGCGGCCGAGGCGGCCGAGGAGGCGCCACGGGCGTCGATGATGGCGGCGCCACGCTTGGCGACGGTCGGGATGAAGTCGTTCTCCAGCCAGCCCAGGTCGCTGCCGACGGCCTCGAAGGCCGGCTTGCCGGCGATCTCGGCCTGGAAGACGTCCGGGTACTGGGTCGCGGAGTGGTTGCCCCAGATGGTGACGCGCTTGATGTCGGAGACCAGGGCGCCGGTCTTGGCGGACAGCTGGCCGACGGCGCGGTTGTGGTCCAGGCGGGTCATCGCGGTGAAGCGCTCGGCCGGGACGTCCGGGGCGTTGCGCTGGGCGATCAGGGCGTTGGTGTTGGCCGGGTTGCCGACGACCAGGACCTTGATGTCGTCCGCGGCGTGGTCGTTGATGGCCTTGCCCTGCGGGCCGAAGATGCCGCCGTTGGCCTGGAGCAGGTCGCCGCGCTCCATGCCCGCGGTGCGCGGACGGGCGCCGACCAGCAGCGCGACGTTGGCGCCGTCGAAGGCCTCGGCCGGCTTGTCGGTGATGGTGATGTCGCGCAGCAGCGGGAAGGCGCAGTCGACGAGCTCCATGGCGGTGCCCTCGGCGGCCTTGAGGCCCTGCGGGATCTCCAGGAGGCGCAGGTTCACCGGCACGTCGGCGCCGAGCAGGTGGCCCGAGGCGATGCGGAAGAGCAGCGCGTAGCCGATCTGACCGGCCGCTCCGGTGATGGTGACGTTGACGGGGGTGCGAGTCATTTCTACCTTCTCCAGCAAATCGCCAGGCGCCCCAGGCACACCGGCGCTGGAGCCAGGATGATCTCTCGACGTCGAGAGACCGGCGTCAGGTTATCGCAAAGGGAAGCGTACGCCGGGTGTCCCGGCATGGCTGATGCATCACAGAAGAAGGCGGCCCCCGCCCACGCCCTGGGTTTCCATGGGCGTGGGCGGGGGCCGTCACGGGGCCGCGGAGCGGTGCCCGGGGCGCACTCGGTGCCCGGGGCCCGGCGTCCGGGCCTCAGTGCCCGGGGCCTCAGTGCCTGGGCCGGCCCATCAGCTGGCCGATGTTGTCGAGCAGCGGGATCTGCAGCCACGGGTTCGGCTGCGCCACCAGGGTCAGCAGCACGATCGAGATGCCCAGGAAGCTCAGCACGATCACGTCCGTGAAGCGGCTGCGCACCGCCAGCATCCCGACCTCGGGCAGCACCAGCCGCAGCACCGCGCCGAGCAGCACGCCGGCGCCGAGGATCAGCAGCCCGTACTTGAACCCGTCCTTGAAGTCGGCGAACCAGGTGACCGCGAGGCCGGCGCCGACGACCAGCAGGACCAGCGTGATCGGCCACTGCCGCACCGGCAGGGCGTGCTCGCGTCCGAGGGCCGCGGCCGAGCCCTCGGGCGGCAGGGTGCCGGTGGTCTTGACCGGCCTGCGGCGGGAGCCTGCCGGTCGCGGTTCAGTCATGCTCGCCGTCCCTGGGGTGTCAGATGCCGGCGCGGCGCTCGGCCGCCTCGACGATGTTGTTGAGCAGCATCGCGCGGGTCATCGGGCCCACGCCGCCGGGGTTCGGGGAGATCCAGCCGGCCACCTCGGCCACGCCCGGGTGCACGTCGCCGACGATCTTGCCCTCGCTGCGGCTGACGCCCACGTCCAGCACCGCGGCGCCCGGCTTGACGTCCTCCGGCTTGACCAGGTGCGGCACACCGGCGGCGGCCACGATGATGTCGGCCTTGCGCAGGTGGGCGCCGAGGTCCCGGGTGCCGGTGTGGCACAGGGTGACGGTGGCGTTCTCGCTGCGGCGGGTCAGCAGCAGGCCGATCGAGCGGCCGACGGTGATGCCGCGGCCGACCACGACCACCTCGGCGCCGTTGATCTCGACGTCGTGGCGGCGCAGCAGCTCGACGATGCCGAGCGGGGTGCACGGCAGCGGGCCGTCGATGCCCAGGGCGAGCCGGCCGAGCGAGGTCGGGTGCAGGCCGTCGGCGTCCTTGTCCGGGTCCATCAGCTCCAGGACCGGGTTCTGGTCCAGGCCCTTGGGCAGCGGCAGCTGGACGATGTAGCCGGTGCAGGACGGGTCGGCGTTGAGCTCGCGGACGACGTTCTCCACGTCCTCCTGGGTGGCGGTGGCGGGCAGCTCGCGCTGGATCGAGGCGATGCCGACCTCGGCGCAGTCCTTGTGCTTGCCGTTCACGTACCAGCGGCTGCCCGGGTCGTCGCCGACCAGGACGGTGCCGAGGCCGGGCGTGACGCCCTTCGCCTTGAGGGCCGCCACGCGGGCGGCGAGTTCGGACTTGATCGCGGCGGCGGTGGCCTTGCCATCGAGAATCTGGGCAGTCATGACCCCATTCTCCCGGATCGCCGGGGGTCTCCGTACCGAGGGCGGCGGTCCGCCCCGACGAGCGGTCCGGGACGGCGGGGCGGGCCGCCCGGACCGGTACGGGAGGACCTCCCGGCCGGGGCGGGAGGACGTCCTGCGAACGGGGCGGGAGGACGCCCGGCGAACGGGCGCACGGGTGGGGGCGCAGGTGGACGCGAGGGTGAACGGACGGGTACGAAGGTCCGCCGCACATTGCGGTTGCGCCACAGTCTGGGCCCGGCGCGCGGAACCGGCTGGACACGGCCCCGTCGTCCGGATGACGATAAGCGGGCATTCCCGCCGTGTACCGGCCCGGTGACGGGCCGACGGATCACCGCGGCGGGGCGTACCCGGGGGAAAGAGTCAGTGAGCCGATCACAGCAGAACGAGCAGTCCGACCGCGGCGGCACCGTCCCGCCCGCACCGAACCCGTCGACCGTCTCGCGCCCCTGACGCTCACCACACCGCCGAGCCGCGGCGCCCGTCACCGCCGCCGGGCTGTCACCCCGCTCCGCTAACGTCCCCTTCGGTCGGTGACCCGACCGACCGACCGCACCGGGCCGTCAGCGTCCCGTCCCCGCGTCCCCGCAATCTGCCCGGAGGCATCCATGAGTTACCCGCCCGACCCGAACAACCCGTACGGCCAGCCACCGGCCGCCCCGCCCGGCTACGGCTACCCGCAGCAGGCCCCGCCGCCGCAGGCCGCCCCGGGCTACGGCTACCCGCAGGCCGCCCCGGGCTACGGGTACGCGCCGGTGGCCCCGGTGTCCATGCCGAGCCTGATGACGGCCGCCCGGGTGCTGCTGTTCATCGTCGGCGGTGTGCAGACGCTCGCCGCGTTCGGCTACGTGATCCTCGGGGCGGTCGCCAAGGACGCCACCAGCCAGGTCAGCAAGACCACCAGCGACGACTCGTTCCTCGCGCTGGGCGACGCCGTCGGCGGTGTCCTGATCGTCGTCGGCGTGGTGTTCGGGCTGTTCGCCGCGCTCTCCATCACGCTCGGCGTGAAGTTCGGCAAGGGCGGCAACGCCGTCCGGGTCACCACCATCGTGTACGGCTCGCTCGGCGGCCTGGTCGGCCTGCTGATCCTGCTGGGCGCCCTCGGCAGCGGCTCCGCGACGGGTCTGCTCGCGGGCCTGCTCTGGCTGGCCGTCAGCATCATCTGGATCACCGCCATGTGCCTCCAGGACAGCGTCAAGTGGTTCAACCGGCCCCGGTACTGACCGGCCGGAACGGCAGAGCGGCCCGGCTCCCTCCTCGGAGGGGGCCGGGCCGCTCTGCCGTTCCGTCACGCCGTCCCGCCGACGGCGGGACCGGTGTCAGTGGAAGAAGTGCCGCGCACCGGTGAAGTACATGGTCACGCCGGCCTCGGCGGCCGCCGCGACGACCTCCTCGTCGCGGATCGAGCCACCGGGCTGGACGATCGCCTTGACGCCGGCCGCGATCAGGATCGCCGGGCCGTCCGCGAACGGGAAGAAGGCGTCCGAGGCCGCGTAGGAGCCCTTGGCGCGCTCTCCGGCCCGCTCGACCGCGAGCTTGCAGGAGTCCACCCGGTTCACCTGGCCCATGCCGACACCGACCGAGGCGCCGTCCTTGGCCAGCAGGATCGCGTTGGACTTGACGGCCCGGCAGGCCCGCCAGGCGAAGGCCAGCTCGGCCAGCTCGCCGGCGGACAGCGCCTCACCGCTGGCGAGGGTCCAGTTCGCCGGGTCGTCGCCCTCGGCGTGCACCCGGTCGGCGTCCTGGAGCAGCACGCCGCCGGAGATCGGGCGCACCTCCTGGCGGTTGGCCGGGGCCTCGGGGGCGAGCAGCACCCGCAGGTTCTTCTTGCGGGTGAGCACCTCCAGGGCGCCCTCCTCGTAGCCGGGGGCCACGACGACCTCGGTGAAGATCGGGGCGATCTGCTCGGCCAGCGCGACGGTGACCGGGCGGTTGACGGCGATCACGCCGCCGTACGCGGAGACCGGATCGCACTCGTGCGCCTTGCGGTGCGCCTCGGCGACGTCGGCGCCGGTCCCGATGCCGCACGGGTTGGCGTGCTTGATGATCGCGACGGCCGGCTCGGCGTGGTCGTAGGCGGCGCGGCGGGCGGCGTCGGTGTCGACGTAGTTGTTGTACGACATCTCCTTGCCGTGCAGCTGCTGCGCGCCGGCCAGGCCGCCGGTGCCGTCGCTGTACAGAGCGGCGCCCTGGTGCGGGTTCTCGCCGTAGCGCAGCACGTTCTGCCGCTCCCAGGTCGAGCCGAGGAACTCGGGGAAGTGCGCGTCGCTCGGGGCGTAGCCGTCCTCGAACCAGGAGGCGACGGCCACGTCGTAGGCGGCGGTGTGGGCGAACGCGGCACCGGCCAGGCGCTTGCGGGTGGCCAGGTCGAAGCCGCCCTCCCGGACGGCCGTCAGCACGTCGCCGTAACGGGCCGGGTCGACCACCACGGCCACCGAGGGGTGGTTCTTGGCGGCGGCGCGGACCATGCTCGGGCCGCCGATGTCGATCTGCTCGACGCACTCGTCCGGGGTGGCGCCGGAGGCGACGGTGGCCTTGAACGGGTAGAGGTTCACCACGACCAGGTCGAAGGGCTCGACGCCCAGCTCGGCCAGCTGCGCCCGGTGCGACTCCAGCCGCAGGTCGGCCAGCACGCCGGCGTGCACGCGGGGGTGCAGCGTCTTCACGCGCCCGTCGAGGCACTCCGGGAAGCCGGTCAGCTCGGAGACCTCGGTCACCGGGACGCCGGCGGCGGCGATCCGGCCGGCGGTCGAGCCGGTGGAGACGATGGCGACCCCGGCGGCGTGCAGGCCCTGGGCCAGCTCCTCCAGACCGGTCTTGTCGTACACGCTGATCAGCGCGCGACGGATCGGACGGACGTTCTCCGAAACGGGCGTGGTGGTGGAGCTGGCACTCATGCCGGGATCCATACCTTTCGGTCCTCGATGCGGTGACCTTCGCGGGCCAGCCGGCCCACGACGTCGACGAGCAGCTTGCGCTCGACAGTCTTGATGCGCTCGTGCAGCGCGTCGCCGCCATCGGCGTGGTCGGCGTCGACGACCTCGACGACGCCCTGCGCGATGATCGGCCCGGTGTCCACGCCGGAGTCGACCAGGTGGACGGTGCAGCCGGTGACCTTCACCCCGTACGCGAGCGCGTCGGTGACGCCGTGCGCGCCGGGGAAGGAGGGCAGCAGTGCGGGGTGGGTGTTGACGATCCGCCCGGCGAAGGCGGCGATGAACTCGGGGCCGAGGATCTTCATGAAGCCGGCCGTGACCACCAGGTCGGGCCGGTACTCGGCGACGGAGGCGGTCAGCGCGCGGTCCCACTCGGCCCGGTCGGGGTGGTCCTTCACCCGGTGGACGAAGGTCGGCAGGCCGGCCTTCTCCGCGCGGTCCAGGCCGACGATCCCGTCCCGGTCCGCGCCGACGGCGAGGATCTCGGCGCCGTACGCCGGGTCGGCCGTGGCGTCGATCAGCGCCTGCAGGTTGGTGCCGGAGCCGGAGACCAGCACCACCAGGCGGGCCGGTCCGGGCTTACGGGGCGGGAAGTGCTGGGCGGGGGCGGCGGCCACTGCGCGTTTCTCCGTAGGTCGGGCGCCGTCCGCTGGTACGTCCACCGGCGGTGGGGCCACTACGAACGGCAGGTCGAGCGAGGGGGAACTCCGGGAAAACCCGCCGCGACGCGGGCCCGGGGAACCTCTGTGGGCTGCTGACCGTCACCACGATAACGGCTGGTCGGACGGCCTCCGCACCCTCCCGGCGGCGCTACGCGCGTAGTTGAGACGGGGATCTCCTCCGGCCCGCCGCACCGGAGTTGCCCCGGCCCGCACCGGCCCGCCGACGGCCCCGCCGACAGCCCCATCCGGTCCCGCCCGGCCCTTCGACGCGGGCCGCCGGTGGCCCGGTGGACGGCTGCGGGATCATTGGGGGCGCGGGAGACCGCTCCGACGCGAGAACCTCCGAACGAGCTCCGACCGAGAAGGAATGGCTGAATCCATGAGCAGCGGCGACGACACCGGTGAGCGCAACCCCTTCGCGCCGCCGCCGGCGGATGCCCCGGACCAGCCGTGGCAGCCGCGCAGCCCCTGGGCCGGCCCCGGCGCCGACGGGCCGGGCGACCCCGACGGCCAGGGCGGCGAGCGTCCGGTTCTGCCGCCGCCGTGGGGCCCCGGCGACGACGGCCGACCCGGCCGGCGGCCGCCGGCCCCGCAGCCGCCCCGGCTCGACCTCGCCGACCCGGCCCACCGCAAGGCGCGCAACGCCGCGCTGGCCGGGCCGTTCGCGCTGGTCTGCCTGTTCATGGGGTTCCACTGGATCGCGCTGCTGATCGGGGCGCTCGGCATCGTCTGGGGTGTCGGCGCGCTGCGGACCCGGCGGGCCGCCCCGGCCGCCGCCACGGTCGCCGGCCCGGGCGGCCCGCTCCCCGCGGCGCCGGCACCGAACCCGCTCACCCCGGCCGCGCTCGCCGGCATCCTGACCGGCGCGATGACCATCGTGGTCGCCACCTCGGTGATCGGCCTCGGGTACCACTACCGCGACTACGTCACCTGCGTGCAGGACTCGCTGACCAGCGTCGGCGCCCAGAACTGCGACCGGTACGCGCCGCAGTGGTACGTGGACTTCACCGGGAACACCGAGTAGCCGGGCCGACGTCCGGGGCCGGTCAGTCGTCCGGCCGGTCGGCCCCGGTCAGTCGTCCTGATCCACCCGGTCGACCGGGTCCCGCTCGTCGGGGCCCGGTCCGCCGACGCTCCTGACACCCACTCCGGAGAGCCGCAGCACGAGGGCGTGCGTACCGGCGCGCAGCGCCAGCACGCCCCGGCGGACGCGCCGCGCGAGCCGGGCGCACACGTCCACGCCGTCCGCCGGGCCCAGCGTGCGGTGCCGGACCAGCAGCGCGCCCGGGACGGCGACCAGCGCGATCCAGCCCGCCGCCGCCGGACCCGTCCACGGCACCGGCCCCACCCAGGCCAGCCGCTCCCCCGCCAACGCCCCGCCGGAGAGCCAGCCCAGCACCGCCGCCCCGGCCCCGACCGACAGCGCCGCCGCCAGCGCGGCCACCGCCGTGGCGGCCGGCGACCAGGGCTCGGGCCGCTCCCCGGCCCTGCCCGGCAGCCGCCGGCCCGCCGCCGCGCGCCCCAGCAGGACCGCCGGCACCACCCCGGCCAGCAGCGGCAGGGCCGACACCGCCAGCCGCCAGCCGCCCGGGCCGTCCGCCGGCAGCAGCGCGAACAGCGGGAACTCGGGCACCGGACCCAGCGCCGTAGCGGCCGGCGACACCACCGTCCCGGTGCCGACCCCGAAACCCGGGCCCAGCGCGTACGCCGCACCCCACAGCACCGCGTTCGGCAGCAGCACCAGCGCGAGCAGCACCAGCCCCGCCAGCGCGGTGGGCCCGCTCCCCAGCAGCGCCATGCCGCGCCCGCCGCCGGCCACCGCGTCCAGCACCGCCGAGGACACCACCAGGAGGCCGCCCGCCGCGACCAGCCCGGCTCCGGCCGCCAGCGCCGCGGCCCGTACCGTCGGCCCGGCGTCGACCGGGCGGTACGGCGGCGGGAGGCGGTCCAGCGGGGAATCGGCCTGCCGGTCGAGGACGGCCACCGAACGGGCCCCGGCGGCCGTCGCCAGGCCCGCCACCAGCGCCACCGCCAGGACGTCCGGCAGCACCCGGCTGCGGAACAGCCCGCCCCCCGCGCAGTGCAGCGTCACCCCGACGGCCACCGCGCAGTACCCCGCCCAGACCGCCACCGGACCGCTCCAGCGCGAGCGCGGCCCGCGCCGCGCCGCCACCCCGGCGGCCACCCGGTGGAGCCGGACCACGGCCAGGACGCCGAGCAGCAGCGGAGTGACGGTCAGCGGGGCGTCCGTCGGGCCGCGCAGCACCGGTGCGCCGTGCCCGAGCAGCCAGAGCACCCCTGCCAACCGGGTGACGGCGGCCGCGCCGTCCTCCGCGTACGGCGACACCACCCAGAGCGCCAGCACGGGCGCCCCGACCACGGCCAGGCCGACCAGCGCCGTCCGCACTCCCGTCAACAGGTCGGCCAGCGCGGGGCGTCCACCCGATTCACCGGGCGATTGCAGGATCGGACGGCCCATCAGCTGCGTCATGGGCCACATGGTGCCAAGGCGACTCGCCATGCTCCGTGAAGCGCCAAACCGCCGCCGTGTCCCAGATTATTGGCTTATGCGCATTTTCAGACCCTGCCCCCAAGCCGCCGGCGCCCCGGCCCGGAGCGTCTGATGACCACGCCAACCACCGCCGACTCCCCCATCCCGGAGCGCCGGCGCAAGCCCGCCCGTGCCGGGACCGACGCGGGCCGTCCGCCACGGGAACTGACCCCCCGTGAGGTCCAGGTCCTGGCCCACCTCTCGGTCGGCCACGACCTTCCGCGCACCGCCGTCGCCCTCGGAGTCACCCCCACCACGGCCCGCAGCTACCTCCAGCGCGCCCTGCGCAAGCTCGGCACCCGCACCGAGGCGGAGGCCCTCGCCCTGCTGGCCGGCACCCTGACGCGCCCCGAGGAACCCGCCCCTGTCCGCGGGGCCGGGCGCCCGTCGGCCGATGTGGCAGCGGGTGGGGACGTGCCGAGGAAACGGCGCCCCTCCCGAGCCGGGAAGCCCACCCCACGCACCGACGACGCCCGGAAGGCGGCCCGCCCGGCGCGGGACGCGGACGGCGGCGCGGCGCGTCGGACTCCGGCCGAGAAGCCGCGCCCGGCCTCCGGCAGGCCGCCGGCCCCCGCGAAGAGCGCCGCCCCGGGGCGCGCGCACGAGGGCCGCGCGCCCGGGGGCCAGGCGAGCGGCGCCGCCGTGCCACGGGCGCCGCTGGCCGCACCGGCGACGGTCGGCGCGCGGCGTCAGCCGACCGCCGGGAACCACGAGCCGGCGGGCCCCGGCGGCGGCGGAGGCGGGCCGACGCCTCCCGCGTCCCCCGGGAGGCGCGGCGGCGCCCCCGGCGCCGGACAGGCGCGGGCCCGGGGCGCAGACGGCGGAAGTGGGCCGACGACGCCCACTGACCCCGGCACCGAACAGGATCGGCCGGAGAACGTCCCCACCTCGAGCGGCCGCCCGTCCCCGGGCAACGGCAGCGGCGACGGCCGTGGGCCGCAGGCACCCGCGGGCACGGCCGCCCGCCCCGGCGACACGTCACGCCGGGCCCCGGCCACGCAGGAGTCCGACGGCAGGCAGCCACAGGCCGCCGAGCCCGACCAGGCGCGGGAGAGCCCGCCGGAACACGCGGGACACTTCGCCACGGCCGGGCGGCGGGCTGACGGCGGGCGGTCGAAGGCCGTCGGCCCCGACCGGACAAGCGACGCCACCGCCACGCCCACGGCCCGCCTCCACGACCCGGCCGAGCACCGTCGCGCCACGTCCCCGAGCACGGGCCCCGGGCCGAACACCTCCACGGGCGGCACCACCGCCGACCGCGGCGAGCACCCGTACCCCGCCGCCGCCCCGACCGGGCCCGGTTCCGCCAGTCCCGGCCGGGTGGCGCTGGCCGCCGCGCCCTCGGTCGGGGACGACGACCTCGACGCGCAGCCTCCGGCGGTGAGGTTCGAGGAGCTGTACGAGACCGCGCACACCCGGCTGGTGCAGCAGGTGTTCCTGCTGACCGCCTGCCGGCACCGGGCGGTGCACTGCGTACGGCTGGCGTTCGGGGAGGCCCGGCGGCGCTGGGGCGCGGTGGCCGCTTCGGGGAACCCGGAGGGGTGGGTACGGGTGCGGGCCTGCGAGCTGGCGCTGTCCCCGTGGCACCGGGGCGGGCCCCGCCGCTCGCACCCGTGGGCGCTGCCGCACCGGCGGATCAGGGTGCGCCCGGCCGACGAGGCGCAGGCGGTGCTGCCGGACCACGACCGGCTGACCGACCGGGACCGGGCGCTGCTGAAGGCGCTCAAGCGGCTGTCCCGCCCGCAGCGCCGGGCGCTGGTGCTGCACGACGGGCTGGGGCTGCCGGCCGCGGCGGTCGCGGTGGAGGTGGAGTCCACGCGGGTGGCGGCCGAGAGCCGGGTGTGGGCCGCCCGGGCGGCGCTGGCGCAGTGGGTGCCGGAGCTGGTCGGGCCGGACCCGGCGGCACCGGGCTTCGCGGACGGGCTGAGCCGGCAGCTGCACCGGGCGGCGGTGCGCGGCTGCCCGCAGCCGCACCGGGCACCGGTGCCGGTGCTGCGGGCCCGGCACCGGCTCTGGACGGCGAGCCGCACGGGTGCGGCGGCGCTGCTGACGTTCGCGGTGGCCGGGGCGATGCTGGCGACCCTGTCGGGGGTGCGCCCGGCGGTGCTGTTCCGGTCGGTCGACCCGCCGGCACCCGCGGTGTGCCTGCCCGCCGCCCTGTCCGCCGGGGCGCAGGGGGCGGAGCCGAGCGTGCCGCTGCTGCCCGGAGGGGCGCCGAACGGCATCACCAGCATCTGGTGCAGCCCGGCGCCCGGTCTGGAGGCCGTCCTGGTGGAGCCGCGGCCGCGGGCGGCCGCGCGCTGGGAGCTGCCGGCGGCGGGCCGGGCGGCCGCTCCCCCGCCGCAGGGCCCGGTGGTCTGCCGGCTGTGGTCGCCGCTGCCCTGCACGACGGGGCCGAGGGCGCACTGAGCCGCCCGGGGCGTGCCGGAACGGCGAGCGCCCCCGCCCGGGAAGGGCGGGGGCGCTCGTCACACGCGGGGCGGGATCAGGCCTGGGCGGCGATGATCTCGCGGGCCAGGCGGGCGGTCTCGGACGGCGTCTTGCCGACCTTGACACCGGCGGCCTCGAGGGCCTCCTTCTTCGCCTGGGCGGTGCCCGAGGAGCCGGAGACGATGGCGCCGGCGTGGCCCATGGTCTTGCCCTCGGGGGCGGTGAAGCCCGCGACGTAGCCGACGACCGGCTTGGTGACGTGCTCGGCGATGAAGGCCGCGGCACGCTCCTCGGCGTCGCCACCGATCTCACCGATCATGACGATGAGCTCGGTCTCCGGGTCCTCCTGGAAGGCCTTGAGCGCGTCGATGTGGGTGGTCCCGATGACCGGGTCACCACCGATGCCGACGGCCGAGGTGAAGCCGATGTCCCGCAGCTCGTACATGAGCTGGTAGGTCAGGGTGCCGGACTTCGAGACCAGGCCGATCTTGCCGGAGCTGGTGATGTCGGCCGGGATGATGCCGGCGTTCGACTGTCCGGGGCTGATCAGGCCGGGGCAGTTCGGGCCGATGATGCGGGTCTTGTTGCCCTTGGCACCGGCGTGCGCCCAGAAGGCGGCGGTGTCGTGCACCGGGACGCCCTCGGTGATGACGACGGCCAGGCCGATCTCGGCGTCGATGGCCTCGACGACGGCGGCCTTGGTGAACGCCGGCGGGACGAAGACGACGGTGACGTCGGCACCGGTCTTCTCCATCGCCTCGGCGACCGACCCGAAGACCGGGATCTCGGTGCCGTCGACGTCGACCGTGGTGCCGGCCTTGCGCGGGTTGACACCGCCGACGATCCGGGTGCCGGAGGCGAGCATGCGGCGGGTGTGCTTCATGCCCTCGGAGCCGGTCATGCCCTGGACGATGACCTTGCTGTCCTTGGTAAGGAAGATAGCCATGGTGTGTAGTCCCCTTCCTTACTTGTTGGCCAGCTCGGCGGCGCGGTCAGCGGCGCCGTCCATGGTGTCCACGCGCTGGACCAGCGGGTGGTTGGCGTCGTCGAGGATCTTGCGACCCAGCTCCGCGTTGTTGCCGTCCAGACGGACGACCAGCGGCTTGGTGACGTTCTCGCCCTTGCTCTTCAGGAGCTCCAGGGCCTGCACGATGCCGTTGGCGACCGCGTCGCACGCGGTGATGCCGCCGAAGACGTTGACGAAGACCGACTTGACGTCGGGGTCGCCCAGGATGATCTCCAGGCCGTTCGCCATGACCTCGGCGGAGGCGCCGCCGCCGATGTCGAGGAAGTTGGCGGGCTTGACGCCGCCGTGCTTCTCACCGGCGTAGGCGACCACGTCGAGGGTGCTCATGACGAGGCCCGCGCCGTTGCCGATGATGCCGACCTGGCCGTCGAGCTTGACGTAGTTCAGGCCCTTGGCCTTGGCGGCGGCCTCCAGCGGGTTGGCCGCGGCCTTGTCCTCCAGGGCCTCGTGCTCGGGCTGGCGGAACTCGGCGTTGTCGTCCAGGGAGACCTTGCCGTCGAGCGCGATGATCTTGCCGTCGCCGGACTTGATCAGCGGGTTGACCTCGACGAGGAGGGCGTCCTCCTTGATGAAGACGGTCCACAGCTTCTGCAGGACCTCGGCGACCTGGTCGGCGACCTCGGCCGGGAACTTCGCCGCGGCGACGATCTCGGCGGCCTTCTCCGGGGTGCAGCCCTCGTTGGCGTCGACCGGGATCTTGGCGAGCGCCTCGGGGTTCTGCTCGGCGACGACCTCGATCTCCACGCCGCCCTCGACGCTGGCCATGGCCAGGAAGGTGCGGTTGGTGCGGTCCAGCAGGAACGAGACGTAGTACTCGTCCTTGATGTCCGCGGTCTGGGCCAGCATCACCTTGTGAACGGTGTGGCCCTTGATGTCCATGCCGAGGATCTGCTCGGCCTTGGCGACGGCGTCCGCCGGGTCGGCGGCGAGCTTGACGCCGCCGGCCTTGCCTCGGCCGCCCACCTTCACCTGAGCCTTGACGACGGCGCGGCCGCCGAAGCGCTCCGCGATGGCGGCAGCGTCTGCGGCGGTCTCGATGACATCGCCGTCAAGCACGGGTACACCGTGCTTGGCGAAGAGGTCCCTCGCCTGGTACTCGAACAGGTCCACGTGTTTGTCCTTGTTCGTGGTCGCGGATTGTGTCTCTACGAGCGTGCCACGGCAGGATCTTCGCTGCGGGTCGTCGGGGCGGTGCGGGTACGCAGAGATACGGCCTTGCGGCCCACACAGCCACGGGCGCACACGTCAATCAACACGCGCGTCACGTCCGTCTGGCAGGTTATCCCCGTGGGACGGGCCTGTTCCGCCCGGGAGCCTGCCCGCCTTGGGTGAGAACCGTCACAGAATGCCCGGAAGGCCGGGGCGGGCGGCCGGTCCACCGATCGGGCGGATTACCGCGTTCGGGTGAATCCTCACGCCCTCTGGTCCGGCACGGGGATCGGACGCTTCTCGATGGCCGCCGCCATGATCTCCGGGAACGCGTCGGGGGTGCAGGCGAAGGCCGGCGCGCCGAGCGAGGCCAGGGCGGCGGCGTGCGCGTGGTCGTACGCCGGGGCCCCCTCGTCGGAGAGCGCGAGCAGGGCGATGAACTGGACGCCGGCCGCCTTCATCGCGGCGACCCGCTTGAGCATGCCGTCCCGGATGCCGCCCTCGTACAGGTCGCTGATCAGCACCACGACGGTCTCGGAGGGCCGGGTGATCTTCGACTGGCAGTAGGCGAGCGCGCGGTTGATGTCGGTGCCGCCGCCGAGCTGGGTGGCGAACAGGACGTCGACCGGGTCGGTGAGCTGTTCGGTGAGGTCGACCACCGAGGTGTCGAAGACGACCAGTCGGGTGTCCAGGGTGCGCATCGAGGCGAGCACCGCGCCGAAGACCGCCGAGTGGACGACCGAGGGCGCCATCGAGCCGGACTGGTCGATGCAGAGGATGACGTCCTTCTTCACGGCCTGCTGGGCGCGGGCGTAGCCGACCAGCCGCTCGGGGACGACGGTGCCGTGCTCGGGCAGGTAGTTCTTCAGGTTGGCCCGGATGGTGCGGTCCCAGTCGATGTCCCGGTGGCGCGGCCGGTTGACCTTGGCGCTGCGGTCGAGGGCGCCCCCGAGGGTGGCCCGGGTGCGGTCGGCGAGCCGGCGCTCCAGGTCGGCGACCACCTTGCCGACCACCGCCCGCGCGGTCTCCCGGGTGGTCTCGGGCAGCGCGTGCTTGAGCGACAGCAGGGTGCCGACCAGGTGCACGTCCGGCTCGACGGCCTCCAGCATCTCCGGTTCCAGCAGCAGCCGGTCCAGGCCGAGCCGGGTGATCGCGTCCTGCTGCATCAGCTGCACGACGGTGGACGGGAAGTACTCGCGGATGTCGCCCAGCCAGCGGGCCACCTGCGGGGCCGAGCCGCCCAGCCCGGCGCTGCGGCGGCCGCCGCAACCGCCCCGGGCGCCCTCCTCGGGGGCGCCCCGGTAGAGCGCGGCGAGGGCGCCGTCCATCGCGGCGTCGCGGCCGCGCAGGGTGCAGCCGGTGCCGTCGGCCTCGCCGCCGAGCACCAGCCGCCAGCGGCGCAGCCGTTCGTCGGTCGTGGGCGCTGCCATCTCGTCCTCCTCTTCAGCGGGTCCTGCGGTGGGGCAGGCGTTCGGTACGGCGGTGCGTTCGGCGCGGCGGTGGGGCCGGCGGCGGTGCGCCCGGCGTTCGGTACGGCGGTGCGGCGGTGTCAGGTGTCGCGGCCGGCGGCCTGCCGGGGGATCGTCGGACGGAGCCCGAGCAGCAGGGCCACCACGGGGACGGCGGCGTCGGCGCGGGCCCGGTCCAGCTCGCCGGACTCGGCCCGGGCGGCCGGGAGCTCGCCGAGCGGGCCGGCCGCGACCCGGCCGCCGATGGTGGTGCGCACGCCCGCCTCCAGTCCGGCGAAGGTGCGGCGCAGCAGCGGCAGGACGTCGGTGAAGACCTCGCCGCTCACCCCGGTCAGCCACTCGTCCAGCAGGGCGAGCAGCCGGGGGTCGTGCAGCAGCAGGGCGCCGCCGCCGGTCAGGAAGCCCTCGACCCAACCGGCCGCGTCCGCCGGGGCGTTGGCGACGGAGAGCACCAGCCGCAGCCGTCGGCCGGCCTCCTCGGAGTCGAGCCGGCCGTCGTCCAGCAGCAGTCGCACGGCGCGACCGCGCAGCAGCCCGGGGGCGCCGGTGGCCGGTCCGCCGGCCGGCTCGCGGCGGGCCAGCGAGCGCAGGGCGGCGGCCCAGCGGTCGGCCAGGCCGGCCAGGCCTTCCGGATCCGGTGCGGTGCCTTCGGCGGCCTCTTCGACGGCGGCCTCTTCGACGGCGGCCTCTTCGACGGCGGCGTCTTCCGTGGTGGCGGAGGCGGCGGGATCGGCGGCCAGCAGCCCGATCGCGCCGTGCACCTCGTCGAGCCGGCCGCGCATCGCCTCCGCGCCCTGCGCGTCCAGACCGACGCAGGCGGGCGGCAGTCCGACGCAGATCCGCTCGGCCAGGCCCGAGGCCGCCTCGGCGAGCGCCCCGTGGTCGGTGCCGCGCACGTCGCCGTAGCGCAGCGCGCGGACCAGCGCGGGCAGCGCGCCCGCGAGGTGCGCGACGTCGGTGTCCAGGGCCGCGCAGTCGGCGAGCACCCGCATCACGGCGGGCAGTGCCCCGGACAGCCCGGCCAGCAGGCAGGTCTCCACCAGGCCGGTCAGCTCGGCGAGTTCCTCGGCGGCGCGGGCGGTGCCGACGGCCTTGTTGACCGCCGCCTCCTCGACCGTGGTGCCCCACTGGGCGGCCTCGGCGATCCGGACCGCGAACTCGGGCTGCCAGCACAGCCGCCAGCTCTCCCGGAACGTCCCGGTCGAGTTCACCGAGGACCGCGCGGGCACGCCCCAGTCCACGCCCAGCAGCCGCAGCCGGTGCAGCAGCCGGGAGCGGGCCGCGTCGGTGTCCTTGCGCAGGTCGAGGTCGACGTCCTTCGGCGCGGCCTCGGGCTTGAGCCGCAGCGAGCGCTGCAGCCGGGTGAGGTCGCGCTGGAGCGGTACCGCCGGCGCGGCGTCCGGGACCTCGCCCAGCGCGTCGCCGACCACCAGGCGGTCCCGGACCAGCTCCAGGGCGACGTCCGAGCCCTCGCAGAGCACCGCGCGCACCGCGTCCAGGGTCTCGGTCAGCCCGGCGAGCGGGCGGCCGCGCAGCACGGCCAGCGTCTCGGCGAGGCGGACCGCCTCGATCACGTGCGCGGAGGAGACCGGGTGGTCCTCGGCGCGCAGCAGTTCGGCGGCCCGGGTGAGCCAGCGCGGGACCGGGTCCCCGTCGGTGGTGAACAGGTGGTGGTACCAGCCGGGCGACTGCACGCCCGCGCCGTAGCCGGCGGACTGGGAGAGCCGGCGGTGCGTCCACGGCACCCAGGTGATGTCCGTGCGCACCTTCTTCGGCAGCCCGGCGAGCAGCGCCCGGTCGTGGGCGACGGTGGGCATCCGCTCCAGCGCGGGGACGTGGAAGGCCCCGCAGACCACGGCGATCCGCCGGTGCCCGGCGCGGCGGGCGGCGCGGATCTGCTGGCGCATGTGCGCCTCGCGCAGCCGGTCCCGGCGGGACTCGCCGAGGCCCTCCGCGCGCAGCGCGCCCATCGCCTCGGCGACGGCGGCGAACGGCGCCAGCGCGTCGCCGCCGGGCGCGCGGTGCTCGACCACGTCCTCCCACCAGCGCTCGGCGTCGTCGTGCCCGGCCGCCTCGGCGAGCAGCGCCAGTGGGTCGGCGACCGGCTCGGCGCCCTCCCGCGCGCCGTCCTCCTCGGTGCCCCCCGCTTCGGTGCCCTCCTCCTCCGGCGCGAAGCCGTACCCGGCGGGCAGGTCGATGAAGCGGACCGGCAGGTCGTGGTCGACGGCGTGCCGGATCGCCACCCACTCCGGGGAGAACTCGGCGTACGGCCAGAAGGCGGCCCTCGCCGGGTCGTCCACCGCGTGGGCGAGCAGCGCCACCGGCGGGACGAGGTCCTTCTCGGCGGCCAGGTGGACGATCGCGTCGGCCTCCGGCGGGCCCTCGATCAGCACCGCGTCCGGCCGCCACCGCGCCAGCGCGGCGGCCACCGCCCGGGCGGATCCGGGGCCGTGGTGGCGGATGCCCAGCAGGGCGACCTCGGACGTCACGCCGTCACCTCGCGGGCGGCGCGGTAGAAGTCCTTCCAGCCGTCGCGCTCGCGCACCACCCCTTCGACGTACTCGCGCCAGACCGCCCGGTCCGCCACCGGGTCGCGGACGACGGCGCCGAGGATGCCGGCCGTCACGTCCCCGGCGCGCAGCACGCCGTCGCCGAAGTGGGCGGCCAGGGCCAGCCCGTTGGTCACCACCGAGATCGCCTCGGCGGTGGAGAGGGTGCCGCTCGGGGTCTTGACCTTCGTCCGGCCGTCCACCGTGATCCCGGCCCGCAGCTCGCGGAAGACGGTGACCACGCGCCTGATCTCCTCGGCGCCGCCGGGCAGTTCGGGCAGGTCCAGGGAGCGGCCGAGCTGGTTGACCCGGCGGGTGACGATGTCGACCTCCTCGTCCAGCGAACCCGGCAGCGGCAGCACCACGGTGTTGAAGCGGCGGCGCAACGCGCTGGACAGCTCGTTGACGCCGCGGTCGCGGTCGTTGGCGGTGGCGATCACGTTGAAGCCGCGCACCGCCTGGGTCTCGGCTCCCAACTCCGGTATCGGGAGCGTCTTCTCGGACAGGATGGTGATCAGACTGTCCTGTACGTCGGCGGGGATGCGGGTGAGCTCCTCGACCCGGGCGATCTTGCCGTCGGCCATCGCCCGCATCAGCGGCGAGGGCACCAGGGCGTCCCGGCTGGGCCCGTGGGTGAGCAGCTGGGCGTAGTTCCAGCCGTACCGGACGGCCTCCTCGGGGGTGCCGGCGGTGCCCTGCACCAGCATCGTGGAGTCGCCGCTGATCGCCGCCGCCAGGTGCTCGGACACCCAGGTCTTCGCGGTGCCCGGCACGCCGAGCAGCAGCAGCGCGCGGTCCGTCGCCAGGGTCGTCACGGCGACCTCGACGACCCGGCGCGGGCCGATGTACTTGGGGGTGATCCGGGTGCCGTCGGGCAGTTCACCGCCGAGCAGGTACGTCGCCACGGCCCACGGCGAGAGCTTCCAGCGCTCGGGGCGCGGACGGTCGTCCTGCGCGGCCAGTGCGGCCAGTTCACCGGCGAACGCGTCCTCGGCGTGCTGCCGCAGAACGTCGGCCATCTCGGGCTCCTTCGGGTCGGCCCCGGGCACACGGGTGCCCCGGGCGCAATGGTGATCGGGGAGTCAGGACCTGTTGGGAACAACCCTGCACCGAGCCACTGACAACCCGGCTGGGCCCGCGGACGGCCCGTCAGCCGCTGTCAGTGCCGCCACCTACGGTCGGTCGCATGGAGGAACGCTGGAGCACCGAACACGTCCTGTCCCTGGCACCTGACGCCGCCTCGCAGAAGGCGGCGGGCAAGCTCTCCGCGCCCGCGCCGTGGTCCGGCACCGGCACCGACGGCACCGCGCTCTGGGGGGAGTGCAAGGGCAGCGGCCGCACGCCGTACCGCACCGCGATCGAACTCGCCACGCCCGCCTACCAGTGCAGCTGCCCCAGCCGGAAGTTCCCGTGCAAGCACGCGCTCGGGCTCCTCCTGCTGTGGAGCGGCACCCCGCAGGCCGTCCCGGCCGGCGAGCCCGCCGACTGGGTCGCCGAGTGGCTCAAGTCCCGCCAGGAGCGCACGGAGAAGCGCGCGGCGGAGCCGGTCGACCCGGAGGCCGCCCGGCGGCGGGCCGAGAAGCGCGGCGCCCGGGTCGCCGCCGGGGCCGCCGAACTGCGGCTGCGGCTGACCGACCGGGTCCGGCACGGCCTGGCCGACCAGTCCACCGCCGGGCCCTGGGAGGAGGTCGCCGCCCGGATGGTCGACGCGCAGGCCCCCGGCCTGGCCACCCGGGTCCGCGAACTGGACGCGCTGCCGCAGGAGCGGCTGCTGGAGGAGTACGCGATGCTGCACCTGCTCGCCACCGCCGCCACCCGGATGGACGAGCTGCCGCCCGAACTGGCCGCCACCGTCCGCACCCGGGTCGGGTACCCCGCGGACGACAGCACGCTGGGGACCGGCGTCCGCGACCGCTGGCTGGTGCTCGGCAGCCGGGACACCACGGTCGAGCGGCTCACCACCCGCCGGGTCTGGCTGCGCGGCGCCAAGACCGGCCGCCCGGCCCTGCTGCTCGCCTTCGGCCACTCCGGCCAGGCGCCCGCCCTCGCCCTGCCCACCGGCCACCTGGTGGAGGCCCAGCTCGCCTACTACCCCGGCGCCCATCCGCTGCGCGCCACCCTCTGCAAGCGCTACGGCGCCCCCGAGCCGGGCCCCGCCGGGCCGCCCGCGGGGCTGACGGTCGCCGAGGCGGTGGCCGGCTACGGCACCGCCGTCGCCGACGACCCGTGGCTGGAGAGCCGACCGACGGTGCTCGGCGACGTCGTCCCGGTCCGCGCCCCGGACGGCTGGTTCCTGACGGACGGCCACCACACCGTGCCGGTCCGCACCTCGACCGCCCCGGAGGCCGCGCTGTGGCGGCTGGCCGCGGTCTCCACCGGCCGCCCGCTCACGGTCTTCGGCGAGTACGGCCACCAGGGCTTCGCCCCGGTCACGGCCTGGGCTGCCGGCCGACGCCCGGTCGGCCTCACCAACGCTTAGGAGCACCGAGAATGACGACCACCCAGGACCCTTGGGAGACCCTGCAGACCAGCGCCCTGCTCGGGACCGACCGCCGACCGCTCCCGGCCACCGCCCTGCCGCTCGCCGACGCCGTGGACCGGGGCGACCAGGCCGCCGCCCTGCTGGAGCTGGCCGCGCTGGCCGCCGTCCGCCGCCGGGCCGGCGCGCTGCCCGTACCGGCCGCCGAGCCGCCCGGCCCGCCCGCGGCCGAGGACACCCGCCCGGAACTGCCGGAGCCCGCAGCCCGCCGCCTGGCCGTCCTGCTCTCGGGCCGGACCGGCGCCGGCGGCGGCACCCTGGCCAACCTGGCCGAGCTGCTGCCCCAGTGGCTCACCGCCGCCCGGGCGAGCGGCCTGCGCCCGCCCGCCGCGCTGGTGCCCGGCCTGCTCGACGCCGCCCGCGCCCGCAGCGAACTGCGGCCCGACGCCGTGGCGTTGGCCGGTCCGCTGGGCCGCTGGCTGGCCGAGCAGAACCCCGACTGGCGGTTCGTGCTGCGCACCACCACGCCCGAGCTGCCGCAGGAGTGCGCGGACGACCGGCTCTGGCACGAGGGCCTGTTCGCCGAGCGGGTCACCCACCTCACGCTGCTGCGCCGCCGCGATCCCGCGGCCGGCCTGGAACTGCTGCGCGGCACCTGGGCCACCGAGCGCGCCGAGGACCGTCTGCTCTTCCTGGACGCCCTCCAGGAGGGCCTCTCCCCCGCCGACGAACCGTTCCTGGAGGCCGCCCTCGGCGACCGCAGCAAGAACGTCCGGGCCACCGCCGCCGAGCTGCTCTCCGCCCTGCCCGACTCGGCGCTGGCCCACCGGATGGCCGAGCGGGCCCGGGCCGCCGTCCGGCTCGCCGACACCGGCACCCACCTGCTGGTCACCCCGCCCGCCGAGTGCGACGCCCGGATGCAGCGCGACGGGATCGCCCCCAAGTCGCCCACCGGGCGCGGCGAACGGGCCTGGTGGTTCGGCGAGGTGGTGGCCGCCGCGCCACTGGCGACCTGGTCGACGAGCACCGGGCTGACGCCCGAGCAGCTGCTCGCCCTGCGGGTCGGCGACAGCCTCGACGAGGCCAGCAGCAGCTGGGCCGACGACCTGCGCGAGGCCTGGGCGCGGGCAGCCGTCCGTCAGCAGGACGCCGACTGGGCCCGGGCGCTGCTCGGCCCGGCCCCGGCCCCGCCCGGACGCGGCGCCCGGACCCGCTCGCCGCGGGCCACCGGCGCCCCGGCCAAGCTGCTGGCCGTCCTCCCGCCACAGGAGCGGGCCGCCTGGACGGCCGCGTTCATCACGGTGCACGGACTGGGCGAGGCCTTCCAACTGCTCGGCGCCTGCGCCACCCCGTGGACGCCGCCGCTGTCCACCGCCGTGGTGACGGCGCTGGCCCGGGCGGCGGCCTCCGGGGCGTACCCGTGGAGCCACAGCGGGGTGCTCGGGATGACGGAGCGCGCGCTCTCCCCGGAGTCGGCCGCCGCGGTGGAGGAGCTGGCCGCCGAGGCCGCCCCGGACTCCGCGTGGTCCGAGACCTTCGCCCGGCTGGCCGGCACCCTGCGCTTCCGGGCGGCGATGCTCGCGGAGCTGGCGGGCTGAACCCGGCGGAGCACCGGACACGACGGAGCGGGCCGGTCCCGGGAGGGGCCGGCCCGCTCGACGCCCGGTGGCTCAGCCCGCCCGCAGGTTCGACTCGACCCAGGCGACCACGTCCCGGGTCGGCGTGCCCGGGGTGAAGATGTCCGCGACGCCCATCGCCTTGAGCTCGGCGATGTCCTCGTCCGGGATGATCCCGCCGCAGAAGACCTTGATGTCCTCCGCGTCGCGCTCCTTCAGCAGCTCCAGCACCCGCGCGCACAGCGTCATGTGGGCGCCGGAGAGGATCGACAGCCCGATGCCGTCCGCGTCCTCCTGGATCGCGGTGTCGACGACCTGCTCGGGCGTCTGGTGCAGTCCGGTGTAGATGACCTCCATACCGGCGTCGCGCAGGGCACGCGCGATGACCTTGGCACCACGGTCGTGACCGTCGAGCCCGGGCTTGGCGACCACCACACGGATCGGCCCCGACACACTCATGACTGCCTCCTGGACATCGTCGTCCACCATCCGACCGGGCCTCGTGGGCCGCCGGCGCGGTTAACGGTCAATAACCAATCTGAGGGGAGGTTAGCGCCACCGGGCACGGTTGACCGTGCCACCCCCGAAGAGGAGGGCAAAGTCACAGCTCCGGGCCTTGCTACCAGCGGGTATACCCCTCCTTCCCGCAACCTCCGCACAGACCCCCCGGCCGCCCCCTTGACATCCGGAGGGTTTTCCGGAGCGTCGACCTTGCGGTTACAGTCACGGCTGTTCTCCCCCTCGCCCGACGACGTCCGAGGCCCACCGAGGAGGCAGCCCCCGATGGCTCCCGATGCAGCCGCCCGTCCGACCCGTGCGGAGCTGCGCCTCGCGGCCCGCGAACAGTCCCGTGCCCAGCGCCGCGGCGCCGCCAAGGCGGCCACCCGGACGGCACTGCTGCGGGTCGCGCTGCCGTCGGTGGCGGCGCTCGGCGTGGCCGCCGCAGCGGCGGTCACCGTGCAGGGCGAGGCCGACCAGCAGCGCGCCCAGGCCGCCGGGCGAGTGCCGCAGACGGCGACGGACAACGCCCCGGACACCGCGGCCGCGCGGACGGCGGCCGCCCAGGCGGCCTGGGCCGGCGCACCGGCCCAGGCCTCGCGCGGCGACGCCCGCCGGCCGCTGGCCGGCGCCCAGCCCGCCGACGCCCCCGCCGAGGCCCCCACCGCGCAGCCCACCGCCGAGCCGGCGCCCGAGCCGGTCAAGCCCAAGGTGGTCATGCCGGTCGCCCGGCACGGCCTCGGCGAGGTGTTCGGCGAGGCCGGCACCCACTGGGCCAACCGGCACACCGGCATCGACTTCCCGGTGGACGGCGGCTCCGAGGTCTACGCCGTGGCCGACGGCACCCTCCGCACCCAGTGGAACCCGTTCTACGGCTACATGACGATCATCAAGATGTCCGACGGCACCGAGGCCTGGTACTGCCACCTGCGGGCGTACAAGGTGCGCAAGGGCCCGGTGAAGCAGGGCGACGTGGTCGCCTTCGTCGGCAGCAGCGGCAACAGCACCGGCCCGCACCTGCACTTCGAGATCCGGCCGCAGGGCAGCGGGCCGATCGACCCGCTGCCCTGGTTCCTCTCGAACGGCCTGGACCCGCGCTAGAACGCCCTACAGCTTCTCGACCGGCGCGTAGCGCAGCAGCAGCTGCTTGCGCCCGTCGGTGCCGAAGTCGACGGTGGCCTGTGCCCGGTCGCCGACGCCCGTGACGGCCACCACGGTGCCCAGCCCGAAGCTGTCGTGGGTGACCCGGTCGCCGACCGCGAGCGAGACGGCCTCGCGCTCCACCAACCGGCCGCCGCCGCGCCGCGCCGACTGCCCCCAGCCGGCCTTGGGCGACGCCGCCGACGACGAGGAGCGCGAACTCCCGCCGCCGGACGAGGACTTGCCCCAGGACGCGCCCGAGGAGTAGCCGCGCTGGACCGGCGCCTGGGCCGCCCCGGTGCGCTTCCACTCCACCAGCGCCTCCGGGATCTCCTCCAGGAAGCGCGAGGCCGGGTTGTAGGCCGGCTGCCCCCAGGCGCTACGCAGCACCGAGCGGGTCAGGTACAGCCGCTCGCGGGCCCGGGTGAGGCCGACGTACGCGAGCCGGCGCTCCTCCTCCAGCTCCTTGACCTGGTTGAGCGCCCGCATGTGCGGGAAGATCCCGTCCTCCATGCCGGTCAGGAAGACCACCGGGAACTCCAGGCCCTTGGCGGTGTGCAGGGTCATCATCGTGATGACGCCCTGCCCGTCCTCGTCCTCATCGGGGATCTGGTCGGAGTCGGCGACCAGCGCGACCCGCTCCAGGAAGTCGGCCAGCGAGCCGACCGGCGGCGTGCCCTCCTCCCCGGCGTCCGGACGCTCGCCCGGGTCCTGCTCGTACTCCAGGGCGACGGAGGCGAGCTCCTGGAGGTTCTCCACCCGGGTCTCGTCCTGCGGGTCCGTCGACGCCTGGAGCTCGGCCAGGTAGCCGGTCTCCTCCAGGACGGCCTCCAGCACCGCCGCCGGGCCCGCGCCCGACTCGACCACCTGGCGCAGCCCGGCCATCAGGGTGTTGAACTTCTTGACGGCGTTGGCCGAGCGCGCGGCCATCCCGTACGCCTCGTCGACCCGCACCAGCGCCTGGGCGAAGGAGATCCGCTCCCGCGCGGCGAGCGCGTCGATCATCGCCTCGGCCCGCTCGCCGATGCCGCGCTTGGGCACGTTGAGGATCCGGCGCAGCGGCACCGTGTCCTCGGGGTTGGAGAGCACCCGCAGGTACGCCAGGACGTCCCGGACCTCCTTGCGCTCGTAGAAGCGCACCCCGCCGACCACCTTGTACGGCAGGCCGACCCGGATGAACACCTCCTCGAACACGCGGGACTGGGCGTTGGTCCGGTAGAAGATCGCGACGTCGCCGGGCTTGGCCTCGCCCTTGTCGGTGAGCCGGTCGATCTCGTCGGCGATGAACTGGGCCTCGCCGTGCTCGTCGTCCGCGACGTAGCCGACGACCTTCTCGCCGTGGTCCCCGGCCGTCCACAGCTTCTTCTCGCGGCGGTTGGCGTTGCGCTCGATGACGGCGTTGGCGGCGCTCAGGATCGTCTGGGTGGAGCGGTAGTTCTGCTCCAGCAGGATCGTGGTCGCGTTCGGGTAGTCCTCCTCGAACTGGAGGATGTTGCGGATCGTCGCGCCGCGGAAGGCGTAGATCGACTGGTCCGCGTCACCGACCACGCACAGCTCGGCCGGCGGCACCTCGGCGAGGTGCGCGGCCGCCGGGTTCACGAAGTCCCCATCCGCGGTGCGCTTCGGCGCGGCCGCGACGGATCCGCCGCTCAGCTCCCGGACGAGCATGTACTGGGCGTGGTTGGTGTCCTGGTACTCGTCGACCAGGATGTGCCGGAACCGGCGCCGGTAGTGCTCGGCGACGTCGGGGAAGGCCTGCAGCAGGTTCACCGTCGTCATGATGATGTCGTCGAAGTCCAGCGCGTTGGCCTCGCGCAGCCGCCGCTGGTAGAGCGCGTACGCCTCGGCGAGCTTCTTCTCCATCGGGTTGGCGGCCTGGTCGGCGAAGGTCTCCTCGTCGATCAGCTCGTTCTTGAGGTTGCTGATCTTCGCGGTGAAGGACTTCGGCGGGAACTGCTTCGGATCCAGGTCGAGGTCACGGCAGACCAGCGACATCAGCCGCTGCGAGTCGGCCGAGTCGTAGATCGAGAAGCTTGAGGTGAAGCCCAGCTGCTTGGACTCGCGGCGCAGGATGCGCACGCAGGCGCTGTGGAAGGTGGAGACCCACATCGCCCGGGCGCGCGGGCCGACCAGCGCTTCGACGCGCTCGCGCATCTCGCCGGCCGCCTTGTTGGTGAAGGTGATCGCCAGGATCTCCCCCGGCTGCACGCCGCGGGCGCCCAGCAGGTGGGCGATCCGGTGGGTCAGCACCCGGGTCTTGCCCGAGCCGGCGCCGGCCACGATCAGCAGCGGGGAGCCCGCGTGCAGCACCGCCTCGCGCTGCGGGTCGTTCATCCCCTCCAGCAGTTGCGCCGGGTCGATCACCGCCCGGGCGGCGCCGTTGCGGTACCAGGCGTCCCGCTCCGTCTCGGCGGCGTGGTCGGTCTGGAACAGCCCGTCCGGGATGGCCTCCTCGTACGCGTCGTACGGGAGGTCGTCCTCGTACGGCGGGGGCTCCTCGTCCACGGGAGCGGCGGGCTGCTTCGACCCGGCGGCGGGGGCCTCGAAACCGGGGAGCGGAAGGTCGTCAAAGAGGCTACTCATGGCACATCGAGTCTATGGCCACCCACCGACAAGCCCGCCCGCCCCGAAGGATCCGGGGCGGGCGGGCTTCGGCTCCCGGACCTGTCAGACCAGGCGGCGGGCGGTGGCCCAGCGGGTCAGCTCGTGGCGGTTGCTCAGCTGGAGCTTGCGCAGCACGGCGGAGACGTGGCTCTCGACCGTCTTCACCGAGATGAAGAGCTGCTTGGCGATCTCCTTGTAGGCGTAGCCGCGGGCGATCAGCCGCAGGACCTCGCGCTCGCGCTGGGTGAGCCGGTCCAGGTCCTCGTCCACCGGCGGGGTGTCGGTGGCGGCGAAGGCGTCCAGCACGAAGCCGGCCAGCCGGGGCGAGAACACCGCGTCGCCGTCGGCGATCCGGAAGACCGCGTTCACCAGGTCGGTGCCGGTGATGGTCTTGGTGACGTAGCCGCGCGCGCCGCCGCGGATGACGCCGATGACGTCCTCGGCGGCGTCCGACACCGACAGCGCCAGGAACTTGACCCCTCCCTGCTCCCCCATCACGCCGGCCGAGCGGCGCAGCACCTCGACGCCGCCGCCGCCCGGCAGGTGGACGTCGAGCAGTACCACGTCCGGCCTGGTCTCGGCGACCACGCGGACCGCCGAGTCCACGTCGTCGGCCTCGCCGACCACGTCGATGCCGGTCACCTCGGTACGGCCGATCTCGGCCCTGACCCCCGTCCGGAACATCCGGTGGTCGTCCACCAGTACGACCCGCGCGGTCCGCCCCCGGCCTTCGGCTGGGGGCACCCCCATCGGAGCTGCCTCAGTCATCCGTTCTCTCCATCTCCAGCTCGACCTCGGTACCGCCGCCCGCCGCCGGCCGCACCCGAGCGGTGCCGCCGTTGCGCTTCATCCGGCCGATGATCGACTCCCGTACGCCCATCCGGTCCTCGGGCACCGTGTCGGGGTCGAAGCCGGGGCCGTGGTCGCGGACGAACACCGACACCGTCCTCCCCTCCACCTCGGCGTAGACCTGGACCGGTCCCCCGCCACCGTACTTGGCCGCGTTGACGGTCGCCTCCCTCGCGGCCTGCATCTGTGCCGCGATCCTCTCGTCCATCGGGCAGTCGCCGACGATCACCAGCTCGACCTGGACGCCGTGCCGGTCCTCGACCTCGGCGACGGCGGCCCGCAGGGTCTCCGCCATGGTGTCCGGCGCGGCCTCGGCGGCGGCCTCCGGGCGGTACAGCCACAGCCGCAGCTCGCGCTCCTGCGAGCGCGCCAGCCGCAGCACCTCCTTGGGGTCCTCGGCCCTGCGCTGGATCAGGGTCAGGGTGTGCAGCACGGAGTCGTGGATGTGCGCGGCGATCTCGGCCCGCTCCTGGGCGCGGATGCGGGCGGTGCGCTCGGCCCCGAGGTCCTGCCAGAGCCGCAGGCCGTACGGGCCGAGCAGCACCAGCACGCCGACCAGCACCGCGAGCGAGGCCTCGATCACCGAGCCGAGCGTGGAGCCGCTGCCCTGCATGGCGAGCAGCGCGATGGTGCCGACCACCGCGAGCAGCACGCCCGCGCCGACCCGGGTGTAGGCGCCGCGCCGCTTCTCGCCCTCCTCGATGCCGAACCAGCGCTGCCAGCGCGAGTCGTCGGCCTGCCGCCAGACCAGCGCCACGCCGACGCCGATCGCCAGCAGCGGCCAGGTGTACGGCTTGGCGGTCTGCCAGCCGAGCACGTTGAGCAGCGCGATCACGCCGATCACGGTCATCACCAGGGCGGCGAGCTGCCCGAGGCCGCCCTGCCCGGCCTTGCCGGCCGACCCGGCCTCCTCCCCCTCCGCGGGGGCGGTCACCGGCTCGCCCTGCAGGGTGTGCTGGAGCAGCCGGCGCATCCGGCCCACCCAGCCGGTGGCCTGGCCGCCCTTGTTCAGCAGCCCGCCCTGCACCCCGGGCGAGGCCGGGACGAACGCCCCGTTGACGTACACCCACTGGGCGCCGCCGCGCTGCGAGGGCTCGCCGATGCCGATCGGCACCACGAACCAGAACGCGGCGTACAGCAGCGCGCCGATCCCCTGCGCGAAGAACAGCACGACGAAGGCGATCCGCACCCACCGCACCGGCAGCCCGAGGTGCACCGCCAGGCCGTGCGCGACGCCGCCGAGCATCCGGCCCCGCGGACTGCGGTAGAGCCGCCGGTAGGGCGGCCGACCGCCGTCGGGCGCGCTCGGGTCGGCGCCGGCCGACGGCACGGCGTCGGGGGCGATGGTTCGGGGATCGGTACCGGGGGCTGCCACGCCACCGATGGTTCCACGCGGGCGCCCGCGGGCGCATCAGGGTGTGTCCCCATCCCGTATCAGGGACAAGTCAGGGTACGGACAGGGATCGACCCGGTTGGGCCGGGCCGTCCCCTGCCGGAAGGATGGTGCCCATGACCGAGGACCCCCGCATCGAGGAGGCCGGGCCCGCCGCCCCGCCGGAACCGGACCGCCCGCCACTGACCCGGGCCGAGCGCCACCGCGTGGTGGCCGGCGTCTGCGGCGGCCTCGGCCGGCACCTGGACATCGACCCGGTGGTGTTCCGGATCGTCACGGTGGTGCTCTGCCTCTCCGGCGGCCTCGGGCTGTTCCTGTACGGCCTGGCCTGGCTGATCGTCCCGACGGACGGCGAGCCCAAGGGCCGCGGCGGGCGCACCGAGCTCCAGCGGGTGCTCACCGGACGGGTGGACGGCCAGTCGGTCGGCGCGGTGCTGCTGACGGTGATCGGCACCGGGGTGTTCTTCTCCTCGATGGGCGACGGGGACCAGATGTTCCCGCTGCTGCTGCTCGCCGCCCTGGTCTTCCTCGCGGTGCGCTACGACCCGGAGCGCCGCCGGGGCCGGGGGCGCGAGCGCCGCCGCGGCGGCCCGTACGACCGCCACTTCCCCGGGCAGGAGGGCACCGGGGTCACCGGCGGCGCCGCGAGCGCCGACGGCACCGGGGCCTACCGCTGGCCGCGGCCGGAGCAGGACGAGGCCGCCCGGCCCGCCGGCCGGACCCCCGCCGACGGCCCGGCCCCCGGCCCCGGCGGCTACCTGTGGGACCCGCGCCACCCCGAGCGCAACCCGTACGGGGGCGCCTCCCCGGCCGGCCCGACCCCGCCGTACGGCACCCCCGTGCCCCCGGCCGGCGGCCCGGCCCAGCCCTGGTGGCAGCGCGCCGACCTGCCCGAGGGCGACCCGCTGCGCAAGGAGAACGCCCAGCGCCGCCCCGCGCCCGCCGCCGTGCGGCACCCCCGGGAGCGCTCGGCGCTCGGCTTCTTCGGCTTCCTGCTGGCGGTCGGCGCCGGCGCCGCGGTCTGGGCCGCCTCCGCCGACCACCACAACCCCACCGTGCTGGGCGCGACGGTGCTGGCCACCGCGCTGCTGGTGGTGGGCCTGACCCTGCTGGTCGGCGCGAAGTTCGGCCGGGCCCGCCGGCTGGCGGTGACCGGCATGCTGCTCACCCTGGCGCTGGCCTTCGTCGGCCACGCGCCGGACTCCATGCGCAACGCCGTCGGCGACCGCGAGTGGACCGTCGCCTCGGCGGCCGACCTGCACGACCGGTACAACCTGGCCGCCGGGAAGATCAACCTGAACCTGTCCGCGGTCGACCCGGCCGGGGCCACCCTCTCCACCAAGGTCGACCTCGGCGTCGGCGACATCACCGTCACCGTGCCGGACGACGTGACGGTGAACGTGGTGGCCCGGGTCGGCCTGGGCAACGTCTCCGCCCCCGACGACCGGAGCGACAGCACCGGACGGCACACCTACTTGATCGGTCCTGCCAACGGGCAGCCGGCCAAGGGCACCCTCAATCTCGAACTCGGACTCGGGCTCGGCAACATCAAGGTGGTCCAGCAGTGAGGAAGCACCGGCTCGACCTGTTCTCGCTGATCGCGGGTGCGCTGTTCACCGTGATCGCCGTGGTCTACCTGGTCGCGGCGCTCAACGACCGGTCGGTGAACGGGCGGATCGTCATCCCCGTCGCCTTCATCGTGCTCGGCGTCGGCGGCCTGGCCGGCGCGGTCGCGGCGGTGGCCCGGCGCGGCCGGCCCGACCGCGAGGACTGACCGCCCCCTGAGCGCCGCGAGCGCGCCCGCCCGGCCCCGGGTCCTCAGCTCTGCTGCGGGCCCAGGGTCAGCTGGTCCCCGTTCTTGCTGACGGCGTACTTGGGCAGCGGCTTGACCGCCGGCCCGTTGACCACCGCACCGGTCGCGGCGTCGAACCGGGAGCCGTGGCAGGGGCAGTACAGCTGGCCGTTCTTCGGCGCGTCCACGGCGCAGCCCGAGTGGGTGCACACCGCGGAGAAGGCGCAGTACTGGCCGGCCTTGGGCTGCACGATGTAGACGGCGTCCCCGGTGGCCGGGTCCTTGACCTGGGCCGCGCCGCCGACCGGCACGCTCGCGGCGGGCACCGCGGGGGCCTGCGCCGGGGCGTTCGAGACCGCGGCGTCGGGGGCCGGCGCGTCGGCGACCGGGGCCGCCGACTGCTTGGCGGCGGCCGACTCGTCCCGGCCGAAGGTACGGGTCAGCGAGCCGGTGAGCAGCCCGGCCCCGCCGATCGCGACGGCCGCGATCCCGCCGTCCACCAGGGCCCGGCGCTTGACGTGGTCCTCGCCCAGCCCGCGCTCGCGGTCCCGCGCGGCCCGGCGGGCCAGGTAGCCGTCCACCGACAGGTCCGGCGTGCCGGCCAGCAGCAGCGGGGTCCAGGCCATCAGGTAGGCCAGGTCGTTGCCGAGGTAGTACGGCGAGACGCTCCAGCTGACCGTCAGCCACAGGCTGAGGTTGAGCAGCGCGCCGCCGAGCGCGGCGACCCGGCCCCACAGGCCGAGCAGGGTGCCGAGGCCCACCGCCAGCTCGCCGAAGGCCACGGCGAGCGCGAACAGGGTCGGGTGGCCGAGGGCGGGGCCGAGCAGGAAGGAGACCGGGCTGCCGCCCGCCTTGGCGGCCTGGGTCTGCGAGACGAAGGAGGCCGGGTCGCCCGCCCCGGCCAGGAAGTGGGCGTCGGAGAGCTTGTCGAGGGCGGCGTAGACGAAGGTGACGCCGAGGAAGAGCCGCAGCGGCAGCAGCGCGTACCTGGACGCGCGCGCCCTCAGCTGCGCGGCCCGGGCGGCCGGACCGGCCGCTCCCCCGCCTGCCGGCACCGGGTTGCTGGCCTCCGACATCCCTCACACCTTCCCTCGCCGCCTGCCACCGCCTGACAGGTCCGGTCCGCATTCTGCCCGCTCCCGGCCGCTTTCGGTGGGAGGTCCCTCCCGACGAGCGGCGCCCGCACCACAAACGGCCGCGCCGTCGCTCCCTCCGTTACGGGAACGACGGCGCGGCCGTTCAGGCATCGGCCTCAGGGACGCGGAAACCTCCCGGCGGCCGGTGGGAGTGCTACTCCCACTCGATGGTGCCCGGCGGCTTGCTGGTGACGTCGACGACGACGCGGTTCACGTCGCGGACCTCGTTGGTGATCCGGGTGGAGATCTTCGCCAGCACGTCGTACGGCAGGCGCGACCAGTCGGCGGTCATGGCGTCCTCGGACGAGACCGGGCGCAGCACGATCGGGTGGCCGTAGGTGCGGCCGTCGCCCTGCACGCCCACGCTGCGGACGTCGGCGAGCAGCACGACCGGGCACTGCCAGATCTCGCGGTCCAGACCGGCCGCGGTCAGCTCCTCGCGGGCGATCGCGTCGGCGTCGCGGAGCAGGTCCAGGCGCTCCTTGGTGACCTCGCCGACGATCCGGATGCCCAGGCCCGGGCCCGGGAACGGCTGGCGCTGGACGATCTCCTCCGGCAGGCCCAGCTCCTGGCCGACCATCCGGACCTCGTCCTTGAACAGCTTGCGCAGCGGCTCGACCAGCTGGAACTGGAGGTCCTCGGGCAGGCCGCCGACGTTGTGGTGGGACTTGATGTTGGCGGTGCCGGTGCCGCCGCCGGACTCCACCACGTCCGGGTACAGGGTGCCCTGGACCAGGAAGTCGACCGACTCGCCCTGCTCGCCGGCCTCGGCGACGATCTCGGCCTGGGCCTGCTCGAAGACCCGGATGAACTCCCGGCCGATGATCTTGCGCTTCTCCTCGGGGTCGGTGACCCCCTTCAGCGCGTTCAGGAAGCGCTCGGAGGCGTCGACGACCTTCAGCTGGACGCCGGTGGCGGCCACGAAGTCCTTCTCGACCTGCTCGGTCTCGCCCTTGCGCATCAGGCCGTGGTCGACGTAGACGCAGGTCAGCCGGTCGCCGATGGCCTTGTTGACCAGGGCGGCCGCGACCGCGGAGTCCACGCCGCCGGACAGGCCGCAGATCGCGCGCTTGTCGCCGACCTGCTCGCGGATCAGGGCGATCTGCTCGTCGACCACGCTGCCGGTGGTCCAGGTCGGGGCGATGCCGGCGCCGCGGTAGAGGAAGTGCTCCAGGACCTGCTGGCCGTGGTCGGAGTGCAGCACCTCGGGGTGGTACTGGACGCCGTAGAGCCGGGCCTCGTCGTTCTCGAAGGCCGCGACCGGGACCAGGTCGGTGGAGGCGGTGACGGTGAAGCCCTCCGGGGCGGCGGAGCAGGCGTCGCCGTGCGACATCCACACCGAGTGCTGCGCCGGGACGCCCTCGAACAGGGTGGAGCCGGTGCGGGAGACGGTCAGCGGGGTGCGGCCGTACTCGCGGGCGCCGTTGTTGTCGACGGTGCCGCCGAGGCTCTTGGCCATCAGCTGGAAGCCGTAGCACATGCCGAAGACCGGGACACCGGCCTCGAAGATCGAGCGGTCGATCTGCGGCGCGCCCTCTTCGTAGACCGACGACGGGCCGCCGGAGAGGATGATCGCCTTGGGGTTCTTGGCGAGCATCTCGGCGACCGGCATGCTGCTCGGCACGATCTCGCTGTAGACCCGCGCCTCACGCACCCGACGGGCGATGAGCTGGGCGTACTGGGCGCCGAAGTCGACCACCAGGACGGGGTCGTTGTCCGGCGCGGACTGGACGGGAATTGCAGAGGACACGGACGGCCTTCCGGCAGCGGTATCGAGGTGTCGCGCGTGGCCGCCTCCCCGGCGGGGCTGCGGCTGCGGCGGACGGTGTGGGGTGTCTGGACACCGATTCTACCGGGCTGTCCGGTTTCACTCGTCTGCACGTCCAATGGACCGTGACCGCGCGGGGCGGCGGTTCGTTGCTTCTGACGAACGTACGGCCGCGCCGCGTCCGCCAGACGCGCCGCCGCCCCCGCGGGGGCACCGCCGTACGGCAGCAGGACCACGCGTGGAGCTTCACCCCAGTACACCGGCGCACGTGGTGCCGCCGCCCGGCCCGCCGGGCGCACGGCTCCGTGGGACCGTGCGCGGGTGCCGCGGCCGGCCAGCAGGGGACAGCGAACCCGGCCGCGACTGGGCCGAGAGGTGGGACGGCCGGGGTCCGGGGACGCCCGGGACCGGTCGTCACACCCCCGGTCCGATCCGGTGCGCGCCCGAGCGCACTCCCCCGTCCAGCCGGCGCCGCTACGCGCGTCCCCGTGCGCCACAACCACCCGAACCGCTACTCACCGTGATCATCAGCGGCGGGCTCGACGGGAAATGCTCTGTGCCGAACTGTGCCGAACCGGTTGCAGAGCGAGCCCCTCGTCCAGCACGATGCTCGTTGTAAGCGGTTCTCCCGGCGCCTCACGGCTCGCCGAGGAGGCCCGCGACGGCGTTCTCCGCAGCCGCGCCGCAGGGAGGCGGCAGCGGCTTACCGCTCACACTCCGTGAGCGCGGGCCCGGCGCAGACCTGCGCACCGACCCGCCGCCCACGGACGTCCGCGCCCCGCGCGACCGGCCACCCACGCCGGAGCCGCACGGCGCACCCCGAAGCCAACCGACACGACGGCGCTCCTCCCCCGGCGCCGTCACCGCAGCACCGGCGCGGCCCTGACGCCGAGTGCTGAACGACAAAGGGCCCCGTTCCCCCGCGGGGCCCTTTGCCCTTTTCGGGAGCCCCGGAGTCAGGGGCGCCCGGAGTCAGGGGTGCTCGCGCCAGACGCTCGGGTCGACCGGCTCCTGGCCCGGGGGCGGCGGCACCGCGCCGGGCGCCGACGTCCCGCCGGCCGGAGCGGGCGGCGCCGGGTGCGAGTCCAGCACCTCGCTCGGCCCGCCGGACTGCGGCGGCACGCCGTGGCCCGGTGCCACCGGCGCCCCCGGCGTCGCGTACGGCGCCTGCGGCGGCACCTGCGCGTACGGCCCGCCGGCCTGGGCCCCGGCGCCCTGCACGCCGGCGCCCTGGGCTCCAGCGCCCTGGGCGGACGCGAACGGCGACTCGGCGTACGGCACCGCGGTCTGCGGCGCGCCCACACCCCGGCCGCGGACGGCCGCCAGCAGCGGCGGCACCAGCACCGCGCCGACCACCGACCAGACCAGGTTGGCCAGCAGCACGCTGAGGAACACCAGGCCGACCGAGGTCTCCTGGGACATGTCCACGCGGGCCGAGGAGGTCCAGCCCCGCATCGACATCGTCCTGGTCATCTGCGCACCGGCCACCGCCATCAGCGCGGTGAGCGCCACCCCGTACACGGCCGCCAGCCGGAGCCGGTCGGCCGCGTCCAGTCGGCGCCGGTACGCGGACCAGCCGAGCAGGCCCGCCGCGGCGAGCGCCAGCAGGCCGCACCAGCGCCAGTCCGCGGCCGCGTCGTGCAGGTCGAGGAAGGAGATCTCCGCGTCGCTGCTGCGGTCGCCCCAGCTCTCGCCCTGGCCGGACAGCCCGGAGTGCACCCGCCAGGTCGACCCCGAGCCGAAACCGAGCAGGAGGAGGCCCAGGTTGGGCAGGAAAGCGAGCGAGACCGCCGTCTCCACGCCCTCCTTGCTGTTCGCCGCGACCAGCACGAAGGCCACCAGTGCGGCCAGGCCGACCGCCAGCGCCAGCGCCTGGCCCGCCGTGAGCGCGGCCACCGCCCAGCCGCGCACCGACCGGTTGCGCCAGGCCGCCCAGCGCAGGGCGTCGGTGCCGTGGACGGCGAAGGCCAGTGCGGCGGCCAGCAGGGCCGTCCACCCGACCGCCTCCACCCAGCCCGAGTCCGCGCCGAAGCTCATGCCGGTGCTCCGCAGGGGGTAGCCGGACTCGTCGTCGAACCGGTCCGCCGGATGCCAGGTCGTTCCTCCGACCAGCCCGATCAGCAGCGCCACCCCGGCCAGCACCACGGCGGTGCGCAGTGCCTCGCCACCGGCCTGGCCGCGGGTCAGCTGGGCGCCGGCCGCCTTGCGCCCGCGGGCCCCGGCCCGCAGGCCGAGCCAGAGCGCCAGTGCCCAGAGCACGGTGACGGTCATCGGCAGCACCCGGAACGCGAGCTCCAGGTCGTCCAGGGTGTCGCGGCTGGACGCGGGGTGCCCGGTCAGCCGGAACGGCGCGCCGAAGGCGTTCAGGGTCATCGCCAGCGCCGCGCCGAACCGGTCGCCGTAGCCGGGCGAGGCGATGAACGCGTCGTAGTCGTAGCCGCTCGGGACGGCCGTGATCAGCGCCGCCACGAGCAGCACGCCGGTCGGGGCGATCGCGGCCCGGAGCGCCGGGCGCCAGTCCGATCCGGTGAGCCAGCGCATCACCGGCGAGGGCCCGCGCCGCGGCTCGTACGGGTTCCCGCTGCCCCAGCTGCCCACCGCGGGCGGCCCGGCGACGGGCGGCGGCGGGGGCGGCGGGTACCCGGGGGCACCGGGCGGCGGACCGTACGAGGGCGGGACGGGCGGTGCGGCGGGCGGGGCGCCCGCCGGCGGGGGCGGGGGCGGGGGCGCCGACGGCCGCCCGCACGAACCGCAGACGACCGCCCCCTCCTGCGAAGTCGCGCCGCACGATGCGCAGTCGGCCATGGCCCGCGCTCCCCCCGATCGACGAGTCCCTGGCGGCCCCAGGGAGCCCGTTTATCCCATCGGACCCGAACGGATGTCAACCGGGAACCGGGGCAGGCGGATTGGCCCGCAGGACGGGTTCAGTCGCGCTTCTTCGGGACCTCCGGGACGGGCAGCAGCGGCAGCCGCAGCGCGCCGAACGCGCCCTCCGGCACGGCCGGCCGCACCGGCGCGACCGCCGCGACCCGCCGGTACTCCTCGCCCTGGGCCGGGCGCGGGTCCGCCTCGCCCTTGTTCGGCCACATCGACAGGGCACGCTCGGCCTGCGCGGTGATGGTGAGCGAGGGGTTGACGCCCAGGTTGGCGGAGACGGCCGAACCGTCCACCACGCTGATCCCGGGGTAGCCGTACAGCCGGTGGTACGGATCCACCACGCCGGTCTCGGGGGCGTCGCCGATCGGGCAGCCGCCCAGGAAGTGCGCCGTCATCGGGATGTCGAAGATCTCGCCGACGGTGCTGCCGGCGAAGCCGTTGATCTCGTCGGCCAGCGCCTGGGCGCCCCGCTCGGCCGCCGGGATCCAGGTCGGGTTGGGTTCGCCGTGGCCCTGGGTGGAGGTGAGCCGGGCCTTGCCGAGCGGGCCCTTCTTCAGCGAGACGGTGATCGAGTTGTCCAGCGACTGCATCACCAGGCCGATGATCGTCTTCTCGGACCAGCGGCGCTGGTCCATCGAACGGGCGAAGGTCAACGGGTGGAGCGCCGAGTTCGCCAGGTAGCGCAGCCAGCGCGGAATCGTTCCGCCGCCCTTGACCTGGGCGATGGACAGCGCGCCCATCGCGTTGGAGCCCTTGCCGTAGCGGACCGGCTCGATGTGGGTGTTGGCGTCCGGGTGGATCGAGGAGGTGATCGCGACGCCCTTGGTAAAGTCCGCCTTGGCGCCGTAGCACCGGTCGGTGGTCTGCGCGCCCACCAGGGCCTCGGAGTTGGTGCGGGTCAGCTCGCCCAGCCGCGCCGAGATCCGGGGCAGGTGGCCGCCGTCCCGCATCCGGTGCAGCAGCGACTGGGTCCCGTAGGTGCCGGCCGCGACGACCACCCGGGCCGCGGTGATCGTCCGCGCGCCCGCCTTCACCCGGTCGGTCTTCGAGCGCGCGTCGGTGCGGCGCACGTCCACCGCGTAGCCGCGGCTCCCGTCGGCCCCGCCGATCTCCCGGATCCGGGCCACCGTGGTCAGCGGGTGGATCTGCGCGCCGCCCTTCTCGGCCAGGTGGAGGTAGTTCTCGGTGAGCATGTTCTTGGCGCCGTGCCGGCAGCCGGTCATGCACTCGCCGCACTCCACACAGGCCTTGCGGGCCGGGCCTGCGCCACCGAAGTACGGGTCGGCGACCTCGCCGCCGGGCGCCGCCTTGGCGCTGCCCCCGGCGTCCCCGCCGTCGCCGAAGAAGACCCCGACCGGCGCCATGTGGAAGGTGTCGCCGACGCCCATCCGCTCGGCGGCCGCCTTGAGGTGGACGTCCGAGGGGGTGACGGTCGGGTTGAGCCGGACCCCGAGCATCCGCTGCGCCTGGTCGTAGAACGGCGCCAACTCCTCCTGCCAGTCGGTGATGTGGCGCCACTGCCGGTCCTCGAAGAAGGCCTTCGGCGGCACGTACAGCGTGTTGGCGTAGTTCAGCGAGCCGCCGCCGACCCCGGCGCCGGCCAGGATCAGCACGTTGGCCAGCAGGTGGATGCGCTGGATGCCGTACAGCCCGAGCTGCGGCGCCCACAGGTAGTTCGGCAGGTCCCAGGAGTTCCTGGGCAGTTCGTCCCGGTCGAAGCGCCGCCCGGCCTCCAGGACGGCGACCCGGTAGCCCTTCTCGGTCAGCCGCAGGGCCGCGACCGAACCGCCGAAGCCGGACCCGACCACCACCACGTCGTAGTCGAACTCCGCCGCACCGCCGGACTGCACCATCTGCCACCGCTCCTTCGCCGGGTGAACCTGCCTGTGGGTACCGCGAACCGGGCCCCGACCGTCCGGCGGGGCCCGGTTCGCGGTCGGGTCCTACTTGAAGCGCAGCGCCTTGAGCGCCCGCAGCCCGCCGGTCATCACGGCGGCGAACTGCTTGTCGTCCAGGCCGAACGAGGGCGCGAGCGGCACCAGCCGCTGGGTCGCGATGGTCTGCGCCTCGGTGAAGCGCAGGATGCCCTCGGCGCCGTGCCGGCGGCCCAGCCCGGAGTCGCCCATGCCGCCCATCGGCGAGCCGACCGAGCCGTACGCGGCGGCGTAGGCCTCGTTGACGTTGACCGTGCCGGTGCGCAGCCGGGCCGCGACCGTCCGGCCGCGCCGCAGGTCCCTGGTCCAGACGCTGGAGTTCAGGCCGTACGGCGTGGAGTTGGCGGCGGCGACCGCCTCCTCGTCGGTGTCGAAGCGGTAGAGGGAGACGACCGGTCCGAAGGTCTCCTCGGCGCAGACCGCCATGTCCGGGGTGACGCCGTCGAGGATGGTCGGCTCGAAGAAGAACGGGCCGAGGTCCGGCCGGGCGCGCCCGCCGGCCACCACGGTGGCGCCCGCCTTGACCGCCTCGTCCACGTGCCGGGTGGTGGTCTCCAGCTGACGGGCGGAGACCAGCGAGCCCATGTCCGCGCCGTACGCGAGGCCGCCGCCCAGGCGCAGCGCCCGGGTGCGGGCGGCGAAGCGCTCCAGGAACTCGTCGGCCACCGAGCGGTGCACCAGCAGCCGCTCGATCGAGATGCACAGCTGTCCGGCGGAGGAGAAGCAGGCCCGGACGGCGCCCGCGGCGGCCGCGTCGAGGTCGGCGTCGGCGAGCACCAACATGGCGTTCTTGCCGCCGAGTTCGAGCGAGGCCCCGACCAGCCGGGCGGCGGCGCGCTGGGCGACGTCGCGGCCGGTGCGGGTGGATCCGGTGAACGAGACGTAGTCGGCGTGCTCCACCACGGCGGGGCCGATCACCGGTCCGTCGCCGATCACGATCTGCCACAGGTCGGCCGGCAGCCCGGCCTCGACCAGCAGCTCCCGGGCCCACAGCGCGGTCAGCGCGGTCTGGGTGTCGGGCTTGTTGACCACCGCGTTGCCGGCCGCGAAGGCGGGCAGGGCGTCGCCGATGGACAGCTCCAGCGGGTAGTTCCACGGCGAGATGTGGCCGACCACGCCCTTGGGGCGGCGGGCCTCGACGGCGTGGGTGAGCACCGGCAGCGCGCCGCCGCGCCGCTTGTCCTTGAGGTAGCCGTGCGCGGCCCGTCCGTAGTGCCGGGCGGCCATGGCAACGGCCAGCACCTCCTCGAAGGCGTGCAGCCGGGCCTTGCCGGTCTCCGCCTGGATGAGGTCCAGCACCTCGTCCTGCCGCCTGAGCAGCAGGTCGTGGAAGCGCAGCAGGACGGCGGCCCGGCGGCGCACCGGCAGCGCGGCCCAGGCGGCCTGGGCGCGGCGGGCCAGCTGGAAGGCGACCTCGACGTCGGCCGGGGTCGACTGCGGCAGGCTGGCCAGCCGTTCGCCGGTCAGCGGGGCGACGGTCTCCACCAGGTCGGGCTCGCCGGTGGCGGTGACGCCGGAGGCCAGCCTGGCGACCAGGGACGGCGGAACGGCCGCGGTGACGGTCCGGCCGCCGCCGGGGGCCGCCGGGTTGCCGGCGCCGGAGTGTTCGGTGGCCACTGCATCTGCTGTGAGGTCCGACATACGGCGCAGCCTAGGCGCTCGGCGGCCGGTCCGGTACCCGTCGGTAACAAGAATCTGCCCCAGTCGGGTGAAAGCGGGCGCCGCCCGGCCCGGTCAGCGGATCGGGGTGAAGCTGTTGAGCACCGCGTAGAAGCGCTGCTCGGCCTCGTTCCACTCGCTGCCCTTCTCCGGGCTGGACGAGTAGATCGCGTAGCTGGTGCCGTCCTGGCTGATGAACTCGGTCTCGATCGCGCGCCGGCGGCCGCCCTCCTTGGCCGCGTAGCTGAACTCCCAGACCGCCGCCTCCTGGCCCTTCACCGCCGTGCCGGCCATCCGGTGCTGCTTGTAGTCCTTGAGCGACTTGGAGAGGCTGGCCTCCATCTGCCGCATGTGCTCCAGCGGCTTGACCGACTGGCCGACGGTGACGGCGAACTGGAGGTAGTGCACCTTGCCGTCGGGGGTGTAGTAGATCTGGTTGTCCCCGGAGCTGATCCGCTGCCAGGACGGGGTCCCGTTCGGCAGCGGGAAGCGGAAGCCGGCCGGGTCGTCGACCCAGTGGTAGCCGTTGGGCGGCGCCACCGCGGGGGAGGCGTCGCTGGTGGGCTCCGGCCCGGTGGACTCGACCGCGGTGGGCGTCGGGTCCTCGACGGGGCCGCCGCCCACCACGTGCCGGGTGACGAGGAAGGTGCCCGCGGCGGCCAGCAGCCCGACGCCCACGGCTATGCCGACGATCTTCAGCAGGTTGCGGCGCTTGGCCGGTCCACGCGCGGGCGCGTACGGGTGCGGCACCGGCGCGACGGGCGCGGTGTGCGCCCGGGCCGCGTCCTGTGCGCCCTCGGTGGTGTCCGGTTCGGCGGGGGCGGGGGCAGGAGCCTTCGGCTCGGTCGGCTCCTCGGAGCCCTCGACCGGCTCCGCGGCCGGCGTCGGCCCCTCGCTGCGGTCCACCACCGGCACCGACTGGGTGGGCGTGCGCACCGACGCCACCGACTTCAGGCCCATCGTGTGCCCGGCCTGCACCTCGGCCAGCATCCGGGCCGCCTCGTCCGCCGTCGGCCGCTCCGCCGGGTCCTTCGCCATCAGCGCGGCCAGCACCGGCCCCAGCGGCCCGGCCCGCCGCGACTCCGGCAGCGGCTCGTCCACCACCGCGGCGAGCGTGGTGATCGGCGAGTCCCGCCGGAACGGCGACTGGCCCTCGACCGCCGCGTACAGCGTCGCCCCGAGGCCCCACAGGTCCGAGGCCGGCCCGGGCCGCTCGCCCTGGGCCCGCTCGGGTGCCAGGTAGTCCGGCGAGCCGACCAGGTCGCCAGGCCGGGTCAGCTCGGTCGAGCCCTCGTACTTCGCGATGCCGAAGTCCAGCAGCACCACCCGCCCGGTGCCGCGCTCCAGCAGCACGTTGGCCGGCTTCACGTCCCGGTGCAGCACGCCCAGCTGGTGGCCGCGGTGCAGCGCCGCCAGCACCTGGCTGCCGACCTCGGCGGCGGCGCGCGGCTGCAGGGTGCCGTCCTGGCTGATCACGTCGGCCAGCGAGCGGCCGTCGACCAGCTCCATCACGATCCACGGCCGGCCGTCCTGCTCCAGCACGTCGTGCACGGTGATCACACCGGGGTGCTTGATCCGCGCGGCCGCGCTGGCCTCGCGCTTCATCCGGGTGTGCAGGATCTGGAGGTCCTCCTCTGGCAGGTGGTTGACGGTCAGCTCCTTGACCGCGACCTCCCGGTCGAGCATCCGGTCCCAGGCCCGCCAGACGGTGCCCATGCCGCCCCGGCCGAGCCGCTCGCCGAGCTCGTACCGCCCGGCCAGCAACCGCTCCGCCTCGGCCGCCTCCGGCCGGTCCTGCACGCCCATCTGCGCCCGCTCCCCCACACATTCCGCCTGCCGTCACCGCGACGGAGGGCCTGGTGCAGACCACTGTTCGAACAAATCCCACGCACACATTAGGCGCACCTTGCCGCCCCCGGTAATCACGCCCACCCCCTGGACCGCAATGCCGGAATCCGAGCGGATCGTCAGCCCGCGAACAGCACCACCGCGACAATTCCCAGCGCGAGCAGCACAAACACCCCGCCCACCAGCAGCGGCCCCAAGAGGGAGGGGGGTATCCGGGGCGGCTTCGCCCCGTTTCCTGCCCCGAAGTCCCCGCCGTTGCCGCCCTTTCGGGCACTCCCCCGCGCCCCGGAGCGCCCGGCCCTCCCGCCCCGCACCCGCGGCTGCCGCGGCACCGCCGGCGCCGCCGGGTCCAGCGCCGCGACCGCCGCCGCCCGCTCCTCGTCGACCGGCTCCGGCGCCCCCGCCAACAGCTCCGCCAGTTCCCCGCGCACCGCCTCCGCCGTCGGCCGCCGCACCGGATCGGGCTGCAGCAGCCGCTCCACCAGCGGCCCGAGCGGCCCGCACACCACCGAGGGCTCCCGCCGCCCGTCCCGTACGGCCGTCACCAACTCCGGCACGTCCCGCTCCGGGTACGGCGCACGGCCGGTGACCAGTCGCTGCGTCAGCACCCCGAGCGCCCAGCAGTCGCCCGCCGGGCCGCCGTCCAACGGCCAGCGCTCCGCCACCGGGCCGACCAGGGTGGCCCGCACCTCGTACCGCTGCCGCCCGCCCGGCCCGCCGAGCTCCTCGGCCAACGCCTCCTCCGCCACCCCGGCGAGCAGCCCGCCGAGCATCGCCGCGCCGTCCTCGCAGACCAGCACCGACTCCGCGGCCAGGGCGCCGTGGGTCAGCCCGGCCGCGTGCAGCGCCCGCAGCGCCCCGGCCAGGTCCGCCGCCAACTCGGCCGCCCGGTACGGCGGCAGCGGCCCCTGGGCGAGCAGCTCGGCCACCGTCCACCCGGCCGGCCGCTCCTCCACCGTCCACAGCAGCTCGTCCTCGACGAACGCGCCGACCCCGCGCAGCAGCCGCGGGTGCCCGACCGGCGCGGCCGAACCGACCGCCGCCACCCGCCGCACCAGCCGGTCCGCCCGCGCGGCGGCGGCCTCGTCCGGATCCTGGCCCACCGTCAGCACCGCCGGCAGCTCCAGGGCACTCAGCAGCACCGACTCACCGGTCCGCTCGTCCACCGCGCGGGCGCGCAGCGGTTCGGGACGGTCCGTCAGCCGGTACCGCCCCGCCAGCAACAACCCGGGGCCGCCTCGCATGCCAGTTCCTCTCGCTCGCCGACCAGCCTACTGAGCGGCTCCCTTAGGCTCGATCCCATGGACTGGACCGATCTGATCGACACCGCCTTCGAGGCATCCGGAAACAGCAGGGGCAACCGCGCCGAGGCGGTCCGCAACGTCGAGGCGAACATCATCGACGGCGAGAAGCCGGTCGCCTCGACCGCCGGGCGCCACCCCGACCACTTCCGCAAGGGAGTGCTGGTGCTGACCACCCATCGACTGCTCTTCCTGAAGGACGGGAAGCCGCCGGTCCCGGTTCCGCTCGCCGCCGTCACCGACGTCACCGTGACCCGTACCAAGCTCAACGGCGAAGTGCTCCTGGTGGTGGCGCTCACCGGCTCACACCGCTTCGAGGACGTGGTCAAGGCCGACTTCTTCGCCGAACAGCTCCGGGCCGCCGCCCGGACCGCCCGCAACACCCCGAAGGCCCTCCCCACCGCACCGGCCGCGGACGCCACCGGCGAACAGCTGATCGGCCAGCTGGAACGACTGGCCGCCCTGCACGGTTCCGGCGCCCTCACCGAGGACGAGTTCACCCGCGCCAAGCAGCGCCTGATCGGCTAGGGCCCGTCGTCGACCGGCAGTTCTACACCTAGGGCGCCGGCTGGAAGCTGTTGAACACGACGTCCCGGACCGGGGCCTGCGCGGCCCACTCGGTGTCCGGGACGATCCAGTAGATCGAGTACCCGTACTTGGCCGGGGTGCCGGTCACGAAGCCGCGGTTGAGCGAGTGCGTCTTCGGCGTGCCGTTGGTCCACTCCCAGTCCGCCGCGTTGGTCCACTGCCGGTAGGTGATCGCCGCCAGGTTCAGCCGCTGGTAGTTGCTGACCTGACCGCGGACGTTCGGCTCCGACTCCTGCCAGTCCGCGACCGCGCTCGCCCCCGGCGACGTGGTCCACTCGATCCGCAGCTGACTGCCGTCGGCCGCGTTCTTGAAGATCCGCCGGTTGGCGTCCGACCCGGTCGGCTGCAGTCCGTCCGGCAGCACGACCGAGAAGCCGCTCGGGTCCTTGTACTCGTGGTACCCGGCCGGCACCCCCGCCGGCGTGGGCTGCGCCGGTGCGGGCTGCGCCGGCGCCGGCGCCGGGGGCTGCGCGGGAGCCGCCGGCGAACCGGCGGACTGCACGGGCGCGTCCGGCACCGCGGCCGGTTCACTGGTCGGCTGGGCGGGCGCCGGCGCGGGTTCGCTCGCCGCCGGCTCCGTACCGGCCACCACCGGCGCGGTGGCCCCCGCGCTCCGCGTGGCCCCGTCGCCCGACCCGGCGTCCCCGTTGCCGACCATCCGGATCACCGCCACCACGCCCGCGATCAGCAGCAGCACCACGATCACGGTGGCGATGGCCAGCCGCCGCCGGCCGGTGCGCGGATCGGCCCCGGCCGCCTGGGTGGCGCCCATCGTCCACTCGCTGGTCACCGGACGGATCGACTCCGGCGCCGGATCCCCCGACGGCTTCTCGGCGGGTTCCCCGTCCTGCGCCCGGCTACCGACCCGCACCGTCCCCAGCAGCCCGCCCACGGGACGCTTGCTGCCGTCCTCCGCCTGCTCCGGCTCCTTCTCCTTCTCCGCGGGCTCCGGAGCCTCGACCGGCTTCTCCAACGGCACCGCGTGCTGGGTGGTCGACTCGGCCCGCGAGGTCGACTCCGCGACCACCCGCTTGAGCATCGACCGGGTCTGCGAGGCGTCCAGCCGCTCGGCCGGGTCCTTCGCCAGCAGCCCCTCGATCACCGGCAGCAGCGGCCCGGCGTTCACCGGCGGGACCAGGTCCTCGGTCATCACCGCGGTCAGCGTGGCCAGCGCCGAGCCCCGGTCGTACGGCGGCCGTCCCTCGACCATCGCGTACAGCGTGCCGCCCAGCGACCACAGGTCGGCCGGCGGCCCGGGCTTCTGCCCACGGGCCCGCTCCGGCGAGATGTACGAGGGCGCGCCGACCAGCATCCCGGTCGAGGTGACCGAGGCGTCGCCCTCCACACTGGCGATGCCGAAGTCGGTGAGCACCACCCGGCCGTCCTCGCCGATCAGTACGTTGGACGGCTTGACGTCCCGGTGCAGGATGCCCAGCGCGTGCGCGGCGCTCAGCACGCCCAGCACGTCCAGCGCGATCTCCGCGGCCCGGCCGGGCGACAGCGGCCCGTCCTCCCGCACCACGTCGGCCAGCGAACGGGACTCGACCAGCTCCATGACGATCCACGGCCGGTCGTCCTCGTCGACCACGTCGAAGACCGTCACCGCCGAGTTGTGCCGGATCCGCGCGGTCGCCTTCGCCTCCCGCAGCGTCCGGGTGATCAGCCGGTGCTTCTCCTCCTCCTCGACGCTGGCGTTCATCCGCAGTTCCTTGACCGCGACGGTCCGGCCCAGCATCTCGTCCTCGGCGCGCCAGACCGTACCCATGCCACCGCGCCCGAGCACGCCGTTCAGGCGGTAGCGGCCCGCCAGGAGGCGGCCGGTGGAACCCTGCGCCTGGGTCATTCGGAACGTTCCCCCATGTGCTGCCGGCGGTCGTGGTGACGGCGCGTCGGCCCGACCTGGGTCCCGAACGCCCAAGCCTCCATCATCCCCTGTCCCGAGGGCCCTCGACCACCCACCCCCCGCCACAAGCCGGGACGAACCGGAACGGGTGCGGCGCTCCGTGCCCGATCTGTGATCGAAAACTCGCCAAGATCTGCCCCGGTCACTGCTACCGTTCGGCAGCTCATCGTCTTTCCGGGGGGATTCGACGCCCATGACCGCACCCGCACCGGGCACTGACGGCCCATCGACCCGGCCGCGCACCGCCCAGCACTACTCGGTCGCCCCGCTCCCGGCCGCCCCCGAGGGCTACATCGCCCCCGGCATGCCCGGCGCCCACGTCCCCGGCTTCGAACCCGCCGAACCCGCACCCCGCCCCGCCCCCCGCCGCCGCACCGCCCTGGCCGTGTCCCTGGCCCTGCTCGCCATGCTCCTCGGCGGCCTCGCCTACGGCAGCGCCCCCCTGCGCGCCGCCGACAGCCTCGGCTGGCTGGCCATCGCCCCCGCCGGCCTGGTCGCCCTCCCGCTCGGCCGCCTCGGCGGCCAGGGCCGCTTACTCCCCCTACTCGGCGCCCTCCTCGCCGCCGGCGCCCTCCTCCTCGGCCAACTGATCGAACACCTCCGCCGCGTCCACCCCGGAGCCCCCACCCCCCACGGTCTCCTGAACGACACCGTCACCACCTGGCGCGCCGACCTCCGCCCCCTCGACGCCGCCTTCTACGCCATCGCCCTCATCGGCGGCTACCTCCTCACCCGCCGCGCCGCCACCCGCAGCTGACCACCCCGCACCCGGGAAGGCCCACGGGCGCGCGGGCCGGAGCCCGCGCGCCCGAAAAGCCCGAAGGCCTCCACCACCGGCAGGGGCCCTCGTCACCACACCTCGACGTCAGCGGTGGTCCAGCGCCGGGTTCACCGTCACCTCGACCCGCTGGAACTCCTTGAGCTCCGTGTACCCCGTCGTGGCCATCGCCCGCCGCAGCGCGCCGAACAGGTTCATGGTCCCGTCCGGAGTGTGCGAGGGCCCGGTCAGGATCTCCTCGGTGCTGCCGACCGTCCCGAGGTCCACCCGCTTGCCCCGCGGCAGCTCCTCGTGGACGGCCTCCATCCCCCAGTGGAACCCCTTGCCGGGAGCGTCCGTGGCCCGCGCCAGCGCCGCACCGATCATCACCGCGTCCGCCCCGCAGGCGACGGCCTTCGGGATGTCCCCGCTGTACCCGACCCCGCCGTCGGCGATCACGTGCACGTAGCGCCCACCGGACTCGTCCATGTAGTCACGACGGGCCGCCGCCACGTCGGCCACGGCGGTGGCCATCGGCACCTGGATGCCCAGCACGTTCCGGGTGGTGTGGGCCGCGCCCCCACCGAACCCGACCAGCACACCGGCGGCGCCGGTCCGCATCAGGTGCAGCGCCGCGGTGTACGTGGCGCACCCGCCGACGATCACCGGCACGTCCAGCTCGTAGATGAACTGCTTGAGGTTGAGCGGCTCGGCGGCACTGGAGACGTGCTCGGCCGAGACGGTGGTGCCACGGATGACGAAGACGTCGACGCCGGCGTCCACCACGGCCTTGGAGAACTCGGCGGTGCGCTGCGGCGACAGCGCGGCGGCGGTGACCACGCCGGAGTCGCGGACCTCCTGGATCCGCTGCTTGATCAGCTCGGCGCGGATCGGCGCGGCGTAGATCTCCTGGAGCCGGCGGGTCGCGGTGGACTCGTCGGTGATCGCGGCGATCTCGTCCAGCAGCGGCTGCGGGTCCTCGTAGCGGGTCCACAGGCCCTCGAGGTTCAGCACGCCCAGACCGCCGAGGCGGCCGATCCGGATGGCCTGCTGCGGCGAGACCACGCTGTCCATCGGGGCGGCCAGGAACGGCAGCTCGAAGCGGTAGGCGTCGATCTGCCAGGCGATCGAGACCTCCTTCGGGTCACGCGTGCGCCGGCTGGGGACGACGGCGATGTCGTCGAAGGCGTACGCCCGTCGGCCGCGCTTGCCTCGCCCGATCTCGATCTCAGTCACTTCGAGCCCTTCTGCTTTGTTGCTCATGCCCACCGGGTCACCCCGGCCGCACCCCAGTATCCCGTACTACCGCTGGTCCCGCCCCGACGCCCCACGGCCCCGAGAGCGCGAGGGGCCCGCCACCGCAGTGCGGCAGCGGGCCCCTCGGTCGTTCACACCGTTCAGCGGGCCGAGTAGTTCGGCGCCTCGACGGTCATCTGGATGTCGTGCGGGTGGCTCTCCTTGAGGCCCGCCGAGGTGATCCGGACGAACCGGCCCTTGCTCTCCATCTCGGCGACGGTGGCGGCGCCGACGTAGCCCATGGTCTGACGCAGACCGCCGACCAGCTGGTGCAGCACGGCCGACAGCGGGCCGCGGTACGGCACCTGGCCCTCGATGCCCTCGGGGACGAGCTTGTCGTCCGAGGCCACCTCGGCCTGGAAGTAGCGGTCCTTGGAGTACGAGCGGCCCTGGCCGCGGGACTGCATCGCGCCCAGCGAGCCCATGCCGCGGTAGGACTTGAACTGCTTGCCGTTGATGAACAGCAGCTCGCCCGGGGACTCCTCGCAGCCGGCCAGCAGCGAGCCGAGCATCACGGTGTCGGCACCGGCGGCCAGCGCCTTGCCGATGTCGCCCGAGTACTGCAGGCCGCCGTCGCCGATGACCGGCACGCCGGCCGCCTGGCAGGCCAGCGCGGCCTCGTAGATGGCGGTGATCTGCGGGACGCCGATGCCGGCGACCACGCGGGTGGTGCAGATGGAGCCGGGGCCGACGCCGACCTTGACGCCGTCCACGCCGGCGTCGATCAGCGCCTGGGCGCCGTCCCGGGTGGCGACGTTGCCGCCGACCACATCGATACCGACGGCCGACTTGATCTTCTCGATCCAGGCCAGCGCGTTGTGGCTGTGGCCGTGCGAGGTGTCCACCACGAGGAAGTCCGCACCGGCCTCGACCAGGGCCTGGGCCCGGTCGAACGCCTCGGCGCTGGCACCGACGGCGGCGCCGACCAGCAGACGGCCCTCGGCGTCCTTGGCGGCGTTCGGGTACTGCTCGGCCTTCACGAAGTCCTTGACGGTGATCAGGCCCTTGATCCGGCCCTCGTCGTCGACCAGCGGCAGCTTCTCGATCTTGTGGCGGCGCAGCAGGGCCATCGCGTCCACGCCGGAGATGCCGACCTTGCCGGTGATCAGCGGCATCGGGGTCATGATCTCGCGGACCTGGCGGCTGCGGTCCGACTCGAAGGCCATGTCACGGTTGGTGACGATGCCGAGCAGCTTGCCCGCCTCGTCGGCGATCGGCACGCCGGAGATGCGGAACTTGGCGCACAGCGCGTCGGCCTCGGCCAGGGTGGTCTCGGGGCCGACCGTGATCGGGTCGGTGACCATGCCGGACTCGGACCGCTTCACGAGGTCGACCTGGTTGGCCTGGTCCTCGACCGACAGGTTGCGGTGCAGCACGCCGACGCCGCCCTGGCGCGCCATCGCGATGGCCATGCGCGACTCGGTGACCTTGTCCATCGCCGCGGAGAGCAGCGGGATGTTGACGCGCACGTTCCGGGAGACCCGCGAGGACGTGTCCACCTGGTTGGGCAGCACCTCGGAGGCCCCGGGCAGCAGCAGCACATCGTCGTACGTGAGCCCGAGCATGGCGAACTTCTCGGGTACGCCTGCGGCGTTGTAAGACATTTGGGGGGTACCTTCCGTGGCCGGCCTTATCCGCTCACGCCCTGAGGGTGGGGGCGCATTCATCGCTCACTCGCGCAGACCGCCGAAGCCGGGTGCAATGGGAGGATCCTCCAAGGGGACCCCGCGCGCACCCGTCAAACTTTGGCAACCCGCCCAGGCGCCGATACCCAATGGTACTGGCACCGCGAATGTGCCCTCGTGTGCCCTTGACAACATCCCCGTCCCGGGGCTCATTCCCCCCGCAACCGGAGGAACCGGCACGAACCCGGACGGCCGGACGGCTCGGGCCGCCAGGTCAGGAGGACTCCTCCGCGAGCGCCCGCAGCCGGCTGAGCGCCCGGTGCTGGGCGACCCGGACGGCACCGGGGGACATCCCGAGTACCTCCCCGGTCTCCTCCGCCGAGAGCCCGGCGGCCACCCGCAGCAGCACCAGCTCGCGCTGACGGGCCGGCAGGTTGGAGAGCAGTTCCTTCGCCCAGGCCGCGTCGCTGCTCAGCAGCGCCTGCTCCTCCGGGCCGAGCGCCTCGTCCGGCACCTCGGGCAGGTCGTCCTGCGGCACGACGGTCGAGCCGGGCCCGCGCATCGCGGCCCGCTGGAGATCGGCGATCTTGTGCGCGGCGATCCCGTACACGAAGGCCTCGAACGGGCGCCCCTGGTCCTTGTACCGGGGCAACGCGCAGAGCACCGCGACGCAGACCTCCTGCGCGACGTCGTCCACGTGGTGCCGGGCCCCGCCGGGCAGCCGGACCAGCCTGGCGCGGCAGTACCGCAGCGCCAGCGGGTGGACGTAGGCGAGCAGCGCGTCGATCGCCGGGCCCTCGCCGCGCACCGCGGCCGCGACCAGCTCGCCCACCAGCGGCGAGCCGCCCGTGCCGAGCACCGGCGGGCGGCCAGGACCGGTCTCCCCGGCGGGACCGCCGGGATCGGCGTACGACGGATCGTGGCCCGGACCGGAGGGCTCGGCCTCCACCGGGTCCGCCTGGCCGGCCGCACCGGCGACGTCGTCACGCATCGGTCCATGGTGCCTGGTCGAGCGGGAAAACGCGGCACCGCGTCCGGAGTTGTGCACCGGAACGTTATGCGCTGCGGCACCGTACGGCGTACCGCGCACCACCGGCCCCTCCTGCACCGTGCCGCCTCCCGCCCCGTCGCCGTCGGTGGTCCCGTCCGTCGCGCCGTCCGCCGAGTGCCCCGCGGCCGTGTGGTTCGCCGCAGTGCCTGTCCGCTGGTCCCCGAGGTGCTCCACTCCTCCATGGTGCAACCTCGGGACCGTAACGTCACACGCCCGTGCGGGACCCGCTCCGGGAACCTCCGGCGGCACGCCGCAACCGGCGGCGCCGCCGGTGGTCAGCGGACCAGGCCCCAGCGGAAGCCCAGCGCCACCGCGTGCGCCCGGTCGGAGGCCCCGAGCTTCTTGAACAGCCGTCGGGCATGGGTCTTGACGGTGTCCTCGGAGAGGAACAGCTCGCGGCCGATCTCGGCGTTGCTGCGGCCGTGGCTCATGCCCTCCAGCACCTGGATCTCACGCGCCGTCAACGTCGGCGCGGCACCCATGTCGGGGCTGCGCAGCCGGCGCGGGGCGAGCCGCCAGGTCGGGTCGGCGAGGGCCTGGGTGACGGTGGCCCGCAGCTCGGCGCGCGAGGCGTCCTTGTGCAGGTACCCGCGGGCACCCGCGGCGACCGCCAGCGCGACCCCGTCGAGGTCCTCGGCGACGGTGAGCATGATGATCCGCGCGCCCGGGTCGGCGGACAGCAGCCGCCGGACCGTCTCGACCCCGCCGAGGCCGGGCATCCGGACGTCCATCAGAACGAGATCGGAGCGGTCGGCCACCCAGCGGCGGAGGACCTCCTCCCCGTTCGTCGCGGTGGTGACCCGGTCCACACCGGGTACGGTCGCGACCGCGCGGCGAAGCGCCTCGCGGGCGAGCGGGGAATCGTCGCAAACGAGAACGGAAGTCATGACCGTCGTCCTCCGCAGCTGATCCGCGTCACGTTGAGCCTCCTGGCTGGTACGAACCTCTCCGACACGGCCGATCGGCGACAGACTCCGTGCGATCGCCCCAACCTGCCCGCGATCGTTCCCGACGTCCGGCGCCCGCTAACCGCCTCCGCACTTCCAACGACCGTCACTCGAATGAGTTACGGCCTTCGGAGCCACCTCCACCACTGTACGTGGCCAATCCATTACCGATCAGCCGCATCGCGGTGCACACGCCGCACTTTTGCGCAGCTCGCGCGCGGTCGGCGTACGACCCGCACACCGATTCGGCACGTCGTGCGCCCGTCGGCCACCCGATTGCCACGCCCGCGCCCGGCGGAGCCCTTGCCCACTATGCCCGTTTTTATAGCTTTCGTATGGTCATTGACTGTTGTGCCAGTGTGTGGGTGACTTGTCCATGGAGTTGCCTTAAGTCATATTTCCAGGTGTCCACACCAGTGCAGAAGCCCGCCGCACCGCTCGGCAGCAGACCCGCCGAACGCCCGGCCCACGGCCGACAGCCTCTGAAGGGAATGAGCCATGGCAGATTTCTCCCGCCTCCCCGGTCCCAACGCGGACCTCTGGGACTGGCAGCTCTCCGCAGCCTGCCGTGGCGTGGACAGCTCGCTCTTCTTCCACCCCGAGGGCGAGCGCGGGGCCGCGCGCAGTTCGCGCGAGGCCAGCGCCAAGGAGGTCTGCATGCGCTGCCCGGTGATCGCCGAGTGCGCGGCGCACGCGCTGGCGGTCCGCGAGCCGTACGGCGTCTGGGGCGGGATGACCGAGGACGAACGCGAGGAGATGCTGGGCCGCTCACGACACCGGCTGGTCGAGGTCCCGCTCGCCCCGCCGGCGGTCGCCCAGCGCTAGACCCGCCCCTACGAGCGCAGTGAAGAAACGTTTCTTCGCGGCGCTTCAGCCTGTCGGCCCACCGTACGCCCGCCAGTTCACCCTGGGTGCGGCACCACGGCGGCTTCGTCACCCACCGTCAGCGATCGGCGGCCGCCCCCGCCAGCCGCTCCAGCATCAGAGCGACGGCCGGCACCTCGGCCAGGTCCGGCAGGGTCAGCGCGACCACCTGGCGCACCGCCGGCGCCCCGGAGGCCGTCCGCACCGGCACCGTCGACACGCCGTCAGGGCGCACCGACCGCAGCGCCAGCCGCGGCAGCACCGCCACCCCCAGCCCGGCCGCCACCAGGCCGACCACCGCCGGGTAGTCGTCCGTGGCGAAGTCGATCCGGGGCTCGAAACCCGCTCCCGCGCACAGCTCCACCAGGTGCCCCCGACACTGCGGGCAGCCGGCGATCCACTGCTCCCCCGCCAGCTCGGCCAGCTCCACGCCCTGCCCGGCCAGCGGATGGGTGGCGGGCAGCAGGCCCACCAGCGGGTCGTCCAGCAGCGGGGTGACCACCAGGTCGGACCAGTCCGTGCCGGCGGTCAGCTGCTGCGCCTCCAGATTGGCCTCGGCCCGCGCCTCGCGCGGCGTGCCGTGGGCGGGCGCCGGGAGCGCGACGGCGCCGTCGGACTGCGGGTAGCGAAAGGCCAGCGCGATCTCGCACTCGCCCCCGCGCAGCATCGCCAGCGACTCCGGCGGCTCCGCCTCGACCAGCGACACGCGCACCCCCGGATGGCTGTCCCGCAGGCGGGCGACCGCGGGCGGCACCAGGGTGGAACTCGCGGTCGGGAAGGAGACCAGCCGCACCCGCCCGGCCCGCAGCCCGGCGATCGCGGCCACCTCCTCCTCGGCCGCGGAGAGCCCGGCCAGGATTCCGGTGGCATGCTTGAGCAGGACCCGCCCGGCCTCACTGAGCTGCATCCCGCGGCCCGAGCGGACCACCAGCGGGGTGTCCACCGACTTCTCCAGGGCCTTCATCTGCTGGCTGATGGCGGGCTGGGTACACCCCAGCTCGCGGGCGGCGGCGGAGAAGGAGCCGGTGCGGGCGACGGCACGCAGGACGCGCAGGTGGCGGGCCTCGATCATGCCTTAGTTATAAGGCAAACTTTGCATTCTGCAAAATTCTACTGATAGTTGAAGCGTGAAGGTGAACGCCGGAGGCCCGGCCCGCCTCCCCTCGCGGGGCGCGGACCGGGCCTCCGGTCAGGCGTCGGAGCCTCAGTGCGAGTGGCCGTGGCCGTGCGAGTGGCCGTGACCGTTGTCGGCCTCCTCCTCCTTCTTCTCCACCACGAGGGTCTCGGTGGTGAGGAGCAGGGAGGCGATCGAGGCGGCGTTCTCCAGGGCAGAGCGGGTGACCTTGACCGGGTCGATGACGCCGGCCTTCACCAGGTCGCCGTACTCGCCGGTGGCGGCGTTGTAGCCCTGGCCGATCTCCAGCTCGGAGACCTTGGAGGTGATGACGTAGCCCTCCAGGCCGGCGTTCTGGGCGATCCAGCGCAGCGGCTCGTGCAGCGCCTTGCGGACCACGGCGACACCGGTGGCCTCGTCACCCGACAGGCCCAGGCCGTCCTCCAGCACCTTGGCGGCGTGGACCAGGGAGGCGCCACCACCGGCGACGATGCCCTCCTCGACCGCGGCGCGGGTCGCCGAGATGGCGTCCTCCAGGCGGTGCTTGCGCTCCTTCAGCTCCACCTCGGTGGCGGCGCCGACCTTGATGACGCAGACGCCGCCGGCCAGCTTGGCCAGGCGCTCCTGCAGCTTCTCGCGGTCCCAGTCGGAGTCGGTCGCGGCGATCTCGCCCTTGATCTGGGCGACGCGGCCGGCCACGGCCTCGGCGTCACCGGCACCGTCGACGACCGTGGTCTCGTCCTTGGTGATGGTCACGCGGCGGGCGGTGCCCAGCACGTCCAGGCCGACCTGGTCGAGCTTGAGGCCGACCTCCTCGGAGATGACCTGGCCACCGGTCAGGACGGCCAGGTCGCCGAGGATCGCCTTGCGGCGGTCACCGAAGCCCGGGGCCTTGACGGCGACGGCGTTGAAGGTGCCACGGATCTTGTTCACGACCAGGGTCGACAGCGCCTCGCCGTCGACGTCCTCGGCGATGATCAGCAGCGGCTTGGAGGAACCGCCCTGGAGGATCTTCTCCAGCAGCGGCAGCAGCTCCTGGATGGAGGAGATCTTGCCCTGGTTGATCAGGATGTACGGGTCCTCCAGGACCGCCTCCTGCCGCTCCGCGTCGGTGACGAAGTACGGCGACAGGTAGCCCTTGTCGAACTGCATGCCCTCGGTGAAGTCCAGCTCCACGCCGAAGGTGTTCGACTCCTCGACGGTGATGACACCGTCCTTGCCGACCTTGTCGATCGCCTCGGCGATCAGCTCGCCGACCTGGGTGTCCTGGGCGGAGAGGGACGCGACGGCGGCGACGTCGTCCTTGCCCTCGATCTCGCGGGCCACCGAGAGCAGGTGCTCGGAGACGGCGGCGACGGCCTTGTCGATGCCCTTCTTCAGGGCGGCCGGGCCGGCGCCGGCGGCGACGTTGCGCAGGCCCTCGTTGACCAGGGCCTGGGCCAGCACGGTGGCGGTGGTGGTGCCGTCGCCCGCGACGTCGTTGGTCTTGGTGGCGACCTCCTTGACGAGCTGCGCGCCAAGGTTCTCGTACGGGTCGTCCAGCTCGACCTCACGGGCGATGGTGACACCGTCGTTGGTGATGGTCGGGGCGCCGAACTTCTTGTCGATGACGACGTTGCGGCCCTTGGGGCCGATGGTCACCTTGACGGTGTCGGCCAGCTTGTTGACACCGCGCTCCAGCGAGCGGCGGGCGTCCTCGTCGAACTGCAGGATCTTCGCCATGTTCCCTATTCCCTCGGGGCTGCGGCCGGGCCACCGGCCGCCGAACTACGTGAACCAACAACCACGCCCCGGGCCCCTGTCACTTGGGACACGGATCCGGGGCGGGTCGGGACGTCTTACTTCTCGATGATCGCGAGAACGTCGCGGGCGGAGAGCACCAGGTACTCCTCGCCCTGGTACTTCACCTCGGTGCCGCCGTACTTCGAGTACAGGACGATGTCACCCACGGCGACGTCGAGCGGCAGACGCTGGCCGTCCTCGAAGCGGCCCGGGCCGACGGCCAGGACGACGCCCTCCTGGGGCTTCTCCTTGGCGGTGTCCGGGATAACCAGGCCGGAGGCCGTGGTGGTCTCGGCGTCGAGCGGCTGGACCACGATGCGGTCCTCGAGCGGCTTGATGGCAACCTTGCTGCTGGTGGTCACGTCCGAGCTCCCCTTCGGAGATTACGGGGTTTTCTAACGGGTAGGGGCGATCCTGCGGGTCTGCCGTCGCGGGGGTCAGACACGCGTCGTCGCGTTAGCACTCTCCTGGTGGGGAGTGCCAAGGACGACCATAGGGCCGTGTTAGCACTCAGTCAACCAGAGTGCCAACGGCGCGCCCTCGGGCCCCCGGTTCGCGGATGAGTAGCCGTACTCATGTGCGAGGCGGCCCGCCCCGACAGACTCCCTGCCATGACCCCGATCCCGGCCCGTATCGACCCGTCCAGGCTCAAGGACGCGGCGCTCTCCCTGCTGGCACTGCCGCTGCTGGGAGCCGTACTGCCGTTCGTCGTCTTCTCCTTCGTCGTCTGCCTCGGCAGCGGCCCCGGGCACGGTGACGACGGGGACGGGCTCATCTGGGCCTTCCTGGGCATCGGGATGCTGGCCGCCCCGGTCGTCACGCTGGCCGTGGGCCTCGTGGTCGCCTTCCGCACCCGGCGGTCCGGCTACCGCTTCCTCCCCGTCACCGCCGCGCTCTCCCCGCTCGTGCTGCCGGCGCTCTTCTCCTCGGGCGTCCTGTGGCGGTGACGACGTCCGGCGTGGCCGTGACCGCGTTCCTCCTCGCCCGACCGGCGAGAATGGCCTCGTGGACACCGAGAACCTCCAGCCGCTGCTGACCCCCGAGGGCCAGGCCCTGCTCGCCGAACTGCGCGAGTTCACCCCCGAGGAGGAACTGGCGCTGGCGACGCGCCTGCGGCGGGAGCACCCGGCGGAGCTGGTGTCGGCGGCGTTCGGGCAGGCGCGGCTGCGGCAGCGGGCGCGGGCGAAGTTCGGGGCGGACGCCGACCTGATGTACTTCACGCCCAACGGGGTCGAGCAGTCCACCCGGCGCAGCGTCGCCGAGTGGCGGGCGCGACGGTTCGCCGACCTCGGCGTACGACGGCTGGCGGACCTGTGCTGTGGCATCGGCGGCGACGTGCTGGCGCTGGCCAGGGCGGGCATCGAGGTGCTGGCCGTGGACAAGGACCCGGCGGCCTGCGCCGCCACCGCGGCCAACGCCGCCGCGCTGGGCCTGGCCGAGCTGGTCGAGGTGCGCTGCGCGGACGTCGCCGAGGTGGACGTCACCGGCTACGACGCGGTGTTCACCGACCCGGCCCGGCGCACCTCGCGCGGCCGGGTGTTCGACCCGGAGGCGTACGCCCCGCCGCTCTCCTGGGCGATCGAGGCGGGCCGGCGCACCCCGATCGGCGCGCTGAAGGTGGCCCCCGGCATCCCGCACGAGGCCGTGCCCGAGGACGCCGAGGCCGAGTGGGTCTCCGACCACGGCGACGTCAAGGAGGCGGTGCTCTGGTTCGGCACCCGGGCCGCGAGCCCGCACCGCGCCACCCTGCTGCCGCAGGGCGCCAGCCTGACCGGCGGCGACCTGCCCGACCCGCCGGCCGGCCCGGTCGGGCGGTACCTGTACGAACCGGACGGCGCGGTGATCCGGGCCCACCTGGTGGCCGAGGTGGCCGGGCAGGTGGGCGGCCGGCTGATCGACCCGAAGATCGCCTACCTGACCTCGGACGAGCTGGTCGCCACCCCGTACGCGCACGCCTTCGAGCTCACCGACGTGCTGCCGTTCAACATCAAGAGGCTGAAGGCGCTGCTGCGCGAGCGCGCGGTCGGCACGGTGGTGATCAAGAAGCGCGGGATGGCGATCACCCCGGAGGAGCTGCGCCGCCAGCTCAAGCCCTCCGGGCCGAACACCGTCACGGTGATCCTCAGCCGCACCGACCACGGACCGCTGATGATGCTGGGGCAGCCCGTACGGGCTCCTCAGGACGCGGGCGCCTGGACGTAGTCCTCCAGCCGGGCCACCGAGAAGCCCTGCTCCTGGATCCGGGCCAGCAGGTCGCCGAACATCTGGGTCATCGTGGCGCCCTTGAGCTCCTTGGGGCCGCGGAAGTGCGCCAGGATGATGTCGCCGGGCTTCAGCTTCTTGTCCCCCGACTGGTACTGCATGTCGTGGATCTGCATCGACTCGCGCCACAGCACGATCGCCCGCGGGCCGCACTGCTGGACGGAGGTGTTGAGCGTCGGGGTGTTGGCGCCGTCGCCGAACGGCGGACGGAACAGCAGTGGGGGCGTGCCGTACTGCTGGGTGAGCGCGGACTGCGCGTCGCAGATCTCGGACTTCTGCTTCTCCGCCGGGATCTTGCTCATCACCGGGTGGTCGACGGTGTGGTTCTGGACGTGGTTGCCGAGCGCCTGGAGCGGCTTGAAGTAGCCGTAGTCGTTCTTGACGATGTCCCGGGTCAGGAACATCGATATCGGCACCTTGAGGTCGGTGAGCATCTCGACGAACTTCGGGTCCTTCTCGGCTCCGTCGTCGATGGTGATGAAGACGACCTTGTCGCTCGTCTTCACCTCGCTGAACACCGGTACGGGGCCGGTCCGTTCGAGCTTGATCGGCTTGTCGGCGGGCGGCGCCGGGGCGGGGGCGAGCGGGGTGAGGTTCCACTTGGCCCAGGCCGCCGCGGCCGCTCCCGCGGGGGCGCCGGCCGAGGGGGTCGGCGCCGGCGCGGCGCTCTGGGGTGCGGTCGGCGCGCTCGTGGCGGCGGGGGCGGCGCTGCCGCCACCGCCCCCGTTGCCGCCGCACGCGGTGGCGAGGGCCAGCACGGCCAGCGCCCCCACCGCGTACGTCCTGGTCCTGCTCCGCCCGTCCCTGATCACCGCAGCCCGCTCCCGGTTCCCGTTCAGCCTTCTATCAGCTAAGCACGGTAACGACCGGGCCCACGGTTCCCGACCGGGGGCTACTCGACGGACTACTCGGAGGGCTGCTCGACGGACTGCTCGACGTGCTCGCTGGTGAAGGACCAGCGGTGCACCGGGCGGCCGAGCAGTTCGGCCGGCGGGTCGGCGACGGGCACCGGCTCGCCGGTCCACCAGGCGATCAGCAGCACCCTCTCACCCGGGGCGGAGAGCAGTTCGAGGCGCTCCAGCCCGGCCGAGCCGCGGAGTCCGGGCAGCGCCGACTCCCGTACCCAGGCGGCGAGTTCGGCCCCCCGGCCGGCGGCCGCCCGGGCCTCCCACATCGCGGCGACGGTCATGCCGCGCCACCGCCGAGGGCCTCGTAGGCCTGGCCGTGGAAGTCCGTGTGCGGCACGTGGACCTCGGTGACGGGCAGCGAGGAGTCCGCCGACAGGTCGAAGGCGGACGGCGTGCGGTCGCGCCACACCATCTCGGAGCCCAGCGCCGCGACCATCGCGCCGTTGTCGGTGCACAGGCCCGGCCGGGGCACCCGCAGCCGGATGCCGGCCCGGTCGCAGCGCTGCTGGGCCATCTCGCGCAGCCGCGAGTTGGCCGCCACGCCGCCACCGATCATCAGGTGGTCGACGCCGTTGTCCTTGCACGCCTTGACAGCCTTGCGGGTGAGCACGTCGGTGACCGCCTCCTGGAAGGACGCCGCCACGTCGGCGATCGGCACCTCCTCGCCGGCCCGGCGCTTGGCCTCGACCCAGCGGGCGACGGCGGTCTTCAGGCCGGAGAAGGAGAAGTCGTACTCCGGGTCGTTCCTGCCGCTCAGGCCGCGCGGGAAGGCGATCGCCTTCGGATCGCCCTCGCGGGCCGTGCGGTCGACGATCGGGCCGCCGGGGAAGCCGAGGCCGAGCACCCGGGCGACCTTGTCGAAGGCCTCGCCGGCCGCGTCGTCGATGGTCGCGCCGAGCGGGCGGACGTCGCTGGTGATGTCCTCGCTGAGCAGCAGCGAGGAGTGCCCGCCGGAGACCAGCAGGGCCATCGTCGGCGAGGGCAGCCGGCCGTGCTCCAGCTGGTCGACGCAGATGTGCGAGGCGAGGTGGTTGACCCCGTACAGCGGCTTGTCCAGCGCCCATGCGTACGCCTTCGCGGCGCTGACGCCGACCAGCAGCGCGCCGGCCAGGCCGGGGCCGGCGGTGACGGCGATGCCGTCCAGGTCGGTCGCCTTGATCCCGGCGGTGTCCAGCGCGCGCTGGATGGTCGGGACCATCGCCTCCAGGTGCGCCCGGCTGGCGATCTCCGGGACGACGCCGCCGAAGCGGGCGTGGTCGTTGACGCTGGAGGCGACCGCGTCGGCCAGCAGCGTGGTGCCGCGCACGATGCCGACGCCGGTCTCGTCGCAGGAGGTCTCGATGCCGAGGACGAGCGGTTCGTCAGCCATGGCGGGGGTCCTCAATGTCCTTCGGGTCGGTGCTGTCAGTGCTCGGGTGGTCGAGGCGCATCACCAGCGCGTCGACGTTGGCGGGCTGGTAGTAGCCGCGCCGGATGCCCACCGGTTCGAAGCCGTGGCGCTCGTACAGCCGCTGGGCGCGCGGGTTGTCCACCCGCACCTCCAGCAGCAGCTCGGCGCACTCGCGCCGGGCGGCCTCCCGGATCAGGTCGGTGAGCAGCGCCGCGCCGAGGCCGGCGCCCTGGTGGCGCTCGTCGACGGCGATGGTCTGGACGTCGCCCTCGCCGGCGATCGCCATCAGCCCGGCGTAGCCGACGATCCGGCCGTCCGGGGCGGTCGCGACGGTGTAGTGGCGGGTGCCGCCGGGGTGGGACTCGGCCAGCTCGGACCAGAACATCCCGGCGGACCAGGCGTCCTCGGGGAAGAGCCGCAGCTCCAGCTCCAGCACCGGCGCGATGTCCCACCAGCGCATCGGGCGCAGGGTGGTGCCGTGGTTCACGCCGGGAGCACCGCCTTGTAGCCCGCGGGGACCTGGGCGTCCGGGCGGCGCAGGTACAGCGGGTGGTTCGGCAGCAGCTCGCGCCCGGCGGCCAGTTCGGCGGCGGCGAAGCCGGCCAGCGCGCCGGCCGAGACGTGCGCGGGGCCGTGGGCGCCGGGGAAGGCGTCGGGGTAGAGCAGCGCGCCGGCGCCGACGGAGCGTTCCTGCGGGGTCAGCTCGGCCGGGCGGTCCACGCCGGGGCCCTCCGTGCGGCGGCCCTCGGCGTCGTACGAGGCCCAGTAGACCTCCTTGCGGCGCGCGTCGGTGGCGACCGTGAACGGCTGCCCGGCCAGCCCCTCGGCGCGGGCCTGGAAGGCGATCGCGTCCAGGGTGCAGACGCCGTGCACCGGCAGCCCGAGCGCGTGGCCGAGCGCGGCGGCGGTCACCAGGCCGACCCGCAGGCCGGTGTACGGGCCGGGGCCGACGCCGACGGCGATGCCGGTCAGCCGGTGCTTGTCCACACCGGCGGCCCGCAGCACCTGGTCGATCGCGGGCAGCAGCAGTTCGCCGTGGCGCCTGGCGTCGACCTGGTGGGTCTCGGCGAGGACGGCCGTGCCGTCGTGGACGGCGGCGGTGACGGCGGGGGTAGCGGTGTCGAACGCGAGCAGCAGCACGGGGTCAAGGTTAGACCGACGTTGGGCCGACCGGCCGATCGGCAAGGTGTACCACCCAGGAACACACATCCGAGGCGCTGCGACCCGCGCGGATGAACCTGGCACGATGGGGCCGTACGTAAAGGGACGGCGGCGGGAGCGGCAACGTGGCGAAGATGGGTCCTGGAGTGGTGGTCACGGGGTTGACCCTGGGGGCCCTGGCGGTGGTGAGCCTGCTGGCCTTCCAGGCCAACGGCGCCCAGGACCGGGCGGGCGGCGCCAAGCCCACCACCACCACCACGGCGACCGGCACGGCCACCGCCGCGGCGCCGACCGCCGCACCCACCCCGACCGTCCCGGCGCTGCCGGCCGGCGCCGTCTCGGGCACCGGCATCCGGGTGGTGTACTCGATCGGCAGCCACTACGTCTGGCTGGTCGACCCGAAGAAGACCCCGCAGGTCGCGGCCGCCTTCCCGGTCACCCCGGGCTCGGTCGAGCCGGCCCCCGGCAGCTACGCGGTGTACAGCCGCACCCAGACCACCACCGGGTCGGACGGCAAGCAGATCGAGCACGTGGTGCGCTTCGCGCAGCAGAACGGCGTGGTGTTCGGCTTCAGCGCGGCGGTGGACGGCGCGACGCCGACCGTCGACCCGAGTGCCAAGACCGGCGGCATCCGCAGCGGCCGCCCGGAGGGGCAGCTGCTCTGGGACTTCGCGCCCAAGGACACCAAGGTGGTCGTGATCGCCTGATCCGGGCGGCCCGCTCGGGGGCCGGGAGGACCGGCCTCACGCGGCCCGGGGCGTCCGCGCCTCGGGCCGTTCGTGCTGCCCGGGCCGGGGTTCGGGCGGAGTGGACACCGCCTCGGCGGCCGCGCACGCGGCCAGCAGCGCCCGCATCGGCTCTCCCGGAGCGCGGCGGGCGGAGTCTCCGGCCCCGGCGGCGGGGACCGCGCGCTTCGGGACGGGGGTGGGGCTCGACATGGCGCCTCCCTAGTTAGGCAGACCTAACCGCAGCACCCATCCCACCACGCCCGGCACCCCGCCCGCAACATCTTGCCGACAGCTTGTCGGCAACGTGTCGGCAACGCGTCGGCTATCCGAGGTCCGCCAGCGCCGCGTCCGCCCAGCGCGGGCCGATGCCGGTCAGCACCACCCGGCGCGGGTCCTGGTCGTCGCCGTCCGCGGTGGCACCGATGGCACGCTCGATCCGGACCTCCAGCCGGTCCTCGGACAGCCGCTCGACCTTGCCCTCGCCCCACTCGACCACGACCACCGACTCGGGCAGCGAGACGTCCAGGTCGAGGTCCTCCATCTCGTCCAGGTCCCCGCCCAGCCGGTACGCGTCCACGTGCACCAGCGCCGGGCCGCCGACCAGCGAGGGGTGCACCCGGGCGATCACGAAGGTCGGCGAGGTCACCGCCCCGCGGACCTGCAGGCCCTCCCCCAGGCCGCGGGTCAGCGTGGTCTTCCCCGCCCCCAGCTCGCCGGAGAGCAGCACCAGGTCCCCCGGCCGCAGCAGCGCGGCCAGCTCCCGGCCGAGCCGGCCCATCCGCTCCGGGGTTGGGACGGTGAGAGTGGCGTGCGAGCCCATGCGCGTGTCTTGCCCTTCGGTCCGTACCGGCGCACCGACCACCGGCCGCCACCGCTACCGTGCCACATCCGCGCGCCCCCGTGCGGCGGGCGGGGCCCTGAGCCGGGCCCGGGATCACACCGGATCGGCGACGCTGCCCGCGGCCCGCTCCCGGGCCAGGTCGAGGACGGCCGCGGGCAGCGGCGCCGCCCCGGCGAAGCCGCCGGCCCGGCGCAGCAGCCGCGCCAGCTCGTGGTCGACCAGCTCGGGGCGCTCCAGCATCACCAGGTGCCCGGCGCCCTCGGCCAGCACCAGCTCGGCGCCGGGCAGCCGCTCGGCGATCGCCTCGCTGTGCGTCGAGGGCGTCAGCAGGTCCTTCGTCCCGGCCAGCACCAGCGCGGGCAGGCCGCGCAGGGCGACCAGCGCCTCGTACTTCTCGTGCGCCCCGAACACCGGGTAGAACTCGGCGACCACGTCGATCGGGGTGGCGTCCAGCAGCTGCTCGGCGAAGCGCACCACGCCGGGGTCGACGTCCCGGCCGCCGAAGGAGAACCTCCGGTAGAACAACGCGGCCACGTCCGAACCCAGCCGCCTGGTCGCCTCGACCAGGTCGACCTGGCGGCCCAGCAGCTTCACCATCCCGGGCGCGACCTTCTTGAACAGCTTCGCGCCGGCCTTCGGCAGGCCCAGGCTGACGTCGTTCCAGTCCCCGGCGAGGGTCCCGACCAGCGCCACGCCGGTGACGCGCTCGCGGAACAGCTCCGGGTGCTGGTCGGCCAGCGCCATCACCGTCATGCCGCCCATCGAGTGGCCCACCAGCACCAGCGGCCCGGTCGGGGCGACGGCGTCGATCACCGCCTTGAGGTCGCCGCCCAGCTGGTCGATGCCGGCCGGCTCCCCCGCCAGGTAGGAGCGGGAGCGCTCGGAGCGGCCGTGGCTGCGCTGGTCCCAGAAGACCAGCCGCATGCCGTCGCGCAGCGCGGCCCGCTGGAAGTGCCAGCTGTCCTGGTTGAGGCAGTAGCCGTGGCAGAACACCACGGTCAGCGGTTCCGGGTGGTGGCTCGCCGCGCGGCCGTCGCCGTCCGGCTCGCTCCAGCCGGTGCCGTCCAGCTCGACGTACAGCTCGGTGCCGTCCGGCGCGGCCACCGTCCGCGGACGGCCGCGCAGCGAGCCGTACGGGGCGTTCGCGTCCAGCTCGGCCCGGGCCCGGCGGCGCGTCGCCCGGCCGACGGTCAGCCGCTCTATCGCGACGCCCGCGGCCGCCCCGGCCGCCAGCACGCCGACCGAGATCCCGATCACTCCCGCCCGGCTCACCCCGGCGGCGCCGGCCGCCTTGGCGACCGGACCTCGCTCGGCCGGTGCGTCGGTCATGCCGACGGGCCCTCGGTGTGGCTGCCGCCCAGGTAGCGGCGGGGCACCCGGGCGCCGATCCGGGTGATGATCTCGTACGAGATGGTGCCGCAGGCGCGGGCCCAGTCCTCGGCGGTGGGCTCGCCGCGCTCGCCGTTGCCGAACACCAGCACCTCGTCGCCGATCTCCGGGGTGTCGCCGCCGAGGTCCACCACGAACTGGTCCATCGCGACCCGGCCGGCCACCGTGCGCCACTTGCCGTCGATCTGCACCGGGCCGGCGCCGCTGGCGTGCCGGGGGATGCCGTCGCCGTAGCCGAGCGGCACCAGGCCCAGGGTGGTCTCGCCCGGCGTCGTGTAGTGGTGGCCGTAGCTGACCCCGTGTCCGCCGGGAACGTGCTTGACCAGCGCCAGCCGCGCGGTCAGCGCCATCACCGGGCGCAGCCCGAAGTCCGCTGGGGAGCCCACCTCGGGCACCGGCGACAGCCCGTACGCGGCCAGGCCGGTGCGGACCAGGTCGAAGTGCGCCTCGGGCAGGAGCAGGGCGGCCGGGGAGTTCGCCAGGTGCCGGACCTCGGGGCGCAGCCCGGCGGACTCGGCCGTGGCCAGCGCGGTGCGGTAGGAGTCCAGCTGGGCCTGGATCGACGGGTGGCCGGGCTCGTCCGCCGCGGCGAAGTGCGACCAGACGCCGACGACCGTCAGCAGTCCCTCCGCCTCGGCCCGGCGGGCGGCGGCCACCAACTGCGGCCAGTCGCGCGGCTGGCAGCCGTTGCGGCCGAGGCCGGTGTCGGCCTTCAGGTGCACCCGGGCCGGGATGCCGGTCTCGCGCACGGCGGGCAGCAGCTCGTCCAGCGCCCACTGGCCGCTGACCGAGATGTCCAGGTCCGCGCGCAGCGCCTCGCGCCACGGGCCGCCCGGCGTCCACAGCCAGCACAGGATGCGGGCCCGCTCGGGGCGGATGCCCGCGGCCCGCAGTGCCAGCGCCTCGTCCGGGGTCGCGCAGCCGAGCCAGCCGACGCCGGTCGCGACCGCCTCCCGGGCACACTCGACCGCGCCGTGGCCGTAGGCGTTCGCCTTGACCGCGAGCATCACCGCCGCGTCGCCGACGCGCTCGCGCAGCGCCGCGAGGTTGCCGCGCAGGGCGGCGAGATCGATGGTCGCCTCGGCCCGTACGCCGTCGGTGAGGGTGGCCGTGCCGGTCGTGTTCGCAGTTGTCATCAGGGTCAGTCTCCCAGACGTCCCGGAGTCCTCGCCGAACGGCCCGTCGGACACGACGGCCCCCTACGACGCGCCGACGTGCGGCGGACCGCCCGTTCACCCCGTTCAGGACGCCGCGACCGGACGTTCCGGTTCCGGCGCCCACCCCTCGCGGACCGCTCGCCACACCGCCGGCAGCGCCCCGGCCACCGCGAGCGCCGTCGTCGGGGCGCCCGGCGCGCCCGCCGCCTCGCGGCCGGCCAGGCCGTGCAGGTAGGCGGCCACCGACGCGGCGTCCAGCGGCGCGAGGCCCGCCGCCAGCAGGGAGCCGGCCAGCCCGGCCAGGACGTCGCCGCTGCCGGCGGTGGCCAGCCAGGAGGTGCCGGTCGGGTTCACCCGGACGGCCCCGCCCGGGTCGGCGACCACCGTGGTGGAGCCCTTCAGCAGCACCGTCGCGCGGTAGTGCGCCGCCAGCCGGCGGGCGGTGGCCAGCCGGGCCGCGGCCAGGTCGTCGGCGGCCGGCGGCGCGCCGCCCTCGGCGCCCGCGAGCAGCCGGGCCGCCTCGCCGGTGTGCGGGGTGAGCAGGGTGGGCGCGGTGCGGCCGGCCAGCGCGCCCGGGCCGAGCCGGCCCAGCTCGGTCAGCGCGTCCGCGTCCACCAGCACCGGGACGTCGCTCGCCAGCGCCTCGGTCAGCGCCTGCCGCGCCCCCTCACCGCCGCCCGGCCCGACCACCCAGGCCTGCACCCGCCCGGCACCGGCCGGGCCGCCCTCGGTGACCAGCGTCTCCGGGAAGCGCCGCACCACCTCCTCGGCCGCCGTGCCCACGTACCGGACGGCGCCCGCGCCGCCGTGCAGCGCCCCCGCAACGGCCAGCAGCGCCGCCCCCGGGTACGTCGCCGAGCCGGCCGCCACCCCGACGACGCCGCGCCGGTACTTGTCGCTCTCCGCGCCCGGCACCGGCAGCAGCGCCGCCACGTCCGCGTGCTGGAGCGCCGTCACCTCCCCGGCGGGCGGCTCCAGCCCGATGCCGACCAGCTGCACCACGCCCGCGTACGAGGCCCCAGGGTCGACCAGCAGCCCGGGCTTGTACGTGCCGAAGCAGACCGTGACGTCCGCCCGCAGCGCCGCGCCCGGCACCTCGCCGGTGTCGGCGTCCACCCCGCTCGGCAGGTCCACCGCCACCACGGTCCCGGACCGCCGGGCCCGCGCGTACGGCTCCGCCTCGGGGCGCAGCCCGCCCCGGCCTCCGATGCCGACGATGCCGTCCAGCACCAGGTCCGCGCGCGAGAAGTCGGCCAGGCCGACTTCCTCCTCCACCGTCACCCGTCCGCCGGCGGCCCGCAGCGCGGCCAGCCCGCCCGGGTGCGCCTTCTCCGGCGTCAGCAGCACCGCCGTCACCCGCGCCCCGCGCCGGGCCAGCGCGGCCCCGGCGTACAGGGCGTCACCCCCGTTGTCCCCGCTGCCCGCCAGCACCGTCACCCGACCGCCGTACACCCGCCCCCGACGCCGCGTCAGCAGCCGCGCACAGGTCGCCGCCAACCCCGCCGCCGCCCGCTGCATCAACGTGCCCTCCGGCAGCCGCGCCATCAGCTCCGCCTCCGCGGCCCGGACGGTTTCCACAGGGTGTGCATGACGCATGGCGGGTCTCCCTCGGCGATCGGCGTACCACCGACGCTAGCCCGCGCCGCGGCCCCACGGCAGGCCGGACTGCGGCACACTTTCGAGTGACACCCACTTGGATGCCCCGCCGGTGTCCGCCCGTACGCCTACCTTGTGGCTCGGCACGGACCCACCGGAGGGAGAAGGGCCACCCGCCCCGTTCTCCTTCACGCTCGACACGGCACCCCTGCGGTAGGGCACAGCCACCGCAGGGGCGTCGTGGTCGTCACTACTCGACGGTGACCGACTTCGCCAGGTTGCGCGGCTGGTCGACCTCGTGGCCCTTGGCCGTGGCCAGCTCGCAGGCGAAGACCTGGAGCGGGACGGCGGCGACCAGCGGCTGGAGCAGGGTCGGGGTGGCCGGGATGCGGATCAGGTGGTCCGCGTACGGGACGACGGCCTCATCGCCCTCCTCGGCGATCACGATCGTGCGGGCGCCGCGGGCCCGGATCTCCTGGATGTTGGAGACGATCTTGTCGTGCAGGATCGACCGGCCGCGCGGCGAGGGCACGACCACCACGACCGGCAGCCCCTCCTCGATCAGCGCGATCGGGCCGTGCTTGAGCTCGCCCGCCGCGAAGCCCTCGGCGTGCATGTACGCCAGCTCCTTGAGCTTGAGCGCGCCCTCCAGGGCCACCGGGAAGCCGACGTGGCGGCCGAGGAACAGCACCGAGCGGGCGTCGGCGAGCGAGCGGGCCAGCTCGCGCACCGGCTCCATGGTCTCCAGGACCTGCTCGACCTGCTTCGGCGCGTCGCCGAGCTCCTTGATGACGGCGAAGATCTCGTCGCCCCACTTGGTGCCGCGCACCTGGCCCAGGTACAGGGCGACCAGGTAGCAGGCGACCAGCTGGGTCAGGAACGCCTTGGTGGAGGCGACCGCGACCTCCGGGCCGGCGTGGGTGTACAGCACCGCGTCCGACTCGCGCGGGATGGTGGAGCCGTTGGTGTTGCAGATCGCCAGCACCTTGGCGCCCTGCTCGCGGGCGTGCCGCAGGGCCATCAGGGTGTCCATGGTCTCGCCGGACTGCGAGATGGCGATGACCAGCGTGCCCGGGCCCATGATCGGGTCGCGGTAGCGGAACTCGGAGGCGACCTCGACCTCGCAGGGGATGCGGGTCCAGTGCTCGATCGCGTACTTGGCGATCATGCCGGCGTGGAAGGCCGTGCCGCAGGCCACGATGACGACCTTGTCGACCGAGCGCAGGTCGGCGTCGGAGATCCGCAGCTCGTCGAGGGTGAGCCGGCCGTCGGTACCGATCCGGCCGAGCAGGGTGTCGGCGACCGCCTTCGGCTGCTCGGCGATCTCCTTGAGCATGAAGTAGTCGTAGCCGCCCTTCTCGGCGGCGGAGGCGTCCCAGTCGACGTGGTACTCGCGCACGTCGGCCGGGGTGCCGTCGAAGTTGGTGACGGTCACGCCCTCGCGGCGCAGCTCGACCACCTGGTCCTGGCCCAGCTCGATCGCCTCGCGGGTGTGGGCGATGAAGGCGGCGACGTCCGAGGCGAGGAAGTTCTCGCCCTCGCCGCGGCCGACCACCAGCGGCGAGTTGCGGCGGGCGCCGACGACCACGTCCGGCGCGTCCGCGTGCACGGCCACCAGGGTGAAGGCGCCCTCCAGCTGACGGCAGACCACCCGCATGGCCTCGGCGAGGTCACCCGCGTAGGCCTCGCCCAGCAGGTGGGCGACGACCTCGGTGTCGGTCTCGGACCGGAGGGTGTGGCCGCGCTCGGCGATCTCGGCGCGCAGCTGGGCGAAGTTCTCGATGATGCCGTTGTGCACCACGGCCACCCGCTGCCGGTCGTCCAGGTGGGGGTGGGCGTTGGCGTCCGTCGGGCCGCCGTGGGTGGCCCAGCGGGTGTGGCCGATGCCGGTGGTGCCGCCGGGCAGAGGGGACTCGGCGAGCGACTTCTCCAGGTTGGCGAGCTTGCCCGCCCGCTTGTCCGTGGCCAGACTCCACTGCCCCTCGGAGTCCTGGACCTGCACCGCGACACCGGCCGAGTCGTAACCCCGGTACTCCAGGCGCTGCAAGCCTGCGATTACTACGTCGAGGGCGGACTGAGCGCCCACGTATCCAACAATTCCGCACATGCGTGCCAGCATAAGGGCGGTTCTGTGGCCGTTTTCCCGCCGCGCGCGAACGCTGCGTGACCGACACCACAGCAACCGTGAACGTCGCGACGGCTCACAATGGAGCATGTGCTGACCGAACTCTGTACGCGGGGCGCCGCCACGCCCGGCCCGTCCCCGTCTCCCTACGTGGACCTCAGCCGGGCCGAGTGGAGCGCGCTGCGCGAGCGTACGCCGCTGCCGCTGAGCGCCGAGGAGGTGGAGCGGCTGCGCGGCCTCGGTACCGCCCTCGACCTGGACGAGGTCCGCGACGTCTACCTGCCGCTGTCGCGACTGCTGAACCTGTACATCCACGCCACGCACGAGCTGCGCGGCGCGCTGGGCACCTTCCTGGACACCCCGGACACCGAGCGCACCCGCACCCCGTTCATCATCGGCGTGGCCGGCTCCGTCGCGGTCGGCAAGTCGACCACCGCCCGTCTGCTCCAGGCGCTGCTCGCCCGCTGGCCCGAGCACCCCCGGGTCGAACTGGTCACCACCGACGGCTTCCTGCTGCCCAACGCCGAGCTGCGCCGCCGCGGCCTGATGGCCCGCAAGGGCTTCCCGGAGTCGTACGACCGCCGGGCGCTGATGCGCTTCGTCGCGGACGTGAAGGCGGGCAAGGAGCGGGTCAGCGCGCCGGTCTACTCGCACCTGGTGTACGACATCGTGCAGGGCGAGCGGCTCACCGTGGAGCGCCCGGACATCCTGATCGTCGAGGGCCTGAACGTGCTCCAGCCGGCCCTGCCCGGCACCGACGGCCGCACCCGCCTCGCGGTGGCCGACTACTTCGACTTCTCGATCTACGTCGACGCCCGGACCGACGACATCGAGCACTGGTACCTGGACCGCTTCCGCAAGCTTCGGCAGACCGCCTTCCAGGACCCGAACTCCTACTTCCGCCGCTTCACCGAGGTGCCGGAGGAGGAGGCGATGGAGTACGGCCGGCAGGTCTGGCGCACCATCAACAAGCCCAACCTGCTGGAGAACGTCCTGCCGACCCGCGGCCGGGCCACCCTGATCCTCCAGAAGGGCCAGGACCACAAGGTCCGCCGGGCGCTGCTGCGCAAGCTCTGAGGCGTCCTCGGAGCAACACCGACGGCCCCCACCGGAACCCGGTGGGGGCCTCGTGCCGTACGGGGCTCAGCCCAGGTGGGTGCGCACCGCCTCGGCCAGCCGCTGCGCGACCGCCTCGGCCTGCGCCGGGTCGGCGGCCTCGACCATCACCCGGACCAGCGGCTCGGTGCCCGACGGGCGCAGCAGCACCCGGCCGGTGGAGCCCAGCTCGGCCTCGGCGCCGGCGACCGCGGCGGCCAGCTCGGTGCTGGTCCGCACCCGGGACTTGTCGACACCCTTGACGTTGATCAGCACCTGCGGCAGCCGGGTCATCACGGCGGCCAGGTCGGCCAGCGGCTGCTTGGTGGCGGCCAGCCGGGCGCCCAGCATCAGTCCGGTCAGGGTGCCGTCGCCGGTGGTGGCGTGGTCCAGCAGGATCACGTGGCCGGACTGCTCGCCGCCCAGCGCGAAGCCGTGCTCCTTCATCGCCTCCAGCACGTAGCGGTCGCCGACGGCGGTCTCCACCAGCTCGATGCCCTCGCGCTCCATCGCCAGCTTGAAGCCGAGGTTGGACATCACGGTGGCCACCGCGGTGTTGCGGCGCAGGGTGCCGGCCTCCTTCATGGCGACGGCGAGGATGGCGATGATCTGGTCGCCGTCCACCTCGTTGCCCTCGGCGTCGGCGGCCAGGCAGCGGTCGGCGTCGCCGTCCAGGGCGATGCCCAGGTCGGCCTGGTGCTCCTTCATCGCGACGCGCAGCCGGTCCAGGTGGGTGGAGCCGACGCCGTCGTTGATGTTGAGGCCGGTGGGCTCGGCCCCCAGGGTGTGGACCACCTCGGCGCCGGCCCGGGCGAAGGCCTCGGGGGCGACGTAGGCGGCCGCGCCGTGGGCGCCGTCGATGACGACCTTGACGCCGTCCAGGCGGTTGGGCAGCACGCCGATCAGGTGGGCGACGTACTTGTCGAAGCCCTCGGTGTACTCGCGCACCCGGCCGACGGCCGCGCCGGTCGGACGGTTCCAGTCCTCGTCGCCGAGCGAGTGCTTGCGGTAGTGGGTCTCGATCGCGTCCTCGATCCGGTCGTCCAGCTTGTGGCCGCCGCGGGCGAGGAACTTGATGCCGTTGTCCGGCATGGCGTTGTGGCTGGCGGACAGCATCACGCCGAAGTCGGCGCCGAGCGCGCCGGTGAGGTACGCCACGGCCGGGGTGGGCAGGACGCCGACCCGCAGGACGTCGACGCCCGCGCTCGCCAGACCGGCGATGACGGCGGCCTCGAGGAACTCGCCCGAGGCGCGCGGGTCACGGCCGACCACCGCGACCGGCCGGTGGCCGTCGAAGGCGCCGGCCTCACCGAGCACATGGGCCGCCGCGACCGACAGGCCGAGGGCCAGCTCCGCCGTCAGGCCCTCGTTGGCCACCCCGCGCACGCCGTCCGTACCGAAGAGTCGTCCCACTGTCCCGTCCTCCATCACCACTGCTCGGAACCCAACCGATGATCCCGGCCGCCGCACAGTAGCCGGGGAACACGTCGCCCCGGAGTACGCGAGGTACTCCGGGGCGACGGTTTCGCGCAACCAGGGGGTGCGCCGCCAGGGCGGACCGCACCCCCGGGGAGGCGATTAGCGCTTGCTGTACTGCGGCGCCTTGCGGGCCTTCTTCAGACCGGCCTTCTTGCGCTCGACGGCGCGGGCGTCACGGGTCAGGAAGCCGGCCTTCTTCAGCGCGCCGCGGTTGTTGTCCACGTCGGCCTCGTTCAGGGCACGGGCGACGCCGAGGCGCAGCGCGTAGGCCTGGCCGGAGACGCCGCCACCGCTGATGCGGGCGACGACGTCGTAACGGCCGTCCAGCTCCAGGAGCTTGAAGGGCTCGTTCACGGTCTGCTGGTGCACCTTGTTCGGGAAGTAGCCCTCGAGGGTGCGACCGTTGATCTTCCACTGGCCGGTGCCGGGGACGATGCGCACGCGGGCGATCGCCTCCTTGCGACGGCCCAGGCCGGCGCCGGGGACGGCCTCGCCGAAGCGGCCGGCCAGCGACTCGGAGGTGTAGCTCTCCTCGGAGGTGTACTCGCCCTCGACGACGGTCTCGTCGAAGTCGACCTCAAGGGTTTCAGTGGTCTCGGCCACGGTGTTCCTCAGCTCTTTTCAGTGTTGGGGGGCTTGGTGGCCGAATTACTGCGCGACCTGGGTGATCTCGAACGGCACCGGCTGCTGGGCAGCGTGCGGGTGCTGGTCGCCCGAGTAGACCTTCAGCTTCGAGAGCATCTGGCGGCCCAGGCTGTTCTTGGGGATCATGCCCTTGATGGCCTTCTCGACGGCCTTCTCCGGGTTGTTCGCCAGCAGGTCGTCGTAGCGCACCGAGCGCAGACCGCCCGGGAAGCCCGAGTGGCGGTAGGCCAGCTTCTGGGTCTTCTTGTTACCGGACAGGTGCACCTTGTCGGCGTTGATGATGATGACGAAGTCACCAGTGTCAACGTGCGGCGCGTAGATCGCCTTGTGCTTGCCCCGGAGGAGGTTGGCGGCCTGGGAGGCCAGGCGGCCCAGCACGACGTCGGTCGCGTCGATGACGTGCCACTGACGCTGGACGTCGCCGGGCTTGGGGCTGTACGTACGCACGGTCGTAGCCTTCGCTTTTCAGTGAGTGAGTCCTGACAGGAGCACCCGGACGGAAGAGCAGCCTGGCCATCCTTGGACGCAATTCAAGGGGGACCGCTGGTCGACGACCTGATGTCTCCGGCGTACCGACCTCTCACGTGAGATAGAGCGAGCCAATACGCACATCAAGCGTCCAGGTTACCGGCAGGGCGGGGGCGGGTCAAAAGCGCCCGGGACCGACCCCCGCCGTCACTCAGCGTTCGCGCTCCACCCGGGTCACGTCCCAGACCGGCTCCGGCGACTCGTACACCCGGCCGTCCGCGCCGAACACCAGGAAGCGGTCGAAGGTCTTGGCGAACCAGCGGTCGTGGGTCACGCACAGCACGGTGCCGTCGAAGGCCTCCAGGCCGGCCTGCAGGGCCTCGGCGCTCTCCAGGTCCAGGTTGTCGGTCGGCTCGTCGAGCAACAGGGCCGTCACGCCGGAGAGTTCGAGCTTGAGGATCATCAGCCGGGCCTGCTGCCCGCCGGACAGCGACTCGAACTTCTGCTCCTCCTGGCGGTCCAGCTCGTACCGGCGCAGCGCACCCATCGCGGCGCCGCGGCTGAGCGCGTGCTCCTCCTCGACGATCGACCGCACGGTGCGGCCGAACAGCTCCGGGTGGGCGTGGGTCTGCCGGAAGTGGCCGGGCACGACCCGGGCGCCGAGCTTCCACTCGCCGGTGTGCGCGACCGACCCGTCACCGGCCAGCAGCCGCAGGAGGTGCGACTTGCCGGCGCCGTTGGCGCCCAGCACCGCGACCCGCTCGCCGTAGAAGACCTCCAGGTCGAAGGGCTGCATCAGGCCGGTGAGCTCCAGCTGCTCCATGGTGAAGGCGCGCACGCCGGTGCGCCCGCCCTTGAGCCGCATGGTGATGGTCTGCTCGCGCGGCGGCGTCTCGGGCGGGCCGGCGTCCTCGAACTTCTTCAGCCTGGTCTGGGCGGCGGCGTAGCGGGAGGCCATCTCGTGGCTGACCGCGGCGGCCTGGCGCAGGGTGACGACCAGCTTCTTGAGCTTGGCGTGCTCCTCGTCCCAGCGGCGGCGCAGCTCCTCGAAGCGCGCGAAGCGGGCCTTGCGGGCCTCGTGGAAGGTGTCGAAGCCGCCGCCGTGCACCCAGACGCTGCTGCCGGTGGCACCGGTCTCGACGGCGATGATCTTGTCCGCGGTCTTGGAGAGCAGCTCGCGGTCGTGCGAGATGAACAGGACGGTCTTCGAGGTGGCCTTGATGGCCTCCTCCAGCCAGCGCTTGGCCGGGACGTCCAGGTAGTTGTCGGGCTCGTCGAGCAGCAGCACCTCGTCGGGACCGCGCAGCAGCGCCTCCAGGACGAGCCGCTTCTGCTCGCCGCCGGAGAGGGTGTTCAGGCCGCGCCACTGGGCCTTGTCGAAGGGCATCCCCAGGGCCGCCATGGTGCAGACGTCCCAGTCGGTCTCGTAGTCGTAGCCGCCGACGTCGGCCCAGTCGGAGAGCGCCTGGGCGTAGGCCATCTGCGTCTTCTCGTCGTCCTGGGCGATCATCGCCAGCTCGGCGGCGTCCACCGCGCGGGCCGCCTTGGCGATCCGCTCCGGGGCGACCGACACCAGCAGGTCGCGCACCGAGGCGTCGGCCGGCAGCGCGCCGGGCGTGGCCTGCTGGTCCTCGCGGCCGGTGGTGCCGACGAACTGGCGCATCACGCCGAGCCCGCCGCTGATCGTCACCGAGCCGCCGTGCGGCTGGATGTCCCCCGCGATCATGCGCAGCAGGGTGGTCTTGCCGGCGCCGTTGGCGCCGACCAGGGCGACCGCGGCTCCCTCGCCCACCCGGAAGGACGCGTCGTCGAACAGGACGCGCCCGTCCGGCAGGTAGTACTCCAGGTGCGAAATCTCGACGTGTCCCATGGGAGCGATTCTCCCAAGCGGACGCGCCGGGCCAAAACGGATTACCTCACTACGCGCTCCGCCCCGGCAGGGTGCGCATCCGCCGGGCCGCGCGGTTGCGCTCGGCCAGCTGGTCGTCCGGCGGGTAGCCGACCTCCTCCAGCGTGAGCCCGTACGGCCGGATCACGTTGACGGCGGAGTTGCGCACCCCGCCGGCCAGCACCTCGCCGGGGAACTCCACCGGCCGGTGCCCGTCGCCGACCAGCAGCATCGCGCCGACCAGCGCCCGGACCATGTTGTGGCAGAAGGCGTCGGCCCGGACGGTGGCGACCGCGAGGGAGCCCTCCTGGGCGGCGTAGGAGTCCACCGGGACGCGGTCCCAGTGCAGCTCCAGCAGGGTGCGGATGGTGGTGGCGCCCTCGCGCTTCTTGCAGTACGCGGCGAAGTCGTGCTCGCCGAGCAGCAGCTCGGCCGCCCGGTTCATCCGGTCCACGTCCAGCGGGCGGTCGTGCCAGAGCACGTGGCCGCGCAGCAGCGGGTCGACCCCGCCGGGGTGGTCGGCGACCCGGTACGCGTACCGGCGCCAGATCGCCGAGAAGCGGGCGTCGAACCCGGCCGGCGCCTCGCCGACCCGGTAGATCCGGACGTCCCCGGGCAGCCGGCCGGCCAGTCGGCGCAGCAGCTTCTCCCGGTGCGCCTCCCACAGTTCGGCCGGCAGGTCGACGTGGGCGACCTGGCCGCGGGCGTGCACCCCGGCGTCGGTGCGCCCGGCCACGGTCAGCGGGAACAGCTCCGAGCTGCGGGTGACGATCTGGAGCGCGGTCTCGATCTCCTCCTGGACCGTCCGGCGGCCGCCCTTCTGTCGGGCCCAGCCGGAGAACTCGGCGCCCTGGTAGGCAAGGTCCAGCCGGACCCGGACGTACCCGTCGGCCGGGCCGTCCTTCGCCGGCGGCCGCTCGGCGCAATCGTTGACCACTGCTCTTCACTCCCTGGACATGAGGAACGGGCCCGCTCCCCCATCGCTGGGGAAGCGGGCCCGCAACAACACCTAGTGGTGTCAGGCCTGCTCGGCGGCCTCGGTCTCGGTGGCCTCGACCTTGGCGTCGGCCTCCTTGACGGCACGCTTGGTGGCGGCCTCGGCCTCGCCGACGGCGGTCTGCGCGACGGTCAGCGCCTCGACCAGCTCGATCACGGCCATCGGGGCGTTGTCGCCACGACGGGGACCGATCTTGGTGATGCGGGTGTAGCCACCCGGGCGGTTCTCGTAGCGCGGCGCGATCTCGGTGAAGAGGGTGTGCAGCACCGACACGTCGGTGATGGTCTTGCGCACCAGGCGACGGTTGTGGATGTCGCCCTTCTTCGCCTTGGTGATCAGCTTCTCCGCCAGCGGGCGCAGGCGGCGGGCCTTGGCCTCGGTGGTGGTGATGCGGCCGTACTGGAACAGCTCACGGGCCAGACCGGCGAGCAGCAGCGGCTCGTGGTGCGGGCCACCGCCCAGGCGGGCACCCTTGGTGGGACGCGGCATGGAATTACTCCTCGAATCTCCGACTGCGGCCGTACCAGGTACCGCAGCGGGCGTACGGGCACTGTGCCCGTACGGCTTTCAGGACGACGGGGGCGGTTCCGTGGAACCGCCCCCGCGGCCAATTCTCTTAGTACTGCTCGGTCTCGGCGAAGTGCGAGTCGTCGAGGTCGTCGGCGCCGAAGGCGTCGGCGGCAGCGGTCGGGTCGAACCCGGGCGGGCTGTCCTTGAGGGCCAGGCCCATGCCGGCCAGCTTCGCCTTGACCTCGTCGATCGACTTCGCACCGAAGTTGCGGATGTCGAGCAGGTCGGCCTCGGAGCGGGCGACGAGCTCACCCACGGTGTGGATGCCCTCGCGCTTGAGGCAGTTGTAGGAGCGGACGGTGAGCTCCAGCTCCTCGATCGGCAGCGCCAGGTCGGCGGCCAGGGCGGCGTCCGTCGGGGACGGGCCCATGTCGATGCCCTCGGCGTCGATGTTCAGCTCGCGGGCGAGGCCGAACAGCTCCACCAGGGTCTTGCCGGCCGAGGCCATGGCGTCGCGCGGACGCATGGCGGGCTTGGTCTCGACGTCGACGATCAGCTTGTCGAAGTCGGTCCGCTGCTCGACACGGGTGGCCTCGACCTTGTAGGTGACCTTCAGCACCGGGCTGTAGATCGAGTCGACCGGGATGCGGCCGATCTCCTGGCCGGAGGCCTTGTTCTGGACGGCGGAGACGTAGCCGCGACCGCGCTCGACGGTCAGCTCCATCTCCAGCTTGCCCTTGCCGTTCAGCGTGGCGAGGACCAGCTCGGGGTTGTGCACCTCGACACCCGCCGGCGGGGCGATGTCGGCGGCGGTGACGACACCCGGGCCCTGCTTGCGCAGGTACATCACGACCGGCTCGTCGTGCTCCGAGGAGACGACCAGCTGCTTGATGTTGAGGATGAGGTCGGTCACGTCCTCCTTGACGCCCGGCACGGTGGTGAACTCGTGCAGGACGCCGTCGATGCGGATGCTGGTGACAGCGGCACCCGGGATCGACGACAGGAGCGTGCGGCGCAGGGAGTTGCCGAGGGTGTAGCCGAAGCCCGGCTCCAGCGGCTCGATCACGAACCGCGAGCGGAACTCGTCGACGACCTCTTCGGTCAGCGAAGGACGCTGAGCGATAAGCATGGGGGAAATCCTCCGGTTGTCTTCGGCACCCACTATTTGATGCCGACAGGACCAAGCGTACGGGGTCCCGCCGAGAAGCAGGACCCCGTACGAGGTTTACAGCAGGTACTGCGAGCCCGAAGGCGCTGCGTCAGACGCGGCGGCGCTTCGGCGGGCGGCAGCCGTTGTGCGGGGTGGGGGTGACGTCCTGGATCGAGCCGACCTCCAGGCCGGTGGCCTGGAGCGAACGGATCGCGGTCTCGCGGCCGGAGCCCGGACCCTTCACGAAGACGTCAACCTTGCGCATGCCGTGCTCCTGCGCGCGACGGGCAGCGGCCTCGGCGGCCATCTGCGCGGCGAACGGGGTGGACTTGCGCGAGCCCTTGAAGCCGACGTGGCCGGCGGAGGCCCAGGAGATCACGTTGCCCGCGGGGTCGGTGATCGAAACGATGGTGTTGTTGAACGTGCTCTTGATGTGCGCGTGGCCGTGAGCGACGTTCTTCTTTTCCTTGCGGCGGATCTTCTTCGCGCCGGCAGCCTGACGACCCTTGGGGGGCATAAGTCTGTTCTCCTACTGAGGTGGTCGGTCCGCTGACCCGCGGGCCGGAGGGATGTCCGGTTACGGGACGGACTACTTCTTGCCCGGCTTCTTCTTGCCGGCGATCGCGCGACGCGGGCCCTTGCGGGTACGCGCGTTGGTGTGGGTGCGCTGACCGCGGACCGGCAGGCCACGGCGGTGACGCAGACCCTCGTAGCAGCCGATCTCGACCTTGCGGCGGATGTCGGCGGCCACCTCACGGCGGAGGTCACCCTCGACCGTGTAGTTGGCGTCGATGTACTGGCTCAGCTTGACGAGGTCGTCCTCGGAGATGTCGCGAACGCGGACATCCGGGTTGACACCGGTCTCGGCCAGGGTCTGCTGGGCGCGGGTACGGCCGATGCCGTACACGTAGGTGAGGGCGATCTCGATCCGCTTCTCACGGGGGAGATCAACGCCGGCGAGGCGTGCCATTCAAGGCTCCTGTGGTTCTTCAGAGGTCTTGCGTGCTACCTACTCCTTCGCCTCTCGACGATGGAGCCCCGGCCTCTGACCGGGGGTGGCAGTCCGTCCACGAGGGGACGGATCGGGTAGCCCGCTTATGACGTTTTCGCGTCGCGCGAAGTACTACGAGAAATGCTGGAGAGCGATCAGCCCTGGCGCTGCTTGTGGCGCAGGTTGTCGCAGATCACCATGACCCGGCCGTGGCGGCGGATCACCTTGCACTTGTCGCAGATCTTCTTGACGCTCGGCTTGACCTTCATGTTTCAGGTTCTCCGGGTCTAGATCTGACGTTCTTACTTGTAGCGGTAGACGATCCGCCCGCGCGTGAGGTCGTAGGGGCTGAGCTCCACGACGACCCGGTCGTCCGGCAGGATGCGGATGTAGTGCATGCGCATCTTGCCACTGATGTGCGCGAGGACCTTGTGACCGTTCTGCAGCTCGACCTTGAACATCGCGTTCGGAAGAGACTCGATCACGGTGCCCTCGATCTCAATGGCGCCTTGCTTCTTAGCCATGAACTGCGAGATCCACCTTCCGGGACCGGCTACCGTATGCGGAACGCTCGTGCGAACCTGGGTTCACCCCTACCCCGGAGGGAAGAGGGCGCGCTGAAGCACGCTACGAGTGAGCCGACGGTCCATCCTACGCCAGCGCGTGCGGTGGACCAAAACGGGGGCCCCGGAAAGCGGTAGCCGTCACACCCGTTCCGTCAGGCCCGGGTGGTGACGGTCAGCGGCTCGACGTGGGCGGTGCAGGCCGAGCAGCGGCGGGCGGCCTCGGGGATCTCGGTCAGGCACTCGGGGCACGGGCGCTTCGGCGCCTTCGGCTTCTTCGGCATGTAGCGCGCGGTCGCCTTGGTGATCGGCAGCACCACGCAGAAGTACAGCACCGCGGCGGTCATGAAGAACGCGATCAGCACGTTGAGGAACTGCCCGTACGGGAAGGTCACTCCGGCGATGTGCGCCTTGTACGAGCTGAAGTCGCCGGCCGCGCCGACCACCACACCCACCAGCGGGGTGAGGAAGGCGGACACGAAGCCGGTCACCACCGCGGTGAACGCGGCACCGATGACCACACCGACCGCCATGTCGACGACGTTGCCGCGCATCATGAAGTCGCGGAATCCCTTGAGCACGTGCTGTCTCCTGCTCGCTCGTAAGCCACTGCTGACCACTACTGACCACTGCCAGCGGATAAAAATAGGACAAAAGCCCTGGAGGTCCAAACCTCCAGGGCTCTGATCCCTTGTCAGCGGCGGCGGTTGGGCGCCGCCGTGACTACGCGAGGGGGTCCGGAGCTGCGGTGATGCCCAGCTTGGCCAGTTCCGCCTTGCCGCCGTCGAAGGCGGTCAGCACCAGCGGACCCTGCTCGGTGACGGCCACCGAGTGCTCCCAGTGCGAGGCCCAGGTGCCGTCGTTGGTGACGACCGTCCAGTCGTCCTCCAGCACGGTGGTGTGCGGGGTGCCGAGCGAGACCATCGGCTCGATCGCCAGCACGGTGCCCGGCACCAGCTTCGGGCCCTTGCCACGGCCGCGCTCGACGTAGTTCAGCACGTGCGGCTCCATGTGCATCGCGGTGCCGATGCCGTGGCCGCCGTAGCCCTCGGTGATGCCCCACTTGCCCTTAGGCGGCAGCGGCTGGCGGCGGATGTAGCCCTCGATCGCCTTGGAGACGTCGACCAGACGGTTGTTCTTCTTCATCTGGGCGATGCCGGCCCACATCGAGCCCTCGGTGACCCGGCTCAGCATCTCGACCTCCGGGCGGACCTCGCCGACCGCCACCGTGATGGCCGAGTCGCCGTGCCAGCCGTCCAGGATGGCGCCGCAGTCGATCGAGATGACGTCACCCTCCTGGAGCACCCGCTCGCCGGGGATGCCGTGCACGACCTCGTTGTTCACCGAGGCGCAGATGACGCCCGGGAACCAGAGCCCGCCGTGGTGGGCGCGGAAGTTCGAGGTGGCGCCGTGGTCGGTGATGACCTTGTCCGCGATGTCGTTGAGCTCCTGGGTGGTCACCCCCGGGACGACAGCCTCGCGGCAGGCCTTCAGGGCCTCGGCGACGACCAGCCCGGCCGCTCGCATCTTCGCGATCTGCTCGGGGGTCTTGATCTCCACCATCTGGTCACGCCTTCCAAGTCCGGATTACCACTGCTACCACCGTACGACGCCGAAACGGCCGGGCCACCCGCTTCACGGGCGACCCGGCCGTACCGTCGTACGTTCGCCGAGAGACTCAGCTGTCCTGCTTCAACGCCTCGATCGAGCGGGCGGTGACCTCGTCCACCTTGCCGAGGGCCGAGATCGTCGCCACCAGGCCCTGCTGGACGTAGTAGTCGATGATCGGCTCGGTCTCCGTGTGGTAGACCTCCAGGCGCGTGCGCACCTTCTCCTCGGTGTCGTCCGAGCGCTGGTACAGCTCGCCGCCGCACTCGTCGCAGACGCCCTCGACCTTCGGCGGGTTGTAGTCCACGTGGAAGACGTGGCCGCCGTCGTTGCGGCACAGGCGACGGCCGGCGATCCGGCGGACGACCTCGTCCTCGGGGACCTCCAGGTCCAGCACACCGTCCAGCTTTATGCCCTGCTCGGCGAGGAACTCGTCCAGCGCCTTGGCCTGCCCCAGGTTGCGGGGGAAGCCGTCGAGCAGGAAGCCGTTGGCGGCGTCCTCCTGGAGCATTCGGTCCTTGGCCATCCCGATGGTGACCTCGTCCGGCACCAGGTGTCCCGCGTCCATGTAGCTCTTGGCCTCGAGGCCGAGCGGGGTGCCCTGGCTGATGTTCGCACGGAACAGGTCGCCGGTGGAGATGTGGGGGATGGACAGGGTCTTGGCGAGCAGGTGCGCCTGAGTACCCTTCCCGGCCCCGGGAGGACCAACGAGGACGATACGCATCAGCGGAGGAACCCTTCGTAATTGCGCTGCTGGAGCTGGCTCTCGATCTGCTTCACAGTTTCGAGTCCGACGCCGACGACGATGAGCACGCTGGTGCCGCCGAACGGGAAGTTGGTCTGCTGTCCGAAGGCGACCAGGGCGATCATCGGGATCAACGCGATCAGGCCCAGGTAGAGCGAACCCGGCCACGTGATTCGGGTCAGCACGTAGTTCAGGTACTCGGCCGTCGGTCGGCCGGCCCGGATACCCGGGATGAACCCACCATACTTCTTCATGTTGTCGGCAACTTCTTCGGGGTTGAAGGAGATGGCGACGTAGAAGAAGGCGAAGAAGACGATCAGCAGGAAGTAGGTGGCCATGTAGATCGGGTGGTCACCCTTGACGAAGTTCGTCCGGATCCACGTGGCCCAGCCCGCCTGGCTGTTGGTCAGCTGGACCACGAGGGCGGGGATGTACAGCAGCGACGAGGCGAAGATGACCGGGATGACACCGGCCTGGTTCACCTTGAGCGGGATGTAGGTCGAGGTCCCACCGAACGCCCGGCGGCCGATCATCCGCTTCGCGTACTGGACCGGGATCCGGCGCTGGGCCTGCTCGACGAAGATGACCAGCATCACGACGATGATGCCGACCGCGACCACGGAGAGGAACTCGACCCAGCCGTCGCCGATGGTGCCGGACTGCTTGATCGCCCACATCGAGGACGGGAACTGGGCCGCGATCGAGGTGAAGATCAGCAGCGACATGCCGTTGCCGATGCCGCGGTCGGTGATCAGCTCGCCCAGCCACATGATGACCGTGGTGCCCGCGGTCATGGTGAGGACCATGACGGCGATCCGGAACACGCTGGTGTCCGGGACGATCTGGTTGGCCAGCGGGCAGCCGGAGAACAGCGCGCCGCTGGAGGCCGTCGCCACGATGCCGGTGCCCTGGAGCACGGCGAGGGCGATGGTCAGGTACCGGGTGTACTGGGTGATCTTCGCCTGGCCGGCCTGCCCCTCCTTCTTCAGCATCTCCAGTCGCGGGATCACGACGGTGAGGAGCTGGAGGATGATGCTCGCCGTGATGTACGGCATGATGCCGAGGGCGAAGATCGTCAGCTGGAGGAGCGCGCCACCGCTGAACAGGTTGACGAGTCCGAAGAGGCCACTGTTCTTGGTCTCCTTCACGCACTCGTTCACGGCCGTGAAACTCACGCCCGGAATCGGGATGTGCGAGCCCAGCCGGAACAGCACCATGATGCCCAGCGTGAACAGCAGCTTCTTGCGCAGGTCGGGCGTCTGGAACGCCCGCGCGAACGCACTGAGCACGGTGCCTCCTGCGCCTCCCGCGCGTCGTCGGCGGGAGGGTCGGTCCTGAATGGGGAGTTTTGCGGTACGGGCTCCCGTACAGACGGCACAGGCGAGCCTACGCGCAGCCTACAAGGGAACTCCACGGACTCTAACAGTGCGCGGCCACTCGGAAGAAGCGCGTACCGCCGGTCCCCCACTCATGGGGTACGGGATGCCCGGTTTTGCCACACAAAAGAACGAGCGCCGTCGGGCCGGAAATCCCCGGGAACGGCACGAGCCCCGCACCTCCCGAAGGAGGTGCGGGGCTCGTGGGCGGAATTCAGCGGGCTCAGATGAGCTCGGTGACCGTACCGCCGGCGGCCTTGATCTTCTCGGCGGCCGAACCGGAGACGGCGTCCACCGCAACCTGGAGGGCGACCGAGATCTCGCCGGTGCCGAGCACCTTGACGAGGGAGTTCTTGCGAACCGCGCCCTTGGCGACCAGGTCCTCGACGGTGACCTCGCCACCCTGCGGGTAGAGCTCGGCCAGCTTGTCGAGGTTGACAACCTGGAACGTGATCTTGAACGGGTTCTTGAAGCCCTTCAGCTTCGGCAGGCGCATGTGGAGCGGCATCTGGCCACCCTCGAAGCGCTGCGGAACCTGGTAGCGGGCCTTCGTGCCCTTGGTGCCACGACCGGCGGTCTTACCCTTGGAGCCCTCACCACGACCCACACGGATCTTGTCGGTCTTGGCACCCGGGGCGGGACGCAGGTTGTGGATCTTGATCGGGTTGTCGCCCATGATCAGTCCACCTCCTCAACCGTCACCAGGTGACGGACCGTGTGGGCCATCCCGCGGATCTCGGGACGGTCCTCCTTCACCACGACGTCGTGCATGCGCTTGAGACCAAGCGAACGCAGGGTGTCACGGTGATTCTGCTTGCTGCCGATGTACGACTTGGTCTGCGTGATCTTCAGGCGAGCCATCAGGCGCTCACCCCAGCAGCACGCGCCCGCAGCAGAGCGGCGGGGGCCACGTCCTCCAGCGGCAGGCCACGACGGGCGGCGATCTCCTCGGGGCGCACGAGGCCCTTCAGAGCGGCCACGGTGGCGTGCACGATGTTGATCGCGTTGTCCGAGCCGAGCGACTTCGACAGGATGTCGTGGATGCCGGCGCACTCCAGGACGGCGCGCACCGGACCACCGGCGATAACACCGGTACCGGGGGCGGCGGGCTTCAGCAGCACGACGCCGGCGGCCTTCTCACCCTGGATGGGGTGGGGGATGGTGCCCTGGATACGGGGGACCTTGAAGAAGTTCTTCTTGGCCTCCTCAACGCCCTTGGCGATGGCGGCCGGAACCTCCTTCGCCTTGCCGTAACCGACACCCACGGTGCCCTCGCCATCGCCCACCACGACGAGCGCGGTGAAGCTGAAGCGACGGCCACCCTTGACAACCTTGGCGACACGGTTGATCGCGACGACGCGCTCGACGTAAGCGGTCTTCTCGACGGCGGGGGCGTTGCCCCGGTCGTCACGCTTACGGTCGCGCCGCTCGCCACCGGTGCCGCCACCGGCGCCGCTGCCGCGGCGCTGGGGTCCAGCCATTGGATTTACCTCTCTCGTAATACGTCCGTCGACAGAGTCGACGAGCGGCTTAGAAGTCGAGCCCGGCCTCACGGGCCGCGTCCGCCAGGGCGGCGATGCGGCCGGCGTACCGGTTGCCCGCGCGGTCGAAGACGACCGACTCGATGCCGGCGGCCTTGGCGCGCTCGGCGACCAGGCTCCCGACCTTCTTGGCCAGCTCGGTCTTGTCGCCCTCGGCGCCCTTGATGGACACGTCGAGGGTGGACGCCGACGCCAGGGTGTGACCCTTGGCGTCGTCGATGACCTGGGCGACCATGTGACGGTTCGAGCGCGTCACGACGAGACGCGGACGCACCTCGGTGCCGACGACGCGCTTGCGAACGCGGATCGCGCGGCGCTTGCGAGCGGCGCTCTTGTAGGCGTTGCCCTTGCCGATCTTGACAGAGACACTCATCGCTTACTTACCACTCTTTCCGACCTTGCGGCGGATGACCTCGCCCGCGTACTTGACACCCTTGGCCTTGTACGGGTCGGGCTTGCGCAGCTTGCGGATGTTCGCGGCGACCTCGCCGACCTTCTGCTTGTCGATGCCGTCCACGTGGAACTTGGTGGGCGACTCGACGACGAAGGAGATGCCCTCCGGCGCGGTGATCAGGATCGGGTGGCTGTAACCGAGCGCGAACTCCATGTCGGAGCCCTTCGCGGTCACACGGTAACCAACACCGCTGATCTCCAGCGACTTGCGGTAGCCCGCGGTCACGCCGGTGATCATGTTCGCCACCAGCGTGCGGGTCAGGCCGTGCAGGGCCTTCGAGCGACGCTCGTCGTTCGGACGAGAGACGAGCACAGTGCCGTCCTCGGCCTTGCCGATCCCGATCGGCTCGGCGACGACGTGGGTGAGCGAGCCCTTCGGGCCCTTCACCGAGACCGCCTGGCCATCGATGGTGACGTCCACGCCAGCGGGGACCTGGATGGGCAGCCGTCCAATGCGCGACATTGCTGTACCTCCGTTTCCCGAATTACCAGACGTAGGCGAGAACTTCTCCGCCTACGCCCTTCTTGGCGGCCTGCTTGTCGGTCAGGAGGCCGGACGACGTGGAGATGATCGCCACGCCCAGGCCGCCGAGAACCTTCGGCAGGTTGGTGGACTTTGCGTAAACGCGCAGACCCGGCTTGCTGATGCGCTTGATGCCGGCGATGGAGCGCTCACGGTTGGGGCCGAACTTGAGCTCGATGGTCAGCTTCTTGCCGACCTCGCCCTCAGCCGGCTCCTCAACCTTGTAGGAGGAGATGTACCCCTCCTGCTGCAGGATCTGGGCGACGTGCGCCTTGATCTTGCTGGCCGGCATCGCCACGGTGTCGTGGTACGCCGAGTTCGCGTTACGCAGACGCGTGAGCATGTCTGCGATGGGGTCGGTCATGGTCATGATGGCCTCAGGCCTCTCTCGCCGTGGTTTCTCCGCGCCAGGTCCCCCTTCCGCACTCTTCCGAGTTCGTCAGGGGCACAAGCGCAGGGGACCTACGACGTAGTAAGACTGGGTGCGAGCCCTTCCTCTGAAGGGCCACGGACGTCCATGGGGAAGCCGCGGCAGGGGGCCCGACCCCACTACCTTACGGGACTCCGTACGGCAGGCCCAAAACGGACCGGTGTGGGATCGGGCACCTCTGCGTCGCTGTGTGCCTAAAGCGCCTGGATTACCAGGAGCTCTTGGTCACGCCCGGCAGCTCGCCGCGGTGCGCCATCTCACGGAGGCAGACACGGCACAGGCCGAACTTGCGGTACACCGAGTGCGGACGGCCGCAGCGCTGGCACCGGGTGTAGGCCCGGACGCCGAACTTCGGCTTACGCTCGGCCTTCGCGATGAGGGACTTCTTCGCCATTGGCTCACGCCTCCTTGAACGGGAAGCCCAGAGCGCGCAGGAGCGCCCGGCCCTCGTCGTCGGTCTGAGCGGTGGTCACGACGGTGATGTCCATACCGCGCTGACGGTCGACCTTGTCCTGGTCGATCTCGTGGAACATAACCTGCTCGGTCAGACCGAAGGTGTAGTTGCCACGGCCGTCGAACTGCTTCGGGGAGAGACCGCGGAAGTCACGGATACGCGGCAGAGCCAGCGAAACCAGACGGTCCAGGAACTCCCACATGCGGTCACCACGGAGGGTGACGTGGGTGCCGATCGGCTGGCCCTCGCGCAGCTTGAACTGCGCGATGGACTTGCGAGCCTTGGTCACGGCCGGCTTCTGACCGGTGATGGCGGTCAGGTCGCGGATCGCGCCCTCGATCAGCTTGCTGTCACGGGCAGCCTCGCCGACACCCATGTTGACGACGACCTTGACCAGGCCGGGCGTCAGCATGACGTTCTCGTACTTGAACTGCTCCTGCAGCTGACCCTTGATCTCGGAGTTGTAACGCTCCTTGAGGCGGGGGGTCACCTTCTCAACAGACGTCTCAGACATCAGATGTCCTCACCGGTTCGCTTGGCAACGCGGATCTTGTTGCCCTGGTCGTCGAAGCGGTAGCCGACGCGGGTGACGACCTTCTTGCCGTCCTTCTCCACGACCAGCTGGACGTTGGAGACGTGCACCGGGGCCTCGACGGTCACGATGCCACCCTGGGTACCCGGACCCGGCTTGGTGTGCTTCTTGACCCGGTTGACACCCTCGACGAGGACCTTGTTCTCAGCCGGCATGGCCTGGATGACCTTGCCCTGCTTGCCCTTGTCCTTGCCGGTGATGACCTGGACCAGGTCACCCTTCTTGATCTTCATGCTGTTCGCCATGAGTTAGAGCACCTCCGGCGCAAGCGAGATGATCTTCATGAACTTCTTGTCACGCAGCTCGCGGCCCACCGGGCCGAAGATGCGGGTGCCACGGGGGTCACCTTCGGTGTTCTTCAGAACGACCGCGGCGTTCTCGTCGAAACGGATGTACGAGCCATCCGGACGACGACGCTCCTTGACGGTGCGGACGACGACGCACTTGACGACGTCACCCTTCTTCACCGAACCACCGGGGATCGCGTCCTTGACGGTGGCGACGATGACGTCCCCGATACCGGCGTAGCGGCGACCGGAGCCACCGAGAACACGGATGCAAAGGATCTCCTTGGCACCAGTGTTGTCGGCGACGCGCAGTCGCGACTCCTGCTGGATCACAGCTTTCTCCTGATCGTCAACGAGAGTCGACGGGCCGGCCGCTGCTCACATCGGCGCCCCTGCGGGACCCGGTGCACATACGGCCGTACCTCATCGGCTTCGTTACTTGGCCTTCTCGAGGATCTCGACGACGCGCCAGCGCTTCGTCGCGGACAGCGGGCGGGTCTCCGCGAGGAGGACCCGGTCGCCGATGCCGCAGGCGTTGGCCTCGTCGTGCGCCTTCAGCTTGTTCGTACGGCGGATGACCTTGCCGTACAGAGCGTGCTTGACGCGGTCCTCGACGGCGACGACGACGGTCTTGTCCATCTTGTCGCTGACGACGAGACCCTCACGGGTCTTGCGGAAACCGCGCGTCTCGTTGGTGTTCTCAGTCATCAGGCGTTCTCCACCGTCTCGATGCCCAGCTCGCGCTCGCGCATCAGGGTGTAGATCCGCGCGATGTCCTTACGGACGAGCTTGAGCCGTCCGTGGTTGTCGAGCTGCCCGGTCGCCGCCTGGAAGCGGAGGTTGAACAGCTCCTCCTTGGCCTCGCGCAGCTTGGCAACGAGACCCTCGTTGTCCAGCGAACGAAGCTCAGCAGCCTTGGTAGCGGCCGACATCAGCTCTCACCGTCCTCGCGCCGGACGATCCGGCACTTCATCGGCAGCTTGTGCGCGGCACGGGTGAGCGCCTCGCGAGCAACCTTCTCGTTCGGGTACGACAGCTCGAACATGACCCGACCCGGGTGCACGTTCGCGATCCACCACTCCGGCGAACCCTTACCGGAACCCATGCGGGTCTCGGCCGGCTTCTTGGTGAGCGGACGGTCCGGGTAGATGTTGATCCAGACCTTGCCGCCACGGCGGATGTGACGGGTGATCGCGATACGAGCGGACTCGATCTGACGGTTCGTCACGTAGGCCGGGGTCACGGCCTGGATGCCGAACTGGCCGAACGCCAGCTCGGTGCCACCCTTGGCAGCGCCACGGCGCTTCGGGTGGTGCTGCTTGCGGTGCTTGACCCGACGGGGGATCAGCATTGGGGTCAGGCCTCCGTTCCGGTGTTCTCGGCAGCCGGAGCCTCGACCGCCGGGGCCGCGGGGGCCTCGGCAGCGGCGGGACGACGGCCACGGCCACCGCGCTCGCCACCACGGCGGTCGCCACCGCGGGCGGGACGACCACCCTCGGGACGGGCCGGGCGGTTGCCCGAGCGGGCAGCGGCGTTCTCAGCGCGGACCTCGGCGATGTTCTTGACGTCGCCCTTGTAGATCCAGACCTTCACGCCGATGCGGCCGAAGGTGGTCTTGGCCTCGAAGAAGCCGTAGTCGACGTTCGCCCGCAGGGTGTGCAGCGGCACGCGACCCTCGCGGTAGAACTCCGAACGGCTCATCTCGGCGCCGCCGAGACGACCGGAGCACTGGACCTTGATGCCCTTGGCGCCGGACTTCATGGTGCCCTGCATCGACTTGCGCATGGCACGGCGGAAGGAGACGCGGGAGGACAGCTGCTCCGCGACGCCCTGAGCCACGAGCTGGGCGTCCAGCTCGGGGTTCTTGACCTCGAGGATGTTCAGCTGGACCTGCTTGCCGGTCAGCTTCTCCAGGTCGCCGCGGATGCGGTCGGCCTCGGTGCCACGGCGACCGATGACGATGCCGGGGCGGGCGGTGTGGATGTCGACGCGGACGCGGTCGCGGGTGCGCTCGATCTCGACCTTGGAGATGCCGGCGCGCTCCATGCCCTTCGTCATCATGCGACGAATGGCAACGTCTTCCTTGACGTAGTCCTTGTACAGCTTGTCGGCGTACCAGCGGGACTTGAAGTCCGTGCTGATGCCGAGGCGGAACCCGTGCGGGTTAACCTTCTGGCCCATTACCGGGTCCCTTCCTTGCTGCTGACGACCACGGTGATGTGGCTGGTCCGCTTGCGGATCCGGTAGGCGCGGCCCTGGGCACGCGGACGGAACCGCTTCAGGGTCGGGCCCTCGTCAACGTACGCCTCGGAGATGTAGAGGTCGTCCACGTTGGAGTGGTTGTAGTTGTGCGCGGCGTTGGCGATGGCGCTGTCGAGCACCTTGCCGACCGGCACGGTGGCGGCCTGCGGAGCGAAACGCAGGACGGCCTGGGCCTCCGTGGCATTCATGCCACGGATGAGGTCCACCACGCGGCGGGCCTTCATGGGCGTCACGCGGATGTACCGCGCCTGTGCCCTGGCTTCCATGGTTGTCCCCTTAATGGAGTAAGTCATTGAGTCTTATTGGCGCGCAAGCTCAGCCCGTGGCCAGGGGCCACTGATGGGCTCTCTAGCGGCGCTTCGACTTCCGGTCATCCTTCACGTGGCCACGGAAGGTGCGGGTCGGAGCGAACTCGCCGAGCTTGTGGCCGACCATCGACTCGGTGACGAACACCGGGACGTGCTTACGGCCATCGTGAACCGCGATCGTGTGACCGAGCATGCTCGGGGAGATCACGGAACGACGGGACCAGGTCTTGATGACGTTCTGAGTACCCGCCTCGTTCTGAGCGTCCACCTTCTTGATGAGGTGGCCGTCGATGAAGGGGCCCTTCTTGAGACTGCGCGGCATCTGACCTGCTCCTAGCGCTTCTTGTTGGTCTTGCGGCGGCGCACGATGAGCTTGTCCGACGCCTTGTTCGGGCGACGGGTACGGCCCTCGGGCTTACCCCACGGCGAGACCGGGTGGCGACCACCGGAGGTCTTACCCTCACCACCACCGTGCGGGTGGTCGATCGGGTTCATGGCCACACCACGCACGGTCGGGCGGACGCCCTTCCAGCGCATACGGCCGGCCTTGCCCCAGTTGATGTTCGACTGCTCGGCGTTGCCGACCTCGCCGACGGTGGCGCGGCAGCGCGCGTCGACGAGGCGGATCTCACCGGAGGGCATGCGCAGGTGCGCCATCTTGCCCTCACGCGCCAGCAGCTGGATGCCGGAGCCGGCCGAGCGGGCCAGCTTGGCACCGCCGCCGGGACGCAGCTCCACCGCGTGGATGGTGGTACCGACCGGGATGTTGCGCAGCGGCAGGTTGTTGCCCGGCTTGATGTCGGCGCCAGCGCCGTTCTCGATCCGGTCACCCTGCGCGATGCCGCGCGGCGCGATGATGTAGCGCTTCTCGCCGTCCGCGTAGTGCAGGAGCGCGATGCGCGCGGTGCGGTTCGGGTCGTACTCGATGTGAGCGACCTTGGCCGGCACGCCGTCCTTGTCGTGACGACGGAAGTCGATCACGCGGTAGGCGCGCTTGTGACCGCCACCCTGGTGGCGAGCGGTGACACGACCGGCGTTGTTGCGGCCGCCCTTGCTGTGCAGGGGGCGAACCAGCGACTTCTCCGGGGTGGACCGCGTGATTTCTACGAAGTCGGCCACGCTGGAGCCGCGACGGCCCGGCGTAGTCGGCTTGTACTTGCGGATGCCCATTTGGCTCTCTCGTCCTCGTCCTAATCGACGATCACGATCTCCTGATTCAGGAGACCGGACCACCGAAGATGTCGATGCGGTTGCCCTCGGCCAGCGTCACGATGGCGCGCTTGGTGTCCTTGCGCTTGCCAAAGCCCGTCTTGGAGCGCTTGCGCTTGCCCTGACGGTTGATCGTGTTGACAGCCTCGACCTTGACCGAGAAGACCGCCTCGACGGCCTGCTTGATCTGGGTCTTGTTGGCGCCCGGCGACACGATGAACGTGTACTTGTTCTCGTCGAGGAGCGAGTAGCTCTTCTCCGAGATGACCGGCTTCACCAGGACGTCACGGGGGTCCGTGAACGTCTTGCTCGTAACGTCGCTCATCAGGCGGCGCTCCCTTCGAGCTCGCCCTCAGCGGCAACGGCCTTGGCGGACGCGGCCGGACCGGCCACGAAACGCTCGAAGGCGGCCTGGGTGAAGACCACATCGTCGGAGACGAGCACGTCGTAGGTGTTCAGCTGACCGGCGTCCAGGATGTGCACGTGCGGCAGGTTGCGAGCGGACTTCAGGCCCAGCTCGTCCTCGCGCTCGACGACCAGGAGGACGTTCTTGCGCTCGGTGATCTTGCCGAACAGGCTCTTGGCGGCCTTGGTCGACGGCGCCTCGGTCGCGGTCACGCCGGTGACGACGTGGATGCGGTTGTGGCGGGCCCGGTCGGTGAGCGCACCGCGCAGGGCGGCGGCGATCATCTTCTTCGGGGTCCGCTGCGAGTAGTCGCGCGGCACGGGACCGTGCACGACGCCACCGCCGGCGAACTGCGGCGCACGGGTCGAGCCCTGACGGGCGCGGCCGGTGCCCTTCTGGCGGTACGGCTTCTTGCCGCCGCCACGGACCTCGCCGCGAGTCTTGGTCTTGTGGGTGCCCTGACGGGCCGCAGCGAGCTGCGCCACGACGACCTGGTGCATCAGCGGAACGCTGACCTTCGCGTCGAAGATCTCAGCCGGCAGCTCGAGGCTGCCGGTCTTGTCGCCAGCCGGCGACAGGATGTCAATGGTGCTCATATCCTTCACAGCCCCTTCGCCGCGGTGCGGACGAGGACGAGGCCGCCGTTCGGGCCCGGGACGGCGCCCTTGATGAGCAGCAGACCCTTCTCCGCGTCGACCGCGTGCACGGTCAGGTTCTGGGTGGTCACACGCTCGTGGCCCATCCGACCGGCCATGCGCAGGCCCTTGAACACACGGCCCGGGGTGGCGCAGCCACCGATGGAACCGGGCGAGCGGTGCTTGCGCTGGGTGCCGTGACCGGCGCCGAGACCACGGAAGTTGTGGCGCTTCATGACACCGGCGAAGCCCTTGCCCTTGGAGGTGCCGGTCACGTCGACCTTGACACCCGCCTCGAACAGCTCGGCGGTGATCTCCTGGCCCAGGGTGTACTCGGACGCGTCCGAGGTACGCAGCTCGACCAGGTGACGGCGCGGGGTGACACCGGCCTTGGCGAAGTGGCCCGCGAGGGGCTTGTTCACCTTGCGGGGGTCGATCTCGCCGAAGCCGATCTGGACGGCGTCGTAGCCGGCCGGGCTGTCGGCGGTGTGGACCTGGGTCACGACATTCGGCCCGGCCTTGACGACGGTCACCGGGACGACCCGGTTGTTCTCGTCCCAGACCTGGGTCATGCCGAGCTTCTCGCCCAGGATGCCCTTAATCTGCTTAGCCATCTTCGGTGCGCCTCTCAGAGCTTGATCTCGATGTCGACGCCCGCCGGCAGGTCGAGACGCATCAGCGAGTCAACCGTCTTCGGCGTGGGGTCGAGGATGTCGATCAGACGCTTGTGAGTACGCATCTCGAAGTGCTCGCGCGAGTCCTTGTACTTGTGCGGCGAGCGGATGACGCAGTACACGTTCTTCTCAGTGGGCAGCGGCACCGGGCCCGCGACCTGCGCACCAGTACGAATCACCGTCTCGACGATCTTCTTCGCCGAGGAGTCGATGACCTCGTGGTCGTAGGCCTTGAGCCGGATGCGGATCTTCTGTCCCGCCATGGCTACTCAGTAGTCCTTTGTCCTTAGTCACTGCACGACCCCCTCCGACCCCCGCGCTCGGGCGTGTCGCACTCGCGCTTGCAAAAAACCGGCGAAGTACTTCGTCGGTTTCGAACTTTCGGGGTGGTGGGGTGCCGGGTCGAGGCCCCGCTCACGCTTCCCGGAAGATTCCCGTACTTTCGCCCCGCAGCTGCCGTGGCGTAGAACTCACGCTTGACGGCCATCACGGGAACGACGAGTACATGGGACTCGCTTCCGGTCCTCCCGGCGGGAGGCGCGCAGCATCGGCACTCAACCGAGCAACTTGGACATACTGCCACATGGAGCAGCCCGGATGCCAATCGGGGCCGGTGAGGCGCTCCTCACCGGCCCCGAGGGGTGACGGCCCAGGTCAGTCCCTGCGCCAGAGCACCCAGCCCTTGTCCTTGTTGAACTTCGCGATGTGCCAGCCGGGCCGCGCGTCCGGCCAGCTGGCCTGGGGCAGGGCGCCCTTGGCCCAGCCGGCCAGGTACGCGGTGGCCTCCTGCGGCGGGTTGGAGCCGTCCTTCAGGTCGTCCGACCAGACCCGGCCCCAGTAGACCTCGTAGGCCATCGACATCCGGGCGTCCCAGTCGAGGTCCATGTCCAGGACCACGTTGTCGCCTTTGCGCAGGCCCGCCTCCTTGGCCATTCCGACCGCCTGGTACTTGCGCTCCTTGGCGTGCGGTTCGGCGACGTTGCCGGTGACGGCGACCGTCGCGTAGGCGGCGAACAGGGTCACGCACCCCACCACGGCGGCGACCACCCGACGCCCGCCGGCCACCCGCAGCAGCAGGCACGCGGCCAGCACCGCCAGCGCCCCGAAGGTCGTCCGGATCATGTGCAGGCCCTCCCAGGTGGAGGCCAGGAACATCGCGTCCGGCACCGTCCACGGACTGACCCAGAGCTTGAGCGCGGAGCCCGCGTACGCCCCGACCGACAGCTGGATGACCCCGATCAGCACGGTGCCGGCCAGCGCCGACCACAGCAGCGCCCGGACCCCGGCCCGCCACAGCGCGGCCAGGCCGACCACCAGGAACAGCGGCACCAGCACCGCGCAGTACCGGGCGTACACCCAGTTGTCGGTCCGGTCGTTGTCCGCCAGGCCGGCCGCGGACGCCAGCGCGGTGCCGAACAGCAGCGCCACCATGGTGAAGGCCACCACCCGCTCGGCCACCGTGTACCGGCGTCGGAACACCACCACCACGCACAGCACCAGGGCGATCGCCCCGAAGCCGTACGTGGAGGTCATGAAGTACCACAGCTGTCCGAACGTGCGGGCGATGATCGTGCCGATGTACTTGCTGTCCCCCAGGTTCTCGAAGACCTTGTTGCCGACGTCGCTCGGCGGCACGTCCTTGAACCGGCTCCTGACGAAGCCGGCCAGCAGTTGCGCGCCCAGGTACGACACCCCGAGCGCGCCGACGCCGGCCAACGAGGCGAGTCTCGGCGCCCAGCCGAAGGCCAGCACCACGACCAGGACCAGCGCGGTCAGCGCCACGACCACGCCGCCGCGGTCGTGGGTGGCCAGCGAGTAGCCGGCCGTCAGGCCCATCCCCACCGCGTACAGCGCGCGGCGGCCCGTCGTACCGGGCGAGAGCCAGCCGTGCATCGCGAGCAGCCAGGCCAGCAGGAGCACCGGGAGCACGGTGTCCGACATGGCGAACTGGGAGTAGAAGACCACCGGCGGCACCAGCGCCACGGCGGTGCCCACCAGGTAGGAGTGCGGCCGGGACAGGCCCAGCCGGCGCGCCGCCGCCACGGCCAGCGGGAACACCAGCGCGTTGAGCACCGCGTTGATGCCCATGACCAGGTGGTACGCCATGGCCGGGCTGTCGGCGATCCGCAGCGCCGGCGATATCAGCAGCGGGTACCCGCCGGGGATCACCACGCCGACCGGCAGCTCGGTGGCCGACCGGCCGGCCAGCACCCGCGCGATCACCAGGTAGGAGTCCTCGTCGGCGTGCACCGACGGGAAGTAGTTGTGGATCGACAGCACCAGGCGGAACACCACCTGCCCGCCGTACCCGAGCAGCAGGGCCACCGGCCAGAACCAGCGGTGGGCGGCGAGCGCCCGCAGCCGGGCCGGCACGACCGGGGTGTCGGGCGCGTTCGTGCCGCCGTCCTCACCCCGGTCCGGACCGTCGGACGTGTGGGCAGAGTCGATCAGCGGCTGCACCGGGACACTTCCCTACTTGTATGAGTTTGACGATCTCGTCGTGGTCGGCTCCGGGCGGCGCGCCTCGGTTCCCGCCACCGGTCGGCTCCGGGCGGCGCGCCTCGGTTCCCGCCACCACGAGTCGAAGCGCATCGGCAGTGTGCCACGCGGCCATCTGGCGGAGCCAACGCGCTCCTGCCTCGTGGACGACAACGGCCTACTAGGGCAGGGTGGTTCGGCCCCTGATGATCCCGTGCCCGGGGTGCTGGCAGAATCGCGGTGTCCGGCACCGAAACCACACACCGCCTCCGCACCGAATCGCTGCGGAAGGCAGAAGGACCGAACAGTGACGACGAGCGTGCAGCCCGCCTCCACCCCGGGCATGCAACAGGGCATACCGTCCAGCCGAGCAAGACGGGCAGCCCTGCGCCGACCCGCCGTCCTCTGGGCCGCGGAGATCCTGACCGCGGTCACGGCGGCCCTGCTCATGACGGGTCTGGCGACGTCCGTCCAGCTCAACCCCATGTCGCGGATCGGCCAGGTCAGCGGCCTCGCCGCGCTGCAGCTCCGCCTCCTGCTGCTGCTCGGCGTCATCGTGCTGGTCCTGGTGCCGGCGATGCGCCGCTGGGCGGACGTCCCGGTCCGGTTCGCCGCCGCCGCGGTCGCGGGCCTGTCCTCCGGCGTGCTGGCGGCCGGTGTCTCGCTCGCGCTGCGCGGCACCGACTGGCCGCTGTACGCCCAGTCGGGTGACTCCGGCAACCTCCAGGCCTGGGTCAGCGCCCTGATGGACGGCAAGCCGCTGGACGGCGCCTACCCGCCGATGTTCCCGCACATCGTCGCCTTCGTCGCCGAGCACCTCACCCACGGAGACATCGGCTACGCGCTCAAGCTCGCCGACCTGGTGTTCGTCGCGCTGCTCGGCCCGCTCGCGTACCTGTCCTGGCGGCTGCTGCTGCCCCCGCTCTGGGCGCTCGGGATCGGCGTCACCGCCGCGCTGCCGATGGCGCAGCCGTACAAGCCGTACACCACCTTCGTGCTCGTCGCCTTCGTCCCCCTGCTGGCCAAGCTGATGCAGCTCCTGCAGCGCGCCCCGGAGCTCCCGCGCCGCACCGTCGCCGTCCGCGGCGCCGTGCTCGGCCTCGGCATCGCACTGCTGTTCAACCTCTACTCCGGCTGGTTCGTGTGGTCCGCCGTCGGAGTGGTGGTGCTCACCGCGGCGCTGCTGCTGCGTGCCCGCCGCACCGGCGGGACCCCCGGCCTGCTCAACGCCCTGACCGCGATCGGTGCCGCGTCCGGGATCTTCCTGGTCGCCTCGTCCCTCTACCTGGTCCGGCTGCTCGGGTCCGCCGGAAGCACGGTCGACCGCTACTGCTACTTCGACACCTACACCGAGCCGACCTACTTCGCGATGTGGCGCGACGACCTTCCCGGCACCGACGGCCAGAGCACCTGGCCGCTGCCCGGCGAGCTCGGCGGGGTCGGCCTCTTCACGATCCTGCTGCTGGTCGGCCTGGGTGTGGCGCTGGCCCTCGGGATAGCCCGGGCCGCCGTCCTGACCGCCGCCGCCTGCTCGGCGAGCGCCCTGCTGATGCGCTACTGGTACGCCTCCCACATGGAGCGCGACCAGGCCGTCATGCTCTACCCGCGCACCAGCGCGCAGCTGCTCTACTGCCTGCTGGTCCTGGTCGGCCTGGCGTGCTACCTGATCGCCCGCCGCCGTCGGAGCGCCTCCTCGGCCGCCGCCGAGACGGCCGAGGAGACCGTCCGCCGGCTCCCGCTGGGCCTCAACCCGCGCGCCGTGGCCATCGGCGCCATCTGCGCGCTGGGCCTGCTCTTCGGCATGGCGGGCTCCGCCACCGCCAGCAAGTACATGCCCGACCCGCACGAGGGCACCGGCATGCTGGCCTGGATCTCGCAGACCACCGCCGACACCAAGGGGCACTGCTCCCGCTACGCGCCCAAGTGCAACGAGGCCCCGGGGCTCCTGAACCCGTCGGACCCGAAGGTCGACCTCGGAAAGCTGATCTGCCCCAAGGTCAACCCGTACCCGCGCAAGGGTGAACTGCTCCCCGGGTTCTCCGCGGACCTGCCCGAGTGACCCTCACCCGACCCTGATACGGCACTGGGCCGGTAGTCCGAATCGGACTACCGGCCCAGTGCCGTATCAGGACTCGCGCGGCGTCAGTGCCGCTCCCCGCCGGTCAGCGCGTGGCGGACCAGCACCTTGGCACCGGCCCGCTGGCCGCGCTTCAGCGCGCCCGGCAGCATGGTCAGCGCGTGCAGCCGGGAGGCGCTGCGGAACCGGGCCGCACGGGCGGCCTTCGGCCAGCCGCGGGCGTCCATCCGCTCGGCCACCGCGTTGAAGTACCGCTCCGCCTCGGTGAACCGGGTGCCGGAGAAGGCCTGCACCGAGGACTCGCTGACGGCGTGCCGGCGGTACTGGAAGACGACGGTGGTGTTGTCCACCATCATCTGCTCGCCCCGCTCCAGCAGGTCGACGACCAGGGCCAGGTCCTGGATCACCGAGTACTCGTCACGGAAGTTGACCGCGCGCAGCGCCTCGCCCCGCCAGCAGATCGACGGGAAGTAGAGCCAGTTGCCGCGCAGCACGCTCGCGGCCAGCTCCTCGCCGCCCATCAGCCGCCGGCCCTTGACGGTCGGCGCGTAGATCTTCTCCTTGACGTTGTCCGCCAGGCCGGAACGGCTGACCTCGCCGTTGCCGTCGATGACCTCGACGCCCGGCTGGACCATGCCCAGGTCCGGATTGGCCTTGAGGATCGAGCGGACGGTCTCCAGGTAGTGCGGGTGCAGCAGGTCGTCGCAGCCCATGATGACCACGTGGTCGGCCGTGGACAGCTCCACGCACTTCTGGAAGTTCTTGGTGATGCCCAGGTTCTGCTCGTTGCGCAGGTACGTCACCCGGTCGTCGCCGAGCGAGGCGAACCAGCCCGGGACGTCCGGCTCCTTGCCGTCGTCGATGACGGTCAGCCGGAAGTCCCGGTCGGTCTGCGCGAGGATGCTCCGCACCGCGGCCTGCATCAGCGCCACGTCGCCGTAGTACGGCAGCATGAACTCGAAGGTCGCCACGGGATCAGGCCTTGCTGCGGTCGACCGGCGCCGAGACCGGCAGGTCCAGGTCGAAGCGCTCCTCGTTCAGGCGGGCGCCCTCGTTGATCGCCACGGTGCGCGCCAGGTCGGTGAGCTTCTTCTCCAGCGAGCGGAAGCGCAGGAAGGTGTTCAGGGTCAGGAAGCCCATCGCCAGCACCATCACGTACAGCACCAGGTCGGTGCCGCGGCCGACGCCGAGCTGGTGGGCCAGCCAGGTCACGTCGGTGGGACGCAGCACCGCGTAGATGTTCACCAGCACGAAGACCGAGAACGCGATGCGCTTCCAGGCGCGGGTGTTGGCACGGTCCCAACGCCGGATGAACATGAAGGCGAGAGAGACCGAGCCGAGAATGAGAACCAGCTGGATCCAGAAGAATTTCATCGGCGGCTACGCTCCCGCAGCGAGATGTCGAAGATGATGTTGACGCCGTTGATCAGGGACTGACCCTTGGCGCGTGAGTAGTCGGTGTACAGGATGTCCACCGGGAGTTCGGCGACCCGGAGGTCCGAGCCGGCGAGGTAGCTGACGATCTCCGACGCGTGCGCCATGCCGTTCATGGTGATCCGCAGCCGACCGGCGGCCTCGCGGTTGAGCACGCGCAGGCCGTTGTGGGCGTCGGTCAGCTTGAGCTTGCGAGCGGTCGGGCTGACGGTCGCCGCGGTCCGCAGGACGACCCGCTTGATCCACGGCACCTGCCCGTTCTGCTCGATGAAGCGCGAGCCGAGGACGACGTCCACGTCGCCCTCCCGCAGCAGGGCGACCATCTTCTCCACGTCGGCGGTCTGGTGCTGGCCGTCGGCGTCGAAGGTGGCGAAGTACTTGGAACCGGGCTGGGCCAGGGCGTAGGCGAGGCCGGTCTGGAGGGCGGCACCCTGGCCGAGGTTGACCGGGTGGCGCACCAGGTGCGCGCCCGTCTCCATGATGTGCTTGGCCGAGTCGTCGCCGCTGCCGTCATCGACCACCACGATGTTCGGGAACGTCTTTCGCGCCCCCTCCACAACGTCGGCGATCACCTGGCCCTCGTTGTAGGCCGGGATCACCAGCCAAACATCGTCGTACTGGGACACGGAGGCTCCATCAATGGGGTCTGGCCCGCGCTGCTGCGCGGCGATCTGAAGATGAGGGGCGGACACGGTCACTCACCGGCCGTCCGGCTGCTCAACACCGCGGCGTTCGAGTCCCCCGGCTGCTGGACGAGGCCTGCGGAATTCGTCGCCGAACGGGCGAAACTCTGCCTCAGGACCGCCAGCATACCGAGGACCGTGGCCACGGAGCCCGCGGTGTACGCGAGGATCACGCGGGTGGACACGTCGCCGGGCAGGAAGGTCACCCCGGCGAGGACCGCGGTGCCGACCGCCCAGCAGAGCAGCTGAAGGTTGTGACGCTTGAATACCATCAGCGCCTGGCCGAGCACCATCGCGAACATGTACGCCACGGTTCCGGCGGACAACCAGAAGAAGTCGAGGCAGCCGAGCACCGGCTTGGCGCCGAACAGCACCTGGATCAGCCACGGGCCGAGGGCGACCGCCGGGATCCCGCCGAGCAGGCCGAGCGCGCCCACCACGGCGCCGATCTTCTTGAGCATCCCGGTGAACGCGGCCCGGTCCCCGACCGCGATCGCGGCGGAGAGGCCGTTCAGCAGCGAGGCCTGGAGCGAACCGAAGACGAACAGCGGCACCCGGGCCAGCACCAGCGCGTTGAGCAGGGCGGCGATCAGCGCGGAGTCGGACGGCGCGAGCAGCTTGGTGCTCACCACGGCCGCGTTCACCACGACCTGCGAGAGCAGCGTCGAACAGATCAACAGGCCGAGGCCGGAGCAGAGTTCGGACCAGCCGATCTGCTCGCCGGGCTTCACCGCGCGCAGCAGCGGCGGCAGCGTGAGGATCGTGGCCAGGATCGGCGCGACGGCCAGGATCAGGCTGAACGCGAGCGCCGAGTGCACCCCGGCCATGCCGCAGGCGAAGGCCAGGCCGATCCGCAGGCCGCCGTCCAGGCCGAGCTGGGTGCCGTACGCGCCGAAGCGGCCGAGGCCGGCCAGCACGCCGCGGGTGAGGTAGCAGACGGCCATGCCGGTGAAGGCGCCGCCGAGGGCCAGCACCAGCGAGCGGTCCCCGTGGAACATCGCCCGGGCGATCGGGCCGGAGGCGGCGCCGAGGACGGCCAGGGTCACCGCGAGGATCCCGCCGGTGAGCAGGGTCGCCCGGCGCAGGACCGGCGCGGCACCGTGGCCGAGCGCCGCCCGCGCCGCGACGATCCGGGTGAGCTCCTGCTCGATCGGGAAGAAGACGCCGATGCCCACCGACATCACGATCGTCCACAGCAGCGAGACGTTCGCCATGTCGTCGACGGACAGGCTGTGACCCGCCACCCCGAGGTGGATGTAGGAGGCGGCGCCCAATACGACGGTGCCGCCGGCCACCGCCAGGGTTCCCGGCGGTAGCGCGGCAGCCACCTTCGTCAGTGCGTTCTTCACTGAGGTCTGTCGCTCTCCGTGGTCCGGGCCGTGGCGGCCAGTTCGGCGAAGACGGGCCGGGCCAGGGCCTCGGCCAGCATGGCCCGCCACTCGGGCAGCGGGGCCAGCCCGGCGGCGGCCCAGCGGTCGTGCGCCAGGACGCTGAAGGCCGGACGGGCGGCCGGACGGACGAAGGCCTCCGACGTGGTCGGGCGGATCCGCTCCGGGTCCAGCCCGCTCAGCGCGTAGCTCTCGCGGGCCAGCCCGCACCAGGTGGTGCGGCCGCTCGCGGTGCCGTGGTAGATCCCGGCCGGGGCCTGCCCGGCGAGCGCGGCCCGGCCGAGCTCGACCAGGCGGCCGGCCAGCGCGTACGACCAGGTCGGCTGGCCGTGCTGGTCGTCCACCACGTCCAGGGTGTCCCGCTGGGCGGCGAGCTTGAGCATGGTGGCCACGAAGTTCGGGCCGTGCTCGCCGTACAGCCAGGCGGTGCGCACCACGTAGCCGTGCTCGGGGAGCAGTTCGGCGACCGCCCGCTCCCCCACCAGCTTGCTGCGGCCGTACGCGTTCACCGGCGCGGTCGGGGCGTCCTCCGGGCAGGGCTCGGTGGCGTCACCCGGAAGGACGTAGTCGGTGGAGACGTGCAGCAGCCGCGCGCCGGCCTTGGCGCACGCCTCGGCGAGGAGGCGCACGCCGGTGCCGTTGACGGCGGTGGCGGCGTCCTCCTCCGTCTCCGCGGCGTCGACGTTCGTCCAGGCGGCGCAGTTGACCACGATGTCGTGGCCCTCGACGGCGGCCTGGACGGCCGCCGCGTCGGTGATGTCGAGGTCCGCCCGGCGCAGCGCGGTGACCTCGGCGGCCTCGTCGGCGCCCAGCACCGACAGCAGGTCCTGCCCGAGCATCCCGGCCGCGCCGGTGACCAGCCAGCGCACGGGCGCGGCGGCGTTCGCGGTCACTTGGCCAGGGCCGCCTTCTGCTTCAGCGGCTCCCACCAGGCGCGGTTCTCGCGGTACCAGGCGATGGTCGCGGCGAGGCCGTCCTCGAAGCGGACCTGCGGCTCGTAGCCGAGCTCCTCGCGGATCTTGCTGATGTCGATGGAGTAGCGGAGGTCGTGGCCCTTGCGGTCCTCGACGTGCTCGACCATGTCCCAGCCGGCGCCCGCGGCCTCGAGCAGCAGGCCGGTCAGCTCCTTGTTGGTGGCCTCGGTGCCGCCGCCGATGTTGTAGACCTCACCGGCCCGGCCGCCGCGCATGACCAGCTCGATGCCCCGGCAGTGGTCCGAGACGTGCAGCCAGTCGCGGACGTTGCCACCGTCGCCGTACAGCGGCACCTTCTTGCCGTCGATCAGGTTGGTGGTGAACAGCGGGATGACCTTCTCCGGGAACTGGTAGTGCCCGTAGTTGTTGGAGCAGCGGGTCACCACGACGTCCATGCCGTGGGTGCGGTGGTAGGCCAGCGCCAGCAGGTCGGAGGAGGCCTTGGAGGCGGAGTACGGGGAGTTCGGCTCCAGCGGCCAGGTCTCGGTCCAGGAGCCCTCGTTGATCGAGCCGTACACCTCGTCGGTGGAGATGTGCACGAAACGGCCGACGCCGTGCTTGCGGGCCGCGTCGAGCAGCACCTGGGTGCCCACGACGTTGGTCAGCACGAACGGGCCCGCACCGGCGATCGAGCGGTCCACGTGGGACTCGGCGGCGAAGTGCACCACCACGTCGTGACCCGGCATGACCTGGTCGACGGCGTCCACATCGCAGATGTCGCCCTGGACGAAGGTGTAGCCCTGGTGCCCGGCCACCGGGGCCAGGTTCTCCAGGACACCCGAGTAGGTGAGCTTGTCAAAGACCGTGATCCGGGCATTCTCGTCAGCCCCGAGGAGCTGACGGACGAACTCCGAACCGATGAATCCGGCGCCGCCGGTCACGAGGATGCGCATAATGCGCGTAGTCTACCGCCGCCCGAACACCCTCCCGACCCGGCCCCTCCCGCGTTCACCGATCTCGAATAGGGTGCACCCATGCGTGGAATCCTCCTGGCCGGCGGCACCGGCTCGCGGCTGTGGCCGCTGACCCGTGCGGTGTCGAAGCAGCTCCTCCCGGTCTTCGACAAGCCGATGATCTACTACCCCCTCTCGACCCTCGTGATGGCCGGGATAAGCGAAATCCTGATCATCACCACCCCGAACGACCGGGACCAGTTCGAACGGCTGCTGGGCGACGGTTCCCAGTTCGGCCTGAAGCTCCAGTACGCCGTCCAGGAGAAGCCCGAGGGCATCGCCCAGGCCTTCGTGCTCGGCGCGGACTTCATCGGTGACGAGCCGGTGGCCCTGATCCTCGGCGACAACATCTTCCACGGCAGCGGCCTGGGCACCCGGCTCACCGAGCACTCGGACATCAAGGGCGGCCGGGTCTTCGCCTACCCGGTGGCCGACCCGACCGCGTACGGCGTGGTCGAGTTCGACGAGAGCGGCCAGGTCCTCTCCATCGAGGAGAAGCCGACCGAGCCCAAGTCCCGTTACGCCGTCCCGGGCCTGTACTTCTACGACAACCGGGTGGTCGAGATCGCCCGCAACCTGCAGCCGAGCGCCCGCGGCGAGCTGGAGATCACCGCCGTCAACGACGCCTACCTGCAGACCGGCGACCTGCACGTGACGATCCTCGACCGCGGCACCGCCTGGCTGGACACCGGCACGTTCGTGTCGATGGTCCAGGCCTCGGAGTTCGTCCGGGTCATCGAGGAGCGCCAGGGCTTCAAGATCGGCTGCATCGAGGAGGCCGTCTGGCGGGCCGGCCTGATCGACGACGCCCAGCTGCGCGAGCTCGCCGAGCCGCTGCTGAAGAGCGGCTACGGCCAGTACCTGCTGGGCCTGCTCGAAGAGGCGGCCGCCAAGTGAAGTTCCGCGAGCTCTCCATCGAGGGCGCCTTCGAGATCACCCCGCAGGTGCACGGCGACGCCCGCGGCCACTTCACCGAGTGGTACCGCTTCGACCGGCTCGCCGAGGTCGTCGGCCACCCGCTGAACCTGGCCCAGGCCAACCTGTCGCTCTCCGCCAAGGACGTCGTCCGCGGCATCCACTTCGCCGACGTCCCGCCCGGCCAGGCCAAGTACGTGGCCTGCACCCGCGGCGCGGTGCTGGACGTCATCGTCGACCTGCGGGTCGGCTCGCCGAACTTCGGCAAGTGGGAGTTCGTCCGGCTGGACGACACCGAGCGCAAGGCCGTCTACATCCCGGAGGGCCTCGGCCACGGCTTCTGCGCCCTCACCGACGACGCCACGCTGACCTACCTCTGCTCGGCGACGTACAACCCGACCGGCGAGCACGGCGTGCACCCGCTGGACCCGGAGCTCGGCATCGAGTGGCCGACCGACGCCCCGCAGCTCTCCGCCCGCGACGCGGTGGCGCCCTCCCTCTCGGAGGCCCTCGCCACCGGTCTGCTGCCGGACTACCAGGCCTGCAAGGCCTACACGGACTCGCTGAAGCAGCAGTAGCGGAGCCCGACCGGCCGAGGGGACGAGCGCAGGTGCACCCGTCCCCTCAGCCGTTCCCCCTGCCCCCCATCACAGGCCCATTCCCAGGCCGCTCCCCAGCCGGCCGGATCGGACGGACCATGACCCACCCTGCGGGACCCTCACACGGCATACGTGGGGGCGTCGACACCCGACGCCCTGCGTGGCTGAGGGGAGGCAGTCTGTCCGGCCGCGTGAACAGCTTCGGCGCGATCCGGACGACCCTCGCGGTAGCCGTCGTCTACTCCCACGCCTACCCGCTCGGGTTCGGCCGGCCCGCTCCGCTCTCCCAGTTCAGCGGCGGCCAGATCGACCTCGGCCGGCTCGCGGTGGTCGGCTTCTTCGCGCTCTCCGGGTTCATGATCACCGGAAGTGCCATGCGCAGCACGATCGGCCGCTACTCCTGGCACCGCGCCCTGCGCATCCTGCCCGGGCTCTGGGCGTCGCTCCTGGTCTGCGTCCTGCTGGTGGCACCCGCCCTGTACTACCGGACCCACCACTCGCTCGACGGCTACTGGTCGCACTCGCACGGGCCGCTGAGATACCTGGCGGGCGCCTGGAACGCCTCGCTCTCCACCGGGTTCGACATCTCGAACGTGATCGACGACGGCGTGAAGGCCGGCACCAACCACGACCCCGGCATCAACGGCTCCCTCTGGTCGCTCGACTACGAGATGCTCTGCTACGTCATGATGGGCCTGCTGGCCGCCGGCGGCGTGCTGCTGCGCGCGAAGAAGACGGTGCCGCTGCTGACCCTGGTCGGCTGGATCCTGGTCTTCGAGGACTGGCGGACGACCCCCGGCTTCGTCAACTACCCGCACCACATGGGCTTCTACATCCATGTGCCGGTCTTCGGCCAGGTCTACACCCAGTACTTCGTCTACCTGGCGTTCGTCTTCCTGCTCGGCGCCACGGTGCAGCTGTACAAGGAGCGGATCCCGATCCACGCCGGGCTCGCGCTGCTGTCCGTCGTCGTGCTCGTCGCCAGCCTGCGCTACGGCGGGCTGTTCGCGTTCGGCTACCCGGCCTTCGCGTACCTGCTCTTCTGGCTGGCGGTCCGGCTGCCCCGGCCGTTCCAACGGATCGGCGTCAAGCGGGACTTCTCGTACGGCATCTACGTGTACGGCTTCACCGTCGAACAGGCCGTCGCCGCGCTCGGGGGCAACACGCACGGCATGAAGGTCTACCTCCTGCTGTCCCTCGGCGGGACGGTCCTCCTCGCCGCGCTCTCCTGGTACCTGGTCGAGAAGCCCGCGCTGAAGGCGAAGGACTGGACGCCGCGGCCGGTGCGCGCGCTGGCCGAACGCCGGGCCCGCAAGGCCGCCGTCCCGGTACCGGCCGAGCCGGCCGGGGAGCCGGTCCCCGCGCCCTGACGACCGTACGACGTCAGGCCCCCGGTGGCCCGGTTCGTCCCCCTCAACGGGTCCTGAAGACCCACACCTTGAGGAGGACGAACCGGGCCACCGTCGCGAGGCCGTTGGCCACGACCAGGCCGGCCACCTCGACCACCCGCGAGGCGTGCGGCGCGAGCAGGGCCAGCAGGGCGAGCGCGCCGCTGCTCAGGCCCAGGCCGATCAGGAAGGCGACGGCGCCCTGGAGCTGGTGGCGCACCGCGCCCTCCGAGCCGGTGATGCCGAAGGTGAAGCGCCGATTGGCGGCGGTGTTGGCGACCGCGCTCACCGCCAGGGCGATCAGGTTGGCCGCCTGCCGGTCGACGACCTGCCGGGCCACCACGTACAGGCCGAGGTAGAAGAGCGTGCTGAGCACGCCGATGACCAGGAACGACGGCAACTGCCGCTTGGCGGTGCCGGCCGGTGCGGCGGCCCGGCCGTCGGGGGCCGGCGCCGGCGCGTTGTCGGTGGAGACCATGGGTTGCCCACTGCTTCGTTCGTCGGGTCAGGAGAGCTCGTACACGGCCACCCGGCCGTTGTCGAACACCTGCTTGGCGAGGTTCCTGAGCTGCGGCGACTCCTCGCCCGCCTTCCGCTGGACCACCAGGTAGCGGACCTTGTGATCACGGTGCAGCCGCTTCAGGATGTCCGGCGTCGGCGCGTAGAACGCGGCCTCGTTGAGCTGGAACAGCTCGGTGTCCCAGAACGGCGAGCCGGAGGCCGACGCCCCGTTCGCGGTGGCCATCAGCCTCGGTGCGTAGGCCCAGCCCTCGATCAGGACCGAGCGCTCCGAGTAGCCGCTGAGCCAGTGCGAACGGTAGTTGGCGCACGGCAGGCCGTCCGCGTAGTCCTCGTACTGCCAGCAGTGGCTGTTCGTCGCCAGGATGTCCGAGGGCTCGCTGTGCGAGCGGATCCAGCGGGCGGCGTTCACCTGGCTCGCCGGCATCACCCAGCTGCCGTCCCACATCATCTCCTGGGCCTGGACGGCGTCGAGGGCCAGGCCCGGGGTGCCGAGCGTCAGTCCGGCGGTCAGCAGGACGACCCCGCCCCGGCGCCGCAGGCCGCGCGCGCCCCGGGAGAGCAGCCGCCAGAGCAGCCCCAGGAGGAGCGCCAGCACCGCGAACGCGGCCGCCACGCTCAGCGCCGGCAGCAGCGGCGTGTACGGCTCGGTGCCGGTGCCGTCGCCGGTGTGCTCGTGCAGGAAGGTCTCCCAGGTCGCCGAGTACCGGTACGAGAGCCAGGTGAGCAGCCCGGTCAGGGCCACCGCGCCGACGGCCAGGGCGGCCTTGCCGGCCCTGGGCAGCCTGGCCCGCTCGAAGGCCTCGCAGTACCCCCAGGCGGACAGCACCGCCCCGAAGGGCATCGCGGAGATGGTGAAGTAGCTGGCGTTGTAGCCGTTGACCACCAGGTAGGCCGCCGGTCCGGCCACCGCCGCGCCGAGCAGGAACCACTGCGCCGGCTCCAGCCGGAGCCGGCGGCGCCACAGCAGCGGCACCGCGCCCAGGAGCTTGATCTGGTGGTTCAGGAAGAAGGCGATCAGGACGGCCACGACCAAGCCGCTCTGGGCCAGCACCGGCCGGCCCTCCAGGGGTTCGGCCCAGTACTTCTGGATGTTGCCGAAGGGGATGACCTCCAGGCCGTAGCTCTCGAAGTCGAAGATCACCGCCGTCGCGAAGAGCTGCGCTCCCGCGATGGCCCCGCCCAGCCCGACGACCGTCCAGGGGATGCGCCTGCTCCTGATCACGACCGCCAGACCGGCGACGGCCAGACCCGCGAGGGCCACCGGGAGGGTGCTCGCCTTGGCCGCGCTGGAGGCGGTCGCGAACATCGCCGTCAGGACGAAGACGCCCCGCCCGAACTGCGGTGCCTGGAACGGCCCGTCCTCGCCGCCCGGACGGGTGACCCGGCGGAGCCCGTCGGCGACCACGCCGACCAGCGCGATCAGCAGCGGCTGGCTGTACGTCAGCGACATGCTCGACCAGGACATCAGCCGGACGGCCGGCGCGCCGAAGGTCCAGCTCATCACGGTGTTCGGGTACACCGCGGTGAACTCCCCCACCGCGAAGAGCAGCAGCGCGGCCAGCGGTCCCGCCCACGCCCGACCGGTGATCCGCTGGGCAACCACGGTCATGATCAACACACCGAGCGCGGCGAACGCGGGGACGAGCAGCCTGGTCTCGACCACCGGCAGGTCGATGTGGCCGACCATGTCGGTCATCGCCATGTGCGCGAACGTGAACCAGTGGTAGTGGAGCGGCTCCCCCGCCACCTGCGGCACGGTCAGCGGCACGTGCTGCTTGGCGTCCGCCGCCAGCGACAGCATGTACGGCATGTCGCCGAACAGCCGGGACCGCTCGTCCGTCGCCAGGACCGGGAACTTCGACAGGAAGACCTGGTAGTAGTACAAGCTGGTCAGGCCCACCACCGCGGCCGTCGACCAGGAACAGCCGAGGGACAGCCGCCGGTAGCCACTGGGTCGCCAGTGCCGGCGCAGGCCCGGGACGAGCGCGAACGGGACGACCACCGCGAGCGGCCAGCCGACGGCCACCGACTGCAGGCCGGCGCGGACGAGGACCGCCCACGCCGCCAGTTCCAGCACCAGCCCGGTCACCGCGCCGAAGACCAGGTCCTCCAGCAGGGTGTGCGGACGCCTGCGCAGGGCCCGGAAGACCAGGGTGCCCGGGAGCACCACGCCCCAGCCCGCGTAGAAGGTGTACCGGGCGATGTCGCCGACCCTGGTGTCCGCGGCCAGCAGCAGCCCCACCAGGAGCAGGTAGGCCGAGACGGCGGGCAGGAAGCGCCAGAGGACGTGCGCCCCGGAGCCCCCGTCCGTCGTGCCGCCGGACAGCCCGCCGGACGGCGCCGGGACCCCCGGACGTCCTCCGGTGGCCGGGGCGGCTCCGGTCGCGGTGCTGTTCGTATGCATGGTGTCCGTTCTCTCGTCCGAGCTCACAGCTCGCAGCACGGCAGCCTGGCGGAGGCCGGCCGCGGTCCGTCGACCGGCGGCGGAACGACTCCGGGTCAGCCCGTGTAGGAGGCGCTGCGACGAGCCGTCGCGGGGTCGGGCCCGTCCGCCGAGTCGTAGCCGACGAAGTAGGCCGGTCTGGCCTGGGCCGCCGAGTAGATGCGCCCGACGTACTCACCCAGCAGACCCATGCAGACGAGCTGGACGGCGCCGAGGAACAGCATGCCCATGAACAGCGAGGACCAGCCGGGGACGGTCTTGTCGAGCGCGTACGCGACCACGGTGTAGACACCGAGGGCGAAGCAGACCAGGAAGCTCAGCAGACCGAGCCAGGTGGCGAGCCGCAGCGGGCTCGCCGAGAAGTTGGTGACGCTGTCGACGGCCAGGCGGACCATCTTGGACAGCGGGTAGTGGGTCGAACCGGCGACCCGCTCCTCGCGCACGTAGACGACCTCGCCGCTCGGGAATCCGAGCCACGGCACCAGCAGCCGGTAGACCGGCTGGTGCTCGGGCATCGCCTTGAGCGCGTCCACCGCGGCGCGGCTGAGCAGGCGGAAGTCGCCGGCCTGGTTCGGCATCTTCTTGCCGACGAGCTTGCGCATCAGCCAGTAGTAGCCACCGGCGGTGCGGCGCTTGAAGACCGTGTCGGTGCCGCGGTCGCCGCGAACGCCGTAGACCACGTCGAGGCCCTGCTCCCGCGCGAGCGAGAGCATCTCGGGGATCTTCTCCGGCGGGTCCTGGAGGTCGGCGTCGATGGAGACGACGTAGTCGCCGAAGGCGCGGTGGATGCCGGCCGTCAGCGCGGCCTGGTGCCCGGAGTTGCGGGCGAAGCGGACGATGCGGAACTCCGGCCAGTCCTGGCGGATCTTCTGCATCAGCACCGGGGTGGCGTCGGTGCTGCCGTCGTCGATGCCGACCACCTCGTACGTGATCCCCAACCCGTCGAGGATCGGGCGCAGGCGGTGCACGGTCAGCGGCAGCGCCTCCTGCTCGTTGTAGATCGGCATGACGACCGACAAGAGCGGCGCCGGCTCGCCGGCCGACCCGGCTCCCTGATCTCCTGCGTTGAGCATCCTTCTTCGCCTGTCCCCATGTGATCCGAAAGCGGTTGGGAGGCATGGACCGCCGAGTCGACCCCACCGGCCGGAACCTTCTCCCTCCGCACCCGGAGCATCGCGGACGGCGGCGAGGGAGAGCCAATGAGCGGCAGGATAGCAGTCTGCTCTGAGCCCACTCTCAACGGACCTGTTACCTGATCGCCGTCGATTCGATATCCCGACACGCCGAAGGGCCCCGCTCACTCGGAGTGCGCGGGGCCCTTCGGACCGAGCCTGTACGAGGCAGGCAGGTCAGAGCGTCAGATTACTTGACGATCTTGGTGACCTGGCCGGCGCCGACGGTGCGGCCACCCTCACGGATGGCGAACTTCAGGCCCTCCTCCATGGCGACGGGCTGGATCAGCGCGACGGTCATGGCGGTGTTGTCGCCCGGCATGACCATCTCGGTGCCCTCGGGGAGGGTCACGACGCCGGTCACGTCCGTGGTACGGAAGTAGAACTGCGGGCGGTAGTTGTTGAAGAACGGGGTGTGGCGGCCACCCTCGTCCTTCGACAGGATGTAGGCCTGGGCCTCGAAGTCGGTGTGCGGGGTAACCGAACCCGGCTTGATGATGACCTGGCCGCGCTCGACGTCCTCGCGCTTGATGCCACGGAGCAGCAGACCGACGTTCTCACCGGCCTGGCCCTCGTCGAGCAGCTTGCGGAACATCTCGATGCCGGTGACCGTGGTGGTGGTCTTGGTCTCCTTGATGCCGATGATGTCGACAGTCTCGTTGACCTTGAGGATGCCGCGCTCGATACGACCGGTGACGACGGTGCCACGACCGGTGATCGTGAAGACGTCCTCGATCGGCATCAGGAACGGCTGGTCCACGGCGCGGGCCGGGGTCGGGATGGCCTCGTCGACGGCGTGCATCAGGCCGAGGAGCTTCTCGCCCCACTCCTTGTCGCCCTCCAGCGCCTTCAGCGCGGAGACGCGGACGACCGGCAGGTCGTCGCCCGGGAACTCGTACTCGGAGAGCAGCTCGCGGACCTCGAGCTCGACGAGCTCCAGGATCTCCTCGTCGTCCACCATGTCGGCCTTGTTCAGGGCGACGACGATGTACGGAACGCCGACCTGGCGGGCCAGGAGGACGTGCTCCTTGGTCTGCGGCATCGGGCCGTCGGTGGCGGCGACCACGAGGATGGCGCCGTCCATCTGGGCGGCACCGGTGATCATGTTCTTGATGTAGTCGGCGTGACCCGGGCAGTCGACGTGGGCGTAGTGGCGCGCCTCGGTCTGGTACTCGACGTGCGCGATCGAGATGGTGATACCGCGCTGACGCTCCTCCGGGGCCTTGTCGATCTGGTCGAACGGCGTGAAGGGGTTGATCTCCGGGTACGCGTCGTGCAGCACCTTGGTGATGGCCGCGGTCAGCGTGGTCTTGCCGTGGTCGATGTGACCGATGGTGCCGATGTTGACGTGGGGCTTCGTCCGCTCGAACTTCGCCTTCGCCACTGAGTCCTCCTGAGGACAGTTCCTGTACGCCGTGCTGACGCCAGTTGGTCTGAAATCGGTTTTGGTGCGGGTTGTCCGGAGGACATCCCGTGCCGTCCCGCTGCTGGGGGGGCCGGAGGCCCCGGGAGGATCCGACCGGATCCTCCCGGATTGCCTCCTAATAGCCTAAGGCTTCGTAATCGTCCCGATTATCGGGACGTCACTCGCCCTTGGCCTTGGCGATGATGTCGTCCGCCACGTTCTTCGGAACCTCGGCGTACGAGTCGAACTGCATCGAGTAGCTCGCGCGACCAGAGGTCTTGCTGCGCAGGTCACCGACGTAGCCGAACATCTCGGAGAGGGGCACCAGCGCCGAGACGACGCGGGCACCGTGACGCTCGTCCATGGACCGGATCTGGCCACGACGAGAGTTGATGTCGCCGATCACGTCGCCCATGTAGTCCTCGGGCGTGGTGACCTCGACGGCCATCATCGGCTCGAGAAGGACCGGCTTGGCCTTCTTCGCGCCTTCCTTGAAGGCCATCGAACCGGCGATCTTGAACGCGAGCTCGGAGGAGTCGACGTCGTGGGCCTGGCCGTCGAGCAGGCTCACGCGGACACCCTGCAGCGGGTAGCCGGCGAGGATGCCGAACTCCATGGCCTCCTGGCAACCGGCGTCGACCGACGGGATGTACTCCCGGGGGACGCGGCCACCGGTGACCTTGTTGACGAACTCGTAGCCCTCGGCCTGCTCGAGCGGCTCGATCGCGATCTGCACCTTGGCGAACTGACCGGAACCACCGGTCTGCTTCTTGTGGGTGTAGTCGATGCGCTCGACCGCCTGGCGGATGGTCTCGCGGTACGCGACCTGCGGCTTGCCGACGTTGGCCTCGACCTTGAACTCACGGCGCATACGGTCGACCAGCACCTCGAGGTGCAGCTCGCCCATACCCGCGATGATGGTCTGGCCGGTCTCCTCGTCCGTGTTGACCTGGAAGGACGGGTCCTCCTCGGCGAGACGCTGGATGGCGACACCCAGCTTCTCCTGGTCACCCTTGGACTTGGGCTCGATCGCGACGCGGATGACCGGGGCCGGGAAGTCCATGGACTCCAGGATGACCGGGTTCTTCTCGTCGGACAGCGTCTCACCGGTGGTGGTCTGCTTCAGGCCCATGACGGCGATGATGTCGCCGGCGCCCACCGACTCGATCTCCTCACGCTTGTTCGCGTGCATGCGGTAGATCTTGCCGATGCGCTCCTTCTTGCCCTTGACGGCGTTCAGCACCGAGGTGCCGGACTCCAGGCGGCCCGAGTAGACCCGGACGAAGGTGAGCTTGCCGAGGTGCGGGTCCGACATGATCTTGAACGCGAGCGCGGCGAGCGGCTCGTCGTCCGAGGCCTTGCGGGAGATCTTGACGGTGTCGTCGCCCGGCTTGGTGCCCTCGATGGACTCGATGTCCAGCGGGGACGGCAGGTACTTGACGACCGCGTCGAGCAGGGGCTGGACGCCCTTGTTCTTGAAGGCGGTACCGCAGAAGATCGGGGTGAAGTCCGAGTTCAGGGTGCCCTTGCGGATCGCGGCCTGCAGCAGCTCGACCGGGATCTCCTCGCCCTCGAGGGCGAGCTCCATGATCTCGTCGCTGACGTTCGAGACCGTGTCGATGAGCGCCTCGCGGTACTCGTCGGCCTGCTCCTGCAGGTCGGCCGGGATGTCGACGATGTCGTACATCTCGCCCTTGGCGGCCTCGGCGGACCAGACCAGCGCCTTCATGCGGACCAGGTCGACAACGCCCTGGAAGTCCGACTCGGCACCGATCGGGAGCTGCATGACCAGCGGGGTGGCGCCGAGGCGGTCCACGATGGTCTGGACGCAGAAGAAGAAGTTCGCGCCCGTGCGGTCCAGCTTGTTGATGAAGCAGATGCGCGGGACGCCGTAGCGGTCAGCCTGCCGCCACACGGTCTCGGACTGGGGCTCGACACCGGCGACACCGTCGAACACCGTCACGGCACCGTCGAGGACGCGCAGCGAACGCTCCACCTCGACGGTGAAGTCGACGTGACCCGGGGTGTCGATGATGTTGATCGTGTTGTCGACGTCGTCGACCGTCCAGTGACAGGTCGTCGCGGCCGACGTGATCGTGATGCCGCGCTCCTGCTCCTGCTCCATCCAGTCCATGGTGGCAGCGCCATCGTGGACCTCACCGATCTTGTACGAGACACCGGTGTAGAACAGGATCCGCTCGGTGGTGGTGGTCTTGCCCGCGTCGATGTGCGCCATGATCCCGATGTTGCGGACCCTGGCGAGGTCAAGGGAGGTTGCAGCCATGGTGGCTCGTTCTCTCTCTGTCTAGTGACGGGGTACGGACTACCAGCGGTAGTGCGCGAAGGCCTTGTTGGACTCGGCCATCTTGTGGGTGTCCTCGCGACGCTTCACGGAAGCGCCCAGGCCGTTGCTGGCGTCGAGGATCTCGTTCATCAGGCGCTCGGTCATGGTCTTCTCGCGACGGGCGCGGGAGTAACCGACCATCCAGCGCAGCGCCAGGGTGCTGGCGCGGCCCGGACGGACCTCGACCGGAACCTGGTAGGTCGCGCCACCGACACGGCGGGACTTGACCTCGAGGGCCGGCTTGACGTTCTCCAGCGCGCGCTTCAGCGTCACGACCGGGTCCGAGCCGGTCTTCTCACGGACGCCCTCGAGGGCGCCGTAGACGATCCGCTCGGCGGTGGAGCGCTTGCCGTGCAGCAGGATCTTGTTGACCAGCTGGGTGACGACCGGGGAGCCGTAAACCGGGTCGATGATGACCGGGCGCTTCGGGGCGGGGCCCTTACGAGGCATTCTTACTTCTCCTTCTTGGCGCCGTAGCGGCTGCGAGCCTGCTTGCGGTTCTTGACACCCTGGGTGTCGAGCGAACCGCGGATGATCTTGTAGCGGACACCAGGAAGGTCCTTCACACGACCACCGCGCACCAGCACGATGGAGTGCTCCTGCAGGTTGTGGCCCTCGCCCGGGATGTAAGCGGTGACCTCGATCCCGCTGGTGAGGCGCACACGGGCGACCTTGCGGAGAGCCGAGTTCGGCTTCTTCGGGGTGGTCGTGTACACACGCGTGCAGACCCCACGGCGCTGCGGGGAGCCCTTCAGCGCGGGAGTCTTGTTCTTCTCGACCTTGTCCTGCCGGCCCTTTCGGACCAGCTGCTGGATCGTAGGCACCGTTTCTCCGTTTTCTGTGTGCCAAGGCTTGGTGAAACTAACCTGCGGTGTCTCCCTCGCACCCGGCCCCGTGGTCGACCCACGCGGTCGGGTGTGTTGGGCTTGTTACGACACGGAATCCCATGGCTGATGTACAGCGACGGCGCTCTACGCGCGGCGCGCTGGGAGGCGCTCCGGCTCGGCGCGGCGACCGGTGTGCATGCACGCACAAGGACCCGGGGACACCCCAGGCACAAGGTCAGAGCGTACCTAGCGCATCGGGCGCGGTCAAAACAAATGCAACGCCGCAGGTCGCGGGGCCTGGCCTCGAAACGGGACGGGAACCGGCGCCGGTGCCGCCCATATCACGGCCGAGAGCCCCCCGCAGGGCGAAACCCTACGCCTCCGCGCGGGCGGCGGCGAGCGGGGTGCTCCCGTCGTCGGCACCGTCCCCGGACGTCCCGGCCGACGCCGACTCGTCCTGCGGCCGGTCCGTCCCCTTCCGGTCCGACAGGGCGACGAGCAGCCCCAGCGCCAGCACGCCCGCCCCGTACACCAGCACCCAGGGCTGCCAGCCCACGAACGGCGGCGACCAGTGGGCCGGGCTGATGAAGAACGAACCGCCGGTACCGACCGTGTTGCGGCGCAGCGCCCAGATGAACCCCGCGAAGTCGGCCAGGGCCAGCGCGAAGGAGCAGAGCACCATCAGCCGGCGCCAGGCGAAACCGCCCCGCGGCAGCCGCTCGTGGCAGATCGCGGCGCACACGATCGGCAACCCGACGGCGAACGGGAGCAGGTAGCGGCCCTGCCAGATCATGCCGACCTTCTGCGCCTGCATGGCCTGGGCCACCAGGGGTATGGCCACGATCCCGACCAGGATCCCCAGGACGGCCAGGGTGTCCCTGAGCCGCGCGTAGCAGAGCGCCAGCAGCACCAGGGCGATCGCCACGGCGCACCACAGCAGCAGCGTCGCGGCCGGGGGCTCGGCGTCCAGCCAGCCGAAGTAGCCGATCATCTGCTTCATGTACAGCAGACCGTTGTCGAAGGTCTGACGGGCCGCGGACAGCGGGGTGAAGTTACTCGGGGCGTTGATGGTCGAGTTGTCCGGATGGGTCGAGGACCAGACGAGGGCCACGCCGGCCGAGACCGCGGCCACGGCGCCCCAGGCCCAGGTCGCCCGATGGCGCAGGATGTCGCCCAGCACGCCCCTGCGCCCGAGCAGCAGGGCGAAGAAGACCGCCCCGCTGAGCCAGATCAGGCCCAACGGCCGGATGCTGATCAGCACCACCGCGCCGATGCCGAGCCGGGCGACGCGGCGGCTCAGGAGCTGCGGGTCCGGGTTCATCAGCAGCGCCACGGCGGAGCTCCAGACCAGGATGCCCGCGGCGATCTCCGGGCCGCTCGGGTTGACCACGCCGAACATGAACAGCGACATCGGGGTGGTGGCCGCCACCACGCCGAGGATGCTGAGGGACCGCCGGCGCCACTCGGCCGCCGAGACCACCGCGCTCGCCACCAGGGCGGAGCAGATCGCGGCCGAGATCAGGCGCATCAGGTAGAAGGCCGTCTTGCCGGGGAGCAGCAGGCTGGGCCAGCCGACGGCGAAGTAGTACGCCGGGTGGTAGCGACCCGCCGAGGTGGTCACCTCGGCCGTCCCGGAGCGCTGCTTGAGCGGGGGCGCGCAGTCGGCCGACTGCCAGGACTTGAAGGCGTAGCACCAGTGGGTCTCCGCGAGGTCCTCGTAGATCCGCGGGAGCACCACCCCGCTCTCGGCCCAGTAGCCCTGGATCCCGCCGACCGTGTGCGGGGTCATGACCTCCTCGCCGTTGACCTGGCCCCGGGCGACCGCGCCCGCCCGGATGATGTGCGCGGGTTCGTCGGGCGCGCCGCCGATCGGAGTCGTCAGCGACCAGGAGGCGCTCAGCGCGAAGAGGATCGCGAACGCGACCGCCCACAGCCGCCGGGGTGAGGACGCGAGCCGCTCGGCGATGCTCTTGACGGCAGTGATCATCATCTGGAAATGGGCCTTCGGGGTCGGTCCGAACTCGGCGTGCGGCGCCCACGGCCGGGCGCGGTGGGTGCTCGCATCGACGAGATGTAACAGGCAACGGTCAGCCATGGACGAGAAGACCGTACCGAACCGAGCCCTGAGGGACTAATGGCACCCTCCCGGTGGAGGCCCGCCGAGTCGGTCCGGCCCGGTGCGGTCCACCGACGACGGAGGCGGTACCAGCGGGTCAGACGGTACCCAGCAGGATCAACAAGGTCCAGAAAGCGGTGCCCATGTAACCGATGACCAGGCCGAGGACGGCCGCCCAGTCGCCGTCCATGTTGCGCTGGCGGATCTGCGACCGGGCGATGTGGCCGGTGACCACGGCGGGCAGCGAGACGCAGACCAGGCTGAGCACCAACGACGTGACCGCGAGCACATTGGTGGGGCGGGGCGGCGGCGGGGGCGGCGGGAGGAAGGTCGCCGGGACCGGCTGCGGCGCGGTCATCGGCGGCGCCGTCATCGGCCCGGAAGGCAGGTCGGCCACCAGGGCGGCCAGCTGGCCGTAGGTCTGCGCCCCGGCCGCCGCCTCGTGGCGCTGCTCGTACTCCTGGATGGTGAGCCGTCCCTCGGCGAACGCGGCCTTGAGGACGTCCAGCGTGCGGTCCCGGTCGGCGTGGCCCGCCCGCATCACGGCCTGCGGGGGCGCCGGCTGCCAGCCCGCCGCCGGCTGCCTGCCGGGCGGATAGCCGGAACCGGGCTCGCCCCATCGTTGTACGGACATCCGCCACCTCCCGGTAGCGCGGCACCCCCGCGCACGTCACTGCTCACTCATAGTGCAGGACGAACGACGGGACCGGGTAGTTGCCGAATCGGACCAGTGACAGGGAAGAGGACGTCGGGGCGGCGCGCCTGGGCCGTTCGGCGGACGGTCTCAAGGGATGCTCAACTCGGGCGACAGCCCGTTCGAGCAATGCCAGGCTGGTCCCCAGCCACGACGATGTCCCACCACGAGCAGAGAAGGCCGCCATGCAGGCGTCAGCGCCGCCGTCCTCCGACCTCCCCGGACCGGGAACCCAGTCCGCCGTCAGCATCCAGGGGCTCTGGAAGCACTTCGGCACCCAGGCAGCCGTGGCCGGGCTGAGCCTGGAGCTTCCGGCCGGGGCGTTCGTCGGCCTGGTCGGGCCGAACGGCGCCGGCAAGACCACCACGCTGTCGATGGTCACCGGGCTGCTCCGGCCCGACCAGGGCACCGTCCTGGTCCACGGCACCGACGTGTGGGCGGACCCGGTCACGGTCAAGGCCCGAATAGGCATCCTGCCCGAGGGCCTGCGGATGTTCGAGCGGCTCAGCGGGCGCGAGCTGCTCCAGTACACCGGGCGGCTGCGCGGCCTGCCCGGCGCCGAGGTGGACCGGCGGGCCGAGGAGCTGCTGGCCGTCCTGGACCTCGGCCGGGACGCCGACAAGCTGGTCGCCGACTACTCCACCGGCATGCGCAAGAAGATCGGCCTCGCCGCCGCCCTGCTGCACAACCCGGACGTGCTATTCCTGGACGAACCCTTCGAGGGCGTCGACCCGGTTTCCGCCCAGACCATCCGCGGCGTGCTCAAGCGGTACGCGGCGGCCGGTTCCACGGTGGTGTTCTCCAGCCACGTGATGGAGCTGGTCGAACAGCTCTGCGACTGGGTCGCGGTGGTCAACGCCGGCCGGGTGATCGCCCAGGGCCCGCTGGACTCCGTCCGGGGCGGGCGCAGCCTGCACGAGGCCTTCCTGGAGCTGATCGGCGTGCGCGAGGACGACGGGCAGGTGCTCGGCTGGCTCGGCGGCGGCCAGGCCGGAGTCGACCGGTGAGGGGCGGGGTCACGGCTCCGGTGACGGGCGGGGTCACGGCTCCGGTGCCGGACGGGCGGACGGTGGTCCGTGCCCTGGTGGCGCTCAAGCTGCGGCTGCTGCGCAACGGGCTGCGGCGCAGCCCCGGCCGGACCACCGTCTACGTGATCGGCGGCGTCGTGGGCCTGGCCTTCGCGGCCGGCATCGCCGTCGCGATGGCCGCGCTGAACGGGCGGTACACCGGCTCCGGGGACGCCGGGGTGATGCTGCTCGGCGTGCTGACCCTGGGCTGGGCCGCGCTGCCGCTGTTCCTCTTCTCCAGCGACGAGAGCGCCGACCCGACCCGGCTGACCATGCTGCCGCTGCGGCCCGGCCCGCTGCTGCGCGGCTCGCTGCTGGCCGCCCTGATCGGGCCGGGGCCGCTGATCACCCTGGTGCTGGTCACCGGCGCGGTGCTGGCCGGCGCGGCGGGAGGCGCCTCGGCCGCGGTCGCGGTGGCGGGCGTGCCGCTCGCGGTGCTCTGCCTGGTCACGCTCTCCCGGGCGGTCGCGGCGGGCAACGCCCGGATGCTCTCCAGCCGCCGCGGCAAGGACTTCGCGATCTTCGGCGGGCTGGCCTTCGCGCTGCTGGTGCAGGTCGCCAACGTCGGCTCGCAGAGCATCCTCGGCCGCCGGGGCGGGCCGATCGACCTCACCCCGCTGAAGCCGATCGCCTCCGTGCTGCGCTGGATCCCGCCGATCAGCGCGGCGGACGCGCCGCGCACCGCGGGCGAGGGCCGGTACGGGCTCGCGCTGCTCCAGCTCGCCGCGACCGCCGCGCTGCTGGCGCTGCTGCTGCGCTGGTGGCGGCGGAGCCTCCAGGAGCTGATGGTGACGGCCGACTCCTCCACCCTGGAGGTGGCCCGCGGGGTGCGCAACGCGCGCGGGTGGGGCTTCCTGCCCCAGGGGCGGACCGGCGCGGTGATGCAGCGCCACCTGCGGTACGCCTGGCGCGAGCCGCGGGCCAAGGCGGCGCTGTTCACCAGCATCGGGATGACGCTGGTGATCTGCGTGCTGTCGATGGTCCAGGGCTGGGCGAGCGTGTACCTGCTGGCGATGACCGGGGTGTTCCTCGGGCTGCAGATGCTCAACCTGTTCGGCATGGACGGCTCGGCGTTCTGGATGGTCGCCGCCACCCTGCGCACCCCGGCCGACGCCCGGTCCGAGCTGCGCGGCCGGGCGTACGCGGTGCTGTCGTACGCCGTCCCGGTGACGGTGGTGCTCGGGCTGGTGCTGGCGGCCGTCACCGGCCGGTGGGGCGAGCTGCCGTCGGCGCTCGGCCTGGCGCTGGCGCTGCTCGGCTGCGGGATCGCGCTGGGCTCGATGTTCAGCGTGCTGGCGCCGTACACCATGCCGGCCGACAGCAACCCGATGCGCAACGCCGCCCCGGGGCAGGGCGGGCTGATCCTGCTCAACCAGTTCGGCTCGATGTTCGGCGTCACGGTGCTGGCGCTGCCGGTCGGCGGCTACCTCGCCTGGGCGCTGGCCTCGGACGGGCCGAGCTGGCCGGTGCTGCTGATCGGCCCGCTCTACGGCGCCCTGGTCGCGGCGCTGGGCGTGCGGATGGCGGCGAGCCGGCTGCTGGAGCGCACGCCGGAGATCCTGGCCAAGGCCATCGAGCGCTGAGCCGGGCCGCCGCACCGGCCCGGCCCGCTCCCCGGCGGGTTCCCGCCACGGCTCCGGCATCATGGGCAGGAGGCCGGACCGTCGAGGAGAGCAGGGACAGACCGTGGGCGAGCGCGCGCAGCAGGCCGGGACCGCCGGACCGCTGCTGGAGCAGGCGGTGCGGTCGGTGCTGACGGCCCCCGAGGACGCACTGGACCTCGCCCTGGACACCGGGGCGTCGCTGCTGGCCGCCTCGGCCGGGCAGTGGCCCGAGGTCGGCCGGGCGCTGCTCGGCCACGCGGACACCGCCGTCGGCCGCTGCTGGTCCGCCGGGTGGCGGCCGGCCGACCTGGTCCGGGTGGTGCGGCGCGAGCTGAAGCCCGTCCACCTGGCCCTCGCGGTGGACCTGATCGCCGCCGAGGGCCGCCGCCACCCGGCGGCCGCCCTGGACCGGCGCTGGCTGGAGCAGCTGCGCGAGCTGGAGGCCGAGGTGTGGTGGTCCGGCGACGAGGAGTACCTCGGTGCCTTCGCCGACCGGCACCGGCTGGACCGCTTCGCGCTCGCCACCGCCGTCCTGGAGCTGCTGCGCACCTGGGGCCGGCTGCCGCCGATCGCCCCGGTGGGGCCCGCCCCCGGGCAGGCCGTGCGGCCGCGGCGCTCGGCGCCTGCGGCCGGCGAGCCGCGGATGCTGGCGCGGATCCGGGCGCTGCTGGCCAAGGCCGAGTCCACCGAGTACCCGGAGGAGGCCGAGGCGCTGACCGCCAAGGCCCAGCAGCTGATGGCCCAGCACAGCATCGACGAGGCACTGCTGGCCGTGGACGGCACCGACCGCGACACCCCGGCGGCGCTGCGGATCGGGGTGGACAACCCGTACGAGGGCCCCAAGACGATGCTGCTGGACGCGGTCGCGGCGGCCAACCGGTGCCGGGTGGTGTGGGCGAAGGAGTTCGGCTTCTGCACCGTGGTCGGCTTCGACGGCGACCTGGACGGCGTCGAGTTGCTCTACACCTCGCTGCTGGTGCAGGCCACCCACGCGATGAACAAGGCGGGCTCCCGCAGGGACTCGCGCAGCAAGGCGTTCCGGCAGTCCTTCCTGGTCGCGTACGCGGCGCGGATCCGGGAGCGGCTGACCGCCGCGACCGAGCGCGCCACCAGCGCCGCCGCGGCCGGGCGGCACCTGCGCGAGGACGGCACCGAGGAGCAGCTGCTGCCCGACGAGCGGCTGCTGCCCGCGCTCGCCGCCCGCTCCGAGGCGGTGGACGAGGAGGTCGGCCGGCTGTTCCCGAAGCTGGTCTCGCAGCGGGTGCGGGTCAGCGACGGGGTGGGCTGGGCGGCCGGACGCGCCGCCGCCGACCGGGCCACGCTGCACGGGCGCGCCGGGGCGATCCGCCACTGAGGGCGCCGGTGGGCCCGGCCGGCCCCACCGGTCCCGGCCCGACCCGCGCAAGATCCACAAGAGCCGCCCCGCTTCCCGGGGACCTGATAGAACGTAGTCCGCCAGGAACGAAGGGGGACTCGACGTGACGGAACCGGCGGCGGAATCGGGGTACCGGGACCGGGTGCGCGGAGCACTGCTCGGTGGAGCGATCGGCGACGCGCTGGGCTGGCCGGTGGAGTTCCAGCAGCTCCACCAGATCCAGGACCGGTACGGGCCGCAGGGCGTGACCGCGCTGCCGGCCGGGCCCGGACCGGTCGAGGTGACCGACGACACCCAGATGACGCTGTTCACCGCCGAGGGTCTGATCCGCGGCTTCGTCCGCGGCTGGACGGGCGGCGGCGGCTCGGTGCCGGAGGCCGTGCACGGCGCCTACCGCCGCTGGCTGCGGACCCAGTACCAGGGCGCGCCGGACACCGAGCCGCAGCCCCACCCGTACGACGGCTGGCTGCTGAGCCGGCCCTTCCTGTACGCGCGGCGGGCGCCGGGCAACGCCTGCCTGAGCGGGGTGTCCGAGCACCCGGTGTTCGAGGCGCCGTCGGCGATCGGGCTGACCGGGCCGATCAACCCGGGCTCCAAGGGCTGCGGCACCGTGATGCGCTCGGCGCCGTTCGGGCTGGCCCGGCTGGGCGTCGAGCAGTCCTTCGGACTGGCGGTGCAGTGCGCCCAGCTCACCCACGGCCACCCGACCGGCTACCTCGCGGCGGGCGCCTTCGCGGCGCTCATCGAGCGGCTCGCGGACGGCACCGAGCCGTGGGCGGCGGTCGGCGAGACGGTGGAGCAGATCCGCGAGCTGCCGAGCTCCAAGGAGACCGTCCAGGCGCTGGCCCGGGCGGTGCGGCTCGCCCAGGAGGCCGAGCCGGCCGCGGAGACGGTGGAGCGGGTCGGGCTCGGCTGGGTCGCCGAGGAGTGCCTGGCCATCGCGGTGTACTCGCTGCTGGCGGCCACCCTGGACCCCGACCCGGTGCGCACCGCGCTGCTGCTGTCGGTGAACCACTCCGGGGACAGCGACTCGACCGGCGCGGTCTGCGGCAACCTGGTCGGGGCCGCGTACGGCGCGGCGGCGCTGCCCGCCGAGTGGGCCGGGGCGGTCGAGGGCCGGGCGGAGCTGCGGCAGGTCGCCGACGACCTGCTGGTGCTGTTCGGCAGCCGCGACCCGCTGCACCCCGGGCTCGGCGGGCGCTACCCGGCCTGGTAGCGCGGGCGCGAGTGTGAGGACGGGCCCTACGGCGCCTGCGGGTCGGTGACCTGGCCGAGGAACAGCGGCGCCCCGCTCCGGGTGTCCCGGATCAGGAACAGGAATGGCCGGTCGAGGTGCATCTCGACCGGCCGTTCGACGTTCGGCGCCGCCGCCACGTCGATCCCGGCACCGCTGCCGGCCGCCGCGACCGTGCCCTGCTCGCCGACCTCGATGGTGGCCTTCTGCACCACGGTGCCGACGGCCAGCGGGTCCTTGGCGATGCCGCCGAAGTCGGCCCGGTCGAAGGCCGCCTCCACCCCGAGCGAGCGCAGCGCGGGGGTGAGTTCCTTCGAGGTGCCGAAGTGGAAGCGCGGCAGCCGGAGGTCGACCGGCCGCTCGGTGAGCGCGCCGAGGATGCGGTCCAGCTGGGGCTGGTCCAGGCCCTTGGCGAAGGCGGTGAAGCCGCCCTGCCCGGGGAGGATCAGGTCCATCGCCAGCCCGCCGTCCGCGTATGGCAGTTCGACGGCCTGCCAGGGCTCGCCGACGATCCCGCCGGAGCCGTCGGCGTACTTGAACTCCCCGGTCTGGCCCATCGTGGGGACGGCCGGGGTGGACCCGTCGAGCTTGTGGAACGGGCGGTCGGCGGTGTGCGAGGGCTTGAAGGCGGAGGCCCACTCGGCCTTGAGGTACAGCGCGTCGGTGAGCACCAGCCGGGTGTTCGAGGTGATCGCGTCCCGGCCGAACAGGTCCTTGATCCGGCCGTCGGTGGCCTTCTCCACGGCCCCGTTGACGGTTCTGCGGGCCCCGTCCGGGTCCTTGGCGAAGTCGGCCTGGTGCACGCCGGTGTCGAAGGCGGCGGCGAGGGTGGCCAGGTAGTCCGGTTCCACGGCCAGGCCCTGCTGCGTCCAGAGGTCGTCGCTGCGGCGCAGTGTGAGCTTGCCGGTGGCCGGGACCGGCCGGTTCAGCGCGCCGGTGGCGTAGGCGTACTGCCGCGGGTCGAGCCCGGTGTGCAGGGCCTTGGCCAGTTCCCCGGCGGTGGTGCCGCGGGCACCGGGCAGCAGCATGGCGAGCAGCGTGGCCAGGCCGGACGGGGAGACCACCAGGTTGCTCCCGGCGGCGTCCGGCTGGGCGGTCAGGGCGTGCAGGAGGTCCAGGCCGAAGGCGTCGGTGGCCGCCGCGGTGGCGGCCACCCGGGCCGGGTCCACGGCCGGCCGGCTCGCGGGCGCGGACGCCCGGAGCTCCACGGGCGCGGCGGCTCCGGTGCTGCCGCAACCGGCGAGCAGCGGCGCGGCGAGCGCGGCCGCGAGGAGCAGCGCCGCCGGGCGGCGGAGGGTGCGACGGGGTGCGGTGCTGCGGTTCGTCATGGCCCTTCGACGCGCCGCCCCGCCGACCGGTTCCGCCCGGCCCGCCCCGCCCGGCGGGGCCCCGGATCAGTCCCAGAGCGCCCCGAACTCCAGCAGTTCGTCCCGGTGCTCGATCCGCTCCACCCAGTCGGCCGGCCAGGCCGCCTCGCCGTGGTGGGCGCCCGCGAAGGCGCCGGTCAGGCAGGCCAGCGAGTCGGAGTCGCCGCTGGAGTACGCGGCCCGGCGGACGGCCGCCACCGGGTCGTCGGGCAGCAGCAGGAAGCAGAGCAGGCCGGTGCCGAGGGCCTCCTCGGCGATCCAGCCCTCCCCGGTCGCCAGGCAGGGGTCGGCCTCGACGTCGGGCGCGGCGAGCGCGGCGTCCAGTCGGTCGAGCACCGTGAGGCACTCCTCCCAGCCCCGGGCCGTGCCGGCCTGCGGGGAGGGGTCGTGCCAGCGGTCGGCGAGGTCGCCGAGCCAGAACTCGTCGTACCGCTCCCGGCTCGCCAGCGCGTACGCCCGCAGCGCCGCGGGCAGGTCGGCCGGCCGGACGCCCTCGGCCAGCCGCCGCACGGCGTACGCGGTGAGGTCGCCGGCGGCGAGGGCGGTCGGGTGGCCGTGGGTGAGCGCGGACTGCAGCTGGGCGGCGCCGGAGAGCTGCCGGGCGTCCAGGCCGCGGACCAGTCCGACCGGGGCGACCCGCATGTTGGCGCCGCAGCCCTTGGAGCCGACGTCGCTGGCCTGCTGCCAGCGGTGCTCGGGGTGGCTGAGCCGCTGACAGGCGCGCAGGCAGGTCATGCCGGGGGCGCGGTTGTTCTGCGGGGAGCGCCACCAGTCGACGAACTCCTCGCGGACCGGTCGCTCCAGCCGCAGCGGGGTGAGCGGCCCGCGCTCCAGGGCGGTGCGCAGGCCACGGGCGAGGGCGAGCGTCATCTGGGTGTCGTCGGTGACCAGCGCCCGCTCGGGCAGCGGGAGTCGCCGCCAGTCGGGATGGTTCCAGGCGATCTCCTCGACCTCGTGGAACTCGGTCTCCTTGCCCAGCGCGTCCCCGATCGCCAGACCCAACAGCGCCCCCGTCGCCTTGCCCACGGCAGCTCCCCCTCCTCCGTCACACCTCGACCAGCAGCTCCCTGAGCCCGCGGATCACGTAGCCCGGGTTCCACTCGGGCTCACGGACCAGCCGCAGGCCCGGGGCCCGGCGCAGCAGCGTGCCGTAGGACTCGGTGAGCTCCAGTCTGGCAAGCGGGGCGCCGAGGCAGAAGTGGATTCCCGCGCCGAAGGTGATGTGCGGGTTGTCGGTGCGGCCGAGGTCGAGGCGGTCCGGGTCGGCGAAGCGCTCGGGGTCGCGGTTGGCGGAGCCGAAGAGCAGGGCGATCTCGGCGCCGCGCGGGATGGTGACGCCCCGGACCTCGATGTCCTCCAGCACCCAGCGCTCGAACATCTGCAGCGGGGTGTCCCAGCGCATCAGCTCCTCGACGGCGGTGGGCAGCAGCTCGTCGACCGAGCCGCGCAGCCGGGCGAGCTCCCCGGGGTTTCGGAACAGCGCCCACCAGCCGTTGCCGGTGGTGTTGACGGTCGCCTCGTGGCCGGCGTTGAGCAGCAGCACGCAGGTGGAGATCATCTCCTGCTCGCTGAGCGCGTCGGAGCCCTCCTGGGCCTGGATGAGCGCGCTGATCAGGTCCGTCCCCGGGTTCGCCCGGCGCTCGCGGATCAGGGTGCGCAGGTAGTCGGAGAACTCGATGCTGGCGGTGACGGCCCGGCGGGCGACCTCCTCGCTCGGGTTGAGCTCGAACATCCCGGTGATGTCGGCGGACCACGGCCGCAGCAGGTGCCGGTCGCCCTCCGGCACGCCGAGCATCTCGGCGATCACGGCGACGGGCAGCGGCTCGGCGACGGCGGCGATCAGGTCGCCGCCGCCGGCCGCGAGCAGCTCGTCGACCAGTTCCCCGGCCAGCCGGCGCACGGTGGGGCGCAGGCCCTCGACCATGCGCGGGGTGAAGGCCTTGGAGACCAGCCGGCGCAGCCGGGTGTGGTCCGGCCCCTCGAGGTCCAGCAGCCCGTGGTCGTTCAGGGTGTGGAAGGGCTCGTGCGCCGGGTCGGGCGCGGTGCGGCCGAACTCCTCGTGGCTGAAGCGGTGGGTGTAGGTGCGGCCCAGTCGCCGGTCGCGCAGCAGGGCGCTGACGTCCTCGAAGCGCGAGACGAGCCACTGGTTCGTCGGCTCGAAGTACGTCACCGGCGCGTGCTCGCGCAGTTCGGCGTACGCGTCGTACGGGTGGGCCACGAACTCCGCCGACCAGGGGTCGAACTTCGCCGTCGTCGTCATCGGTCGATCACTCCAGGCCAGAAGGGGGAAGCCGGAACGATCATCGTACGCACGCGGTACATCCGGGAATACGACCTTCCGGCCCCTGATCAGGCCCGTTCCCGTACAAGTCGGCGCACCAGCTTCGGCAGCGCCTCCGAGATCGGCTCCCGGATCACCTCGGCCGCGGCCTCGTCGTACGGGGTGGGCTCGCCGTTCACGATGATCAGCTTCGCCCCGGTCTTCACCGCGTTGTACGGCAGCGCCGCCACCGGGAACACCTGGAGGCTGGTGCCGACCGCGATGAAGACGTCGCAGGCCCGGACGATCGCGTCGGCCTGACCGAGCACCTCCGGGTCCAGGTTCTCGCCGAACATCACGATGTTCGGCTTGAGGATCCCCCCGCACTCCCGGCACTCCGGGTCCGGCTCCCCCGCCTCGACCCGCGCCAGCGCCTCCGCCATCGGGCCGACCATCCGACAGCGCAGGCACTGCGTCTCCCGGAGGTTGCCGTGCAGCTCCAGCACCTTGCGGGCGGTCAGCCCGGACTTCTGGTGCAGCCCGTCGATGTTCTGGGTGAGCACCCGCGTCGGCAGCCCGGAGCGCTCCAGGTCGACCAGCGCGCGGTGCCCGGCGTTCGGCTCGGCGGCCGGGGCGGCCGTCTCCAGCCGCATCCGCCAGGCCCGCCGGCGCACCCGCGGATCGTCCAGGTACGGCTCGATGGTGACCAGCTCCTGCGCCGACGGGTCCTTCTGCCACAGCCCCTTCGGGCCGCGGTAGTCGGGGATGCCGGAGTCCGTCGAGATGCCCGCGCCGGTGAGCACGGCGACCAGGGGGCGCTTCGCGTTCATACCCCGGACGGTACGGCCGACGGCCCGCCGGCGGCCACCGAAAATCCGGCGGGGGCCGTTTCGGGCCGAAGCGCGCGGATCAGGCCAGCGCGGCCCGCGGCGCGGCGGCCGGGCGGGCCAGCGGGGCCAGGGCGAGCAGGTAGCAGGCGGCGGCGAGCGGGACGAGGGCCAGGTCGACGCCGCTGGCCAGGGTGCCGAGCAGCACCAGCGCCGGGCTCCACCAGCGCAGCGTCCGGGAGCGGCCCGCCGCCGCCGCGGTCAGCAGCGCCAGCAGGCCGACGTAGAAGAGCAGCGGCCCGACCTGGTAGACGGCCGGCAGCACGCCGGGGACGCCCTGCACCCGGTCGAACAGCCGGGACTGCTCGGCCTTGTCCGCCGCCACCAGCCCGACGACCAGGTCGATGCCGATCTGCGCCAGCGAGCAGAGCAGCCCCGCGAAGGCCGTCCCCAGGGCCGCCCCGGCCCCGACCCGCCCGGCCGTGCCACGCGGGGCGAGCCGCCGGTGCAGGGCGAGCAGGACCGGGACGAACAGCAGCAGCCCGGCGAACATCGCCGCGTGGCCGGCCGTCCAGCCGGGGCCCGGCGCCCGGGAGCCCGGCACCAGCCGGATGCCGCCGTAGAGCGCCATCAGCGCGGGGGCGCCGACGACGGCGTACGGGGTGAGGCGGGCGAGGCGGGTGGTGCGGGCGTCCGACGTGGCGTTCATCCTGACCTCCGGTGGTGTGGTCCGTTCCGACACCGCAGAGCCTGGCCGCCCGCGCCCTCGTCCCGGATCGCCCGCACCGGCGAAAGGGCCGCCTCCCTCGCACGGGGGAGCCCGTCAGGACTCCCCCGCCACCACCGCCCCGGCCTCGTACGCGAACACCACCGCGTGCACCCGGTCCCGCAGCCCGAGCTTGCTCAGCACATTGCTGACGTGCGTCTTCACCGTGTGCTCGCTGACCACCAGCTCGGCCGCGATCTCCGCGTTGGACAGCCCGCGCGCGATCAGCCGCAGCGTCTCCTGCTCGCGCAGGGTCAGCTGCTCCAGCAGCCGCGACGGCGGCCGCACCGCCCGCTCCGGCGCCCCCGGCCGGCGGGCCGCGAACTCGCCGATCAGCCGCCTGGTCACCGAGGGCGCGAGCAGCGCCTCCCCCGAGGCGACCATCCGCACCCCGTGCGCCAGGTCGTCCCGCCGGACGTCCTTGAGCAGGAAGCCGCTGGCGCCCGCGTACAGCGCGTCGAAGACGTAGTCGTCGATGTCGAAGGTGGTCAGCATGATCACCTTGGTGGCCGGGAACTCGGCGCACACCCGGCGGGCCGCCTCCAGCCCGTCCATCACCGGCATCCGGACGTCCAGCAGCAGCACGTCCGGGCCGTGCGCGCGCACCGCCTCGACCGCCTCGGCGCCGTCGCGGGCCTCGGCCACCACCTCGATGTCCGGCTGCGCGTCCAGGATCATCCCGAACCCGGCCCGCACCAGCTCCTGGTCGTCCGCGACGACCACCCGGATCGGCGTCATCCGCCCACTCCCTCCACCACTTCGCCCGTGCCCAGCGGCAGCCGGGCGCTCACCAGGAAACCCCTGCCCTCCGGGCCCGGCCCGGCCTCGGCCCGCCCGCCGCAGGCCGCCGCCCGCTCGCGGATGCCGACCAGCCCGCGGCCGCCGGACCAGCCGACCACGGTACGGCCGGCGGGCGCCGGCACCCCACGGCCGTTGTCCGAGACCACGACCTCCAGCACCTCCCCGGCCCGCCGGACCCGGATCGCCGCCCGGTCCGCCCCGGCGTGCTTGACCGTGTTGGTCAGCGCCTCCTGCACGATCCGGAACGCCGCCGCCTCCACGTCGGCCGGCAGCCGGTCCTGCTCCGCCGGGAGTTCGAGGTCCACCCGCAGCCCCGCCGCGCGCACCCGATCGGCCACCCCGGCGAGCTCGGCCAGCCGGGGCTGGGGCGCCAGCTGCCGGCCCGCCTCCGGGTCCTTCAGCACCCCGAGCACCCGCCGCAGCTGGACCATCGCGTCCCGGCCCGCGTCGGCGATGGTGTCGAACGCGCGGATCGCCCGGTCCGGATCGCTGCGCACCACCACCGGCCCGGCCTCGGCCTGGATCACCATCAGCGAGACAGCGTGCGCCAGGATGTCGTGCATCTCCCGGGCGATCCGGGCCCGCTCCTCCGCCACCGCCCGGGCCGCGTCGCTCGCCGCCCGCTCACCGGCCTCCCGGGCCCGCTCCGCCTGCACCCGGGCCAACTGCCGCTGGGCGCGCACCAGCGAGCCGAACACGAAGGAGCCGGCCGAGGTGAGCACGCTGAACAGCGCGCCGTTCGGCGAATGGGTGCCGATCACGTTGGCGACCACCACGAACGCCAGCACCGGCCAGCGCTGCCAGTCCGGGAAGCGCTCCGCCACGGTGTACATCCCGATCACCGCGTACAGCGGCAGCTGCGGGTTCGCCGAGTGCGCGAGCACCGTCACCAGCACCGCGGGCACGCTGCCCACGACCATGAGGGGCAGCGTGATCCGCCGCCGCCAGGGCAGGAACAGCGCGGTGGACACCGCCAGCAGGTAGACCCACCAGGGCCAGTCCGTGTCGTCGTGGTAGACCGACCAGACCGACACCACCGCCGAGCAGACCGCCAGGAAGGTGTCCAGGACGTACGGGCTCGGGCCGGTCGCCCACTCCCACCGGATCCGCCCCGTCCGCCACCGCGCCGCGCGCTCCACCACCGCACCTCCCCCGTAGCCGGGGACGCCGCCCCCGCGGAGAAGATCATGCCCCAGCGGCAGGGCCTCCGGAACGGCCCGGTCAGGCACCGGTGACCGTCACACCGCCGGTGTCCGCCCGCGCGGTGATCCGGCGCTCCGCCCCCGGCTTCGACGGGATGCCCACCTCCACCCCGCCGACCGAGGCCCGGGCGTCCACCGCGTAGGCCTCCCCGGCCGGCACCCGCAGCCGCACCCCGCCGTTCGTGGTGCTCGCCTCGACCGTCGACGGCGCCACCGCGAAGTCGGCCCGCACCCCGCCGTTCACCGCGGTCAGCCGCACCTTCGGGGACCGCAGCCCGTCGGCCTCGACGCCGCCGTTGGTCACCTCGGCCTCCGCCTCGCCGGCCAGCCCGGACAGCCTGACGCCGCCGTTGCCCTGCTTGACCCGCACCTTGGTCCCGGCCGGCACCTGCACCGTGTAGCCGATCCCGCAGTGATCGCAGTCGTACGTCAGCTTCAGCACGCCGTCCGCCACCTCGTGGCTGCTCTTCGGTACGTCCCCCGAGTAGTTCTGCCGCTCGACCACGTGCACGCCGTCGCCGCCGCCGTTCACCACCACACCGCCGTTGATCCCCTCGACGACGAGTTCCCGGACCGGCTCCGCCACCCCGTAGCTCAGCGTCCGGTGCTCGTCCTCGCCCCCGAACGGCAGGCACCCCTGCATCCCCAGCACGACCCCCGCCGTGATCGCCACCGCGCCCAGCACCCGCTTCATCCCCGACCCCTTCGTGAGCCCTCGTCCCGACGCCGAGAACCCTCCCGCGGCCGCCTCCCCCGCCACCTCCCCCGCCGGAGCGGTTCCCGCCCCTCCCCCGCACGACGGAGTCGCCCGCCCCGGGAACGCCGAAGGGCCCGGAGGCTGAATGCCTCCGGGCCCTTCGTACTGAGTAGCGGGGACAGGATTTGAACCTGCGACCTCTGGGTTATGAGCCCAGCGAGCTACCGAGCTGCTCCACCCCGCGTCGGTGAACACGAGCTTACGTGACTTCGGCCGAATGACCTAATCGGATTCCGTCCGCCGCCCACGCGGCCCCGAAAGGGCCCGGGAACGCCGCAGGGCGGTCACCCCGATCGGGGTGACCGCCCTGCGGTCGGTGCTACGCGACTCAGCCGGTGTACGGGCCGTAGTCGTAGTCGTCCAGCGGGACCGCCTGGCCGGAGCCGGCGCCGAAGGGCGACAGGTCGTAGTCGTCGTAGCCGACGGCCGAGTACATCGCGGCCTTGGCCTCCTCGGTCGGCTCGACCCGGATGTTGCGGTAGCGGGGCAGACCCGTACCGGCCGGGATGAGCTTACCGAGGATGACGTTCTCCTTGAGGCCCAGCAGCGGGTCCGACTTGGCGTGGATCGCCGCGTCGGTGAGGACCCGGGTCGTCTCCTGGAAGGAGGCGGCCGACAGCCAGGACTCGGTGGCCAGCGAGGCCTTGGTGATACCCATCAGCTGCGGACGGCCGGAGGCGGGGTGACCGCCCTCGGCGACGACGCGGCGGTTCTCCTGCTCGAAGCGACCGCGCTCGACCAGCTCGCCGGGCAGCAGCTCGGCGTCGCCCGACTCGATGATCGTCACGCGGCGGAGCATCTGCCGGATGATGATCTCGATGTGCTTGTCGTGGATCGACACACCCTGCGAGTTGTAGACCTTCTGGACCTCGGCGACCAGGTGGACCTGGACGGCACGCTGGCCCATGATGCGCAGGACGTCGTGCGGGTTGGTGGCACCCATGGTCAGCTTCTGGCCGACCTCGACCGCCTCGCCCTCGCTGACGAGCAGCTTCACGCGCTTCGAGACCGGGTAGGCGATCTCGTCGCTGCCGTCGTCCGGCGTGATGACCAGCTTGCGGGTCTTCTCGGTGTCCTCGATCCGGACCCGGCCGGCGGCCTCCGAGATCGGAGCCACGCCCTTCGGGGTACGGGCCTCGAAGAGCTCGACGACACGGGGCAGACCCTGGGTGATGTCGTCACCGGCCACACCACCGGTGTGGAAGGTACGCATGGTCAGCTGGGTACCGGGCTCACCGATGGACTGGGCGGCGATGATGCCGACCGCCTCACCGATGTCGACCAGCTTGCCGGTGGCCAGCGAGCGCCCGTAGCACATGGCGCAGGTGCCGACGGCCGACTCACAGGTCAGGATCGAGCGGGTCTTGACCTCGCCGATGCCGTGGCGGATCAGCTCGTCGATCAGGACGTCACCGAGGTCGGTGTTGGCGGTGGCGAGGAGCTTGCCGTCCACCGTGATGTCCTCGGCGAGCATGCGGGCGTAGACGCTGGTCTCGACGTCGTCGGCCTTGCGCAGCACGCCGTCCGCACCCACGGAGCCGATCGCCAGCTTCAGGCCGCGCTCGGTGCCGCAGTCCTCCTCGCGAATGATGACGTCCTGGGAGACGTCGACCAGACGACGGGTGAGGTAACCGGAGTCGGCGGTACGGAGGGCGGTGTCGGCCAGACCCTTACGGGCACCGTGGGTGGAGATGAAGTACTCCAGCACGGACAGACCCTCACGGAACGACGCCTTGATGGGTCGCGGGATGGTCTCGTTCTTGGCGTTCGACACCAGACCACGCATACCGGCGATCTGGCGCATCTGCATCATGTTTCCACGAGCACCCGAGTCGACCATCATGAAGATGGGGTTCGTCTTCGGGAAGTTCGCGGCCATGGCGTCCGCGACCTCGTTGGTCGCCTGGGTCCAGATGCCGACGAGCTCCTGCTTGCGCTCGTCGTTGGTGATCAGACCGCGCTCGTACTGCTTCTGGACCTTCTCCGCCTTCGCCTCGAAGCCCTCCAGGATCTGGGGCTTGCTCGGCGGGACGATGACGTCCGAGATCGAGACGGTGACACCCGAACGGGTCGACCAGTGGAAGCCGGCCGCCTTCAGGTTGTCCAGGGTCGCCGCGACGACGACCTTGGGGTAGCGCTCCGCCAGGTCGTTGACGATCGCGGAGAGCTGCTTCTTGCCCACCTCGTAGTCGACGAACGGGTAGTCCTCGGGCAGCAGCTCGTTGAAGAGCGCGCGGCCCAGGGTGGTGGTCAGGCGGAAGGGCTCGCCGTCGAACCAGGTCGACTGGCCGTCCTCGTCCACCGGGGCGGTCCAGCCGCGCGGCGGGACGGTGCCGGCCGGCAGGCGCAGCTCGATCGGGGCCTGGACGTCCAGGTCCCGGGCGTCGAAGGCCATGATCGCCTCGGCGGTCGACGAGAAGGTGCGACCGGCGCCCTTCACGTTCTCGCGGTCCGAGGTCAGGAAGAACAGACCGAGCACCATGTCCTGGGTCGGCATGGTGACGGGGCGACCGTCGGCCGGCTTCAGGATGTTGTTCGAGGACAGCATCAGGATGCGGGCCTCGGCCTGCGCCTCCGCGGAGAGCGGCAGGTGGACGGCCATCTGGTCACCGTCGAAGTCCGCGTTGAACGCGGTGCAGACGAGCGGGTGGATCTGGATGGCCTTGCCCTCGACCAGCTGCGGCTCGAAGGCCTGGATGCCGAGGCGGTGCAGGGTGGGCGCACGGTTCAGCAGGACCGGGTGCTCGGCGATGACCTCTTCGAGCACGTCCCACACGACCGGACGGGCACGCTCGACCATGCGCTTGGCCGACTTGATGTTCTGCGCGTGGTTCAGGTCGACCAGGCGCTTCATCACGAACGGCTTGAAGAGCTCCAGCGCCATGGCCTTCGGCAGACCGCACTGGTGCAGCTTGAGCTGCGGGCCGACGACGATGACCGAACGGGCCGAGTAGTCGACTCGCTTGCCGAGCAGGTTCTGACGGAAACGACCCTGCTTGCCCTTCAGCATGTCGCTGAGGGACTTCAGCGGGCGGTTGCCCGGGCCGGTGACCGGACGGCCGCGGCGGCCGTTGTCGAACAGCGCGTCGACGGCCTCCTGGAGCATGCGCTTCTCGTTGTTCACGATGATCTCGGGGGCACCGAGGTCGAGCAGGCGCTTCAGGCGGTTGTTGCGGTTGATGACGCGGCGGTACAGGTCGTTCAGGTCGGAGGTCGCGAAGCGGCCACCGTCCAGCTGCACCATCGGACGCAGGTCCGGCGGGATGACCGGGACGCAGTCCAGCACCATGCCGTTGGGCTTGTTGGTGGTCTGCAGGAACGCGGAGACGACCTTGAGGCGCTTGAGCGCACGGGTCTTCTTCTGGCCCTTGCCGGTGCGGATGATCTCGCGCAGGCGCTCGGACTCCTCCGCCAGGTCGAAGGTCTCGAGGCGGTCCTTGAGGGCCGCCGCGCCCATCGAGCCGGAGAAGTAGGTGCCGAAGCGGTCGCGCAGCTCGCGGTAGAGCAGCTCGTCGCCCTCGAGGTCCTGGACCTTGAGGTTCTTGAAGCGGGCCCACACCTCGTCGAGGCGGTCGAGCTCGCGCTGCGCGCGGTCGCGCAGCTGCTTCATCTCGCGCTCGGCGCCCTCGCGCACCTTGCGGCGCACATCGGCCTTGGCGCCCTCGGCCTCCAGCTCGGCCAGGTCGGTCTCGGCCTTCTTGGCGCGGGCCTCGAGGTCGGAGTCGCGACGGTTCTCGATCTGCTGGCGCTCGACCGAGACGTGCGCCTCCAGGGACGGCAGGTCGCGCTGGCGGCGCTCGTCGTCGACCCAGGTGATCATGTAGGCGGCGAAGTAGATGACCTTCTCGAGGTCCTTCGGCGCCAGGTCGAGCAGGTAGCCCAGACGGGACGGCACGCCCTTGAAGTACCAGATGTGGGTGACCGGGGCGGCCAGCTCGATGTGGCCCATCCGCTCGCGGCGCACCTTGGCGCGGGTCACCTCGACGCCGCAGCGCTCACAGATGATGCCCTTGAAGCGGACGCGCTTGTACTTACCGCAGTAGCACTCCCAGTCCCGGGTGGGGCCGAAGATCTTCTCGCAGAAGAGGCCGTCCTTTTCGGGCTTCAGGGTGCGGTAGTTGATGGTCTCCGGCTTCTTGACCTCGCCGTGCGACCACTGGCGGATGTCGTCGGCGGTGGCCAGGCCGATGCGGAGCTCGTCGAAGAAGTTGACGTCAAGCACTGGTCGTCAAGCCCTCTTTCGTAAGTCGAGAGTCGTTCATGTGGTCTGAGGGGGGCCTGGGGGCGGGCCGGCCGCTGCTGCGGCCGGCCCAGCCTCCGTCAGACCTCTTCGACGCTGCTCGGCTCGCGCCGGGACAGGTCGATGCCGAGCTCCTCGGCGGCGCGGAACACGTCCTCGTCGGAGTCCCGCATCTCGATGGACTGGCCGTCCGAGGACAGCACCTCCACGTTGAGGCAGAGCGACTGCATTTCCTTGATGAGGACCTTGAAGGACTCGGGAATGCCGGGCTCGGGGATGTTCTCGCCCTTGACGATGGCCTCGTAGACCTTGACTCGGCCGAGGACGTCGTCGGACTTGATGGTGAGCAGCTCCTGGAGCGCGTAGGCCGCGCCGTACGCCTCGAGGGCCCACACCTCCATCTCACCGAAGCGCTGACCACCGAACTGCGCCTTACCACCGAGCGGCTGCTGGGTGATCATCGAGTACGGACCGGTCGAACGGGCGTGCAGCTTGTCGTCGACCAGGTGGTGCAGCTTGAGGATGTACATGTAGCCGACCGAGATCGGCATCGGGAACGGCTCGCCGGAGCGGCCGTCGAACAGGCGGGCCTTGCCGGTGGAGTTCACCAGGCGCTCACCGTCACGGGTGAGGGTGGTGTTGTCCAGCAGACCGGTGATCTCGTCCTCGCGGGCGCCGTCGAAGACCGGGGTGGCGAGGTTGGTGCCGCCCTCGACCTTGTCCGCGCCGATCGCCTGCAGGCGCTGGGCCCACTCGTCGGCGAGGCCGGAGACGTCCCAACCCTGCTGGGCGAGCCAGCCGAGGTGGATCTCCAGGACCTGTCCCGGGTTCATTCGGGACGGGACACCCAGCGGGTTGAGGATGATGTCGACCGGGGTGCCGTCCTCGAGGAACGGCATGTCCTCGACCGGGAGGATCTTGGAGATGACACCCTTGTTGCCGTGACGGCCGGCGAGCTTGTCACCGTTGGTGATCTTGCGCTTCTGGGCCACGTAGACGCGGACCAGCTGGTTGACACCCGGGGGAAGCTCGTCGCCCTCCTCGCGGTCGAACACGCGCACGCCGATGACCTTGCCGGACTCACCGTGTGGGACCTTCAGCGAGGTGTCGCGGACCTCACGGGCCTTCTCACCGAAGATCGCGCGGAGCAGGCGCTCCTCCGGGGTCAGCTCGGTCTCACCCTTCGGGGTGACCTTGCCGACCAGGATGTCGCCGGTGACGACGTCGGCGCCGATGCGGATGATGCCGCGCTCGTCGAGGTCCGCCAGGACCTCCTCGGAGACGTTCGGGATGTCCCGGGTGATCTCCTCGGGGCCGAGCTTGGTGTCACGGGCGTCGACCTCGTGCTCCTCGATGTGGATCGAGGAGAGGACGTCGTCCTGCACGAGGCGCTGCGACAGGATGATCGCGTCCTCGTAGTTGTGACCCTCCCACGACATGAACGCCACGAGCAGGTTCTTGCCGAGGGCCATCTCGCCCTCGTCGGTGCACGGGCCGTCGGCCAGCACCTGGCCGGACTCGACCCGGGCGCCCTCGTCCACGAGCACCTTCTGGTTGAAGGAGGTGCCCTGGTTGGAGCGGGTGAACTTGGCGGCGCGGTACGTGGTGTACGTGCCGTCGTCGTTGGCCACGGTGACGTAGTCGGCCGAGACCTCCTGGACGACACCGGCCTTCTCGGCGGTGATGACGTCCGCGGCGTCGACGGCGCAGCGGTACTCCATGCCGGTACCGACCAGCGGAGCCTCGCTCTTCAGCAGCGGCACCGCCTGGCGCATCATGTTCGAGCCCATGAGCGCGCGGTTGGCGTCGTCGTGCTCGAGGAAGGGGATCATGGCGGTCGCGACCGACACCATCTGGCGCGGCGAGACGTCCATGTAGTCGATCTCGGTGCCCGGGATGTAGTCGATCTCGCCGCCACGGCGGCGGACCAGGACGCGCGGCTCGGCGAAGTGCAGGTCCGCGGTCAGCGGCGCGTTCGCCTGGGCGATGACGTAGCGGTCCTCCTCGTCGGCGGTCAGGTAGTCGACCTTCTCGGTGACCACACCGTCGACGACCTTGCGGTACGGCGTCTCGATGAAGCCGAACGCGTTGACCCGGCCGTACGAGGCCAGCGAGCCGATCAGACCGATGTTCGGGCCTTCGGGGGTCTCGATCGGACACATGCGGCCGTAGTGCGAGGGGTGCACGTCACGGACCTCGAAGCCGGCCCGCTCACGGGACAGACCACCGGGGCCCAGCGCGGACAGACGGCGCTTGTGGGTCAGGCCCGACAGCGGGTTCGTCTGGTCCATGAACTGCGACAGCTGGCTGGTGCCGAAGAACTCCTTGATGGAGGCGACGACCGGCCGGATGTTGATCAGGGTCTGCGGCGTGATCGCCTCGACGTCCTGGGTGGTCATGCGCTCGCGCACGACGCGCTCCATACGGGCGAGACCCGTACGGACCTGGTTCTGGATGAGCTCGCCGACGTTGCGCAGGCGGCGGTTGCCGAAGTGGTCGATGTCGTCGACCTCGACCACGATGTCGCGGCCCTCGTCGTCACGCCACTCGGTCTCGCCCGCGTGCAGCTTCACCAGGTACTTGATCGCACCGATGATGTCGGGCTCGGTGAGCACGCCGGAGTCCAGCGACTCGGCGTTGCCCAGCTTGCGGTTGACCTTGTAACGGCCGACCTTGGCGAGGTCGTAGCGCTTCGGGTTGAAGTAGAGGTTCTCCAGAAGCGTCTGCGCGGCCTCGCGCGTGGGCGGCTCGCCCGGGCGCAGCTTGCGGTAGATGTCCAGCAGCGCGTCGTCCTGGCCCTGGGTGTGGTCCTTCTCCAGGGTGGCGCGCATCGACTCGTACTCGCCGAACTCCTCGAGAATCATCTCGTTGGTCCAGCCGAGCGCCTTGAGCAGCACGGTGACGGACTGCTTGCGCTTGCGGTCGATGCGGACGCCGACCATGTCGCGCTTGTCGATCTCCATCTCCAGCCAGGCACCACGCGAGGGGATGACCTTGCAGGAGTAGATGTCCTTGTCGGACACCTTGTCCAGGGTGGAGTCGAAGTACACACCCGGGGAGCGGACCAGCTGCGACACGACGACACGCTCGGTGCCGTTGATCACGAACGTGCCCTTGTGGGTCATGAGCGGGAAATCGCCCATGAAGACCGTCTGAGACTTGATCTCACCGGTCTCGTTGTTGGTGAACTCGGCCGTGACGAAGAGCGGGGCCGCGAACGTGAAGTCGCGGTCCTTGCACTCGTCAATGGAGTTCTTCGGCGGCTCGAAACGGTGGTCGCGGAAGGTCAGCGACATCGACCCACTGAAGTCCTCGATCGGGGAGATCTCCTCGAAGATCTCCTCCAGACCGGACTTGGTGGGGACGTCCTGACCACTCTCCAGCGCCGCCTCGACCCGGGCCTTCCAGGCCGCGTTGCCGAGCAGCCAGTCAAAGCTCTCGGTCTGCAGGGCCAGGAGGTTCGGGACCTCGAGGGGCTCCTTGATCTTCGCGAAGGAGACGCGGAGCGGGGCGGTGGATGCGGCGGAATTGTTCGAGGCGTTGCGCGGCGCGGCCAAGAGGGGGGTCCTTCCGAGGGCTCGGAGCTCACTACGCGCGTACCAGCCGGGCCTGCTTGGGCTTGGTGCCGCCTCCCTCGCCACTGGCCTCTGCCGGAGTCGAAACCCAGGTCAGAGCCGCTTTGCGGAGGCGGTGCCAGACCCCTTCAGGGCAACGCAAACTCCGGGCGACGAGTCACGGAGAAGCTAACAGGCAGCGCAAAGGGACAGTGTAGCCAAAGGCGACACTGCTGTCCAGCTCTGATTCGGAGACCGAATCGGAGACTCCTCCCGGTAGCCGGCGAGCGCGGGCGCCCACCGGGTACTGCTCTAACTCACGTAGAGTCATTTCCCGCCGGAGCCACTGGTTATGCATCCAGCAGCGGACCAACCGGGCGGACTCGCGCCTTGAGAATCGCGCGCCGCGCCGGGTTCGTCAAGGGCCCACCGGCGGTGCGGGCCTCGATCGGTCTATCGGCCCGGACCCCCTCCGCGTTACAGAAACCGTGGTGGGGCCGCCCTCGACGACGGTGATCACCATACCCCCCGGCACCGACGCTGCCGAGTGGGCCGTCGGCCACACCGGCGGCCCGGACCCGCCGGTCGGGGGAACCGGGCCGTGGACGGCCCGACGGGGCCCGGCCCCGGCCCGGAAACGCGAAAAAGCCGGGCCGACCACCCACAAGGGTGATCGGCCCGGCTTCAGGCCCCCTCAGAGGGGGCGAGAAGTCACTTGACGGTGACCTTGGCGCCGGCACCCTCGAGGGCGGCCTTGGCCTTCTCGGCAACGTCCTTGGCAACCTTCTCCAGGACCTTGGCACCAGCGGTGTCAACGAGGTCCTTGGCCTCCTTCAGGCCGAGGGAGGTCAGGGTGCGCACCTCCTTGATGACCTGGATCTTCTTGTCGCCGGCGGCCTCGAGGATGACGTCGAACTCGTCCTGCTCGTCAGCGGCCTCGGCGGCCGGGCCGGCAACGCCGGCGGCGGCAACGGCGACCGGGGCGGCGGCGGTGACGTCGAACTTCTCCTCGAAGGCCTTCACGAAGGCGGCCAGCTCGATGAGGGTGAGCTCCTCGAACTGCGCGAGCAGCTCGTCCTGGGACAGCTTCGCCATGATGGCGTCCTTCCACTAAATCGGCAGGTTGGTGCCGGATGTACGGGTGGGGCGGGCGTACGGGCCCGCAGCGAGGCGTGAGCCTGCCGAATTACTCGGCGGCAGCGTCCTCGGCGGCGGGAGCCGGCGTACCGGCACCGCCCTGCTCGACCTTGTCGCGCAGCGCGTCCACGGTGCGGACGAGCTTCGACGGCAGGGCCTGGAAGAGCGCGGCAGCCTGGGACTGCTTGGCCTTCAGGGCACCCGCCAGCTTGGCGAGCAGCACCTCGCGGGACTCGAGGTCCGCGAGCTTCTTGATCTCATCGGCGGACAGCGCCTTGCCGTCAAGGACACCGCCCTTGATGATGAGAGCGGGGTTCTCCTTGGCGAAGTCACGCAGAGCCTTCGCCGACTCCACCGGGTCACCGGTGACGAAGGCGACAGCCGTCGGACCAGTGAACAGGTCGTCGAGCTCCGTGATCCCGACCTCATTGGCCGCAATCTTGGTCAGCGTGTTCTTCACCACGGCGTACTCGGCGTTGTCGCCGAGCGAGCGACGCAGGGTCTTGACCTGCTTCACCGAGAGACCGCGGTACTCGGTGAGCAGCGCCGCGGAGGAGCCACGGAACTTGTCCGTGATCTCGGCGACGGCGGCAGCCTTGTCGGGCCTGGCCATAGGCTTACGCCTCCTTCCGTGATGTCGAAGTCGGGCCGACCGCGAAAGTCGACCTAGGTCGCCGCGGACCGACCGGACGGAAGGAAAGCTCCTGCGTAAACGCAACGAGCCCCGGTGCGCAGGGGCACGGGGCTCGGAACGACCTCGACGGGCGACCGCGTGAACGCGGAACCCGGAGGTCGAAGCTCCAGACACACCTGCGCGGGCTGCCTGCGACGAAGCGCAGATCCTTCGGTCACCTGCTCCCTGACGGGCGCGTGGTGACAACCAGCGGTCTTTGGCTTCGGCCAGACTAGCCGGAGGCGTTCGCAAGGTGCAAATCGCCCTCGGACGGAGCACCCCCGACGCGGCTTCAGCGGGCCAGCGGGGAGACCGTCCGGACGCCGGTGTCCACGGTGTCCGACTCGGCCGGCGCCTGTGCCGAGAGCAGCGCCCCGGCGTGGTCGGTGTAGAGCACCGAGTCGTCCGCCCGGCCGCTGTCCCCGCTGCCCGTGCGCTGGAGCCGGACCAGCTGGTCCTTGTCGTTGAGCCAGAGGTCCAGGGTGAGCGAGAGCGAGCCGCCGGGCGCGAGCGCGGTCCGCAGGCCGTCCCGGCGGGACCGGGTCAGCTGGGTCTGGGCGGCCGCGTACCTCTCGGCCGTGGTGGCGACCCGGTAATGCTCGACGGTCGAGTCCTCGAACTTCTCCTCGCCGACGAAGACCGGGTCCGTCCCCTCGGCGGTGGCCGCGGTCAGCGCCTCGACCGGGTTCAGCAGGTCGATCAGCCCGGCGTACGGGATCTCCTTGTGGCCCTCCGCGTCCGGCGGGACGGTGAAGCGCTCCCAGTGCTTCCCGCCCTGCCGGGCGGCGGTGGCGGCGTCCCCGCCCTGGTAGGCGACGGTGTCCACGACGATCAGCTGCTCGGCCTCGGCCGGGGTGGAGCGCTTGATCTGGAGCGCGGTCTTGGGCTGCCAGAACAGCGGGCCGGACCCGGCGTCCGCGCCGAGCCGGTAGCTGACCTTGGCCCGGCGGGCGGTCTGCATGGCCAGCTGGGCGGAGAGCAGCACCCCGTGCGGCGAGCGGTCGGTCGGCTTGGCCTGGGCGCTCGGGGAGGCGGTGGAGGGCGAGGCGCTGGTCGGGCTCGGGCTGCCGGACGGCGTGGCGGTCGCGCCGCCGCCCCCGCCGCACCCGCTCAGGCCGCTCGCCAGCAGGACGACGACGGCCACTGCCGCCAACCGCTGCCGTCCCGCCATCGCCCGTTCCCCTCTCGCCCGGCCCCGTCCGACGGCGGCCTCGTTCGGGCCACCTTGTCACCCGTCCCCGGCCCGCCCGGCGGCGGCCCCCCGGGGCCCGTTGGATTCCGCCGGGTCGGCGGAGCCGGTGTCCCGGTACCGGGACACCGGCCGCGGGGATCAGCTGCCGGCGGCGGCCTTCTGGAGCTCGGCGAGGTCCATGGAGTCCGCCGGGGCGGTGGTGTTCACCGGGGTGCCGTAGTCCGAGTAGCTGACGGAGACGTTCATCGTGCCGACCTTGGTCTCGGCCTGCTCGGTCCGCTTGACGACGAGCTTGTCGGCGTCGACCCAGATGTCGATCTTGTCGGTGGTGACGCCGGCCGTGTCCAGGCTCTGCTTGATCTTGTCGACCTGCGCCTGGGTCATGCCCTGGCTGGTGGCGTTGGCCACGTCGGCCGCGCTGAGCACGCCGGTGTAGTGGGTGGTGGCCTTGCCGTTCACCGTCTCCGGTCCGACCTCGGTGACCTTGCCGCCGGCGATCAGCGTCCGGACGGCCTGCACCGGGTCCGCGCTCTGGAGCTGGTCGGTCGCGCCGCCGGACGCCTTGGCCATGTCGGCCTTGCTGTAGCGCACCCAGCTCGGGCCTCCGCTCTCCACCACCTTGCCGCCCAGGTGCATGAACATCGCGTCCTTGGTGTACAGGTAGCGCACCTTCGGCCCGCCGGTGAGCGGCTCCAGGACCTTGGCCATCGGGGAGCCCGACAGGTCCATCGTGAGGTCGGCCTCCAGGCCGTCGGCCCAGGACGCGGCGCCCTGGCCCTTCATGGTGACCTCGCCGAACTCGATCAGCTCGTCGATCCTGGCCGACTTGGCCGCGCTGGTCTTCTGGGTGACCTGCTCCAGGAAGACCGCCGGGCTGACCTTCGCCGGCTTCGCGTCGGTCGTCGGGGCGGCGGCCGACGGGGTGGCCGGGGCGGCGGCGGCCGTGGTCGGCGCGGCCGGGGCGGCCTTCTTGTCGTCGTTGTTGTCGCACGCGGTCGCGGTCAGCGCCAGGGCGGCGATGACGACGGCGACGGCGGCGGTGTTGCGGGTTCCAGCCATGATTCCCCCCTTGAGGATCCCGGGCGCGTGATGCGCCCGGGGGTGCAGCCGGTCGGTGCGGGTGGGCTCGGCGTCCGGTCCGGCCGGATCAGCCGAGCAGCTTGAGCAGGTCGGATTCCTTGCCGAGGTCGCTCGCGGCGGGTGCCGCGATCGCGGCGGCCTTGCCGAGGTCGGAGTACTTGATGGTGACGGCCTTCTTCTCGCCGTTGGCGTCGCCGTACTCCTTGTACTGGACGAGCTCCTGCTTGGCGTTCAGCCAGAAGTCGATGGTGAGGGTCTTGCCGTCCTCCTCCAGCGTCTTCTGGGCGGACTTGCGCTGGTCCGCCGAGAGCGACGTCATCCCGGCCACCAGCGCGGCGGTGTCCTGCTCCGCCCGCAGGTGGGTGGTCTGGACTCCGTCCACGGCCTCCTGGCCGACCTTGGAGAGCTTGCCGCTCTGGGCCCCGACGGTGAGCAGGATGACCGGGTTGGTCATCTGGCCGACCATCCGGAAGCTGTCGCCCGTCTGGTCAGCGGGCATCTTGACCCAGTGCTTGCCACCCAGGGCCGGGGCGATGTCGTCGCCGCCGCCGAGGTAGGCGTCCGTGCCGAGCACCCGGATCCGGACCTTCTTGCCCTCGATGTCGCTGGCCATGTCCACGGCCGCCTTGGCCGGGTCCTTCCAGTCCGCGTCGCCGGTGCCGCCCGGGTCGGTGGGGTCGGTCGGGGCCATGGTGATCTTGCCGTTGCCGGCCTTCTGCATCACCACGGCCGCGGCGGCCAGCGCGGCCTTCGGGTCCGCGTTGAGGGCCGCGGCGAGCGGGTCGGCGGGCTTGGCGTCGGCGGACTTGGTGTCAGCGGGCTTGGCCTCGCCGGTCTTGGCGTCGCCGGCCTTGGTGTCGCCGCCCTTGGCGTCACTGCCGCAGGCGGTGGCCGCACCGAGCAGGACGGCCACCGTCGCGACGGCCGAGGCGAGGCGCAGAGCGCGCATGGAGCTACCCCCGAGAGTTTCCTGATAAGCCATGGAAGAACTGATTGTCAGCTCTTCTCGTGTACTTTTCACGCGGACTCTAACGGATCACCGGATTACCCACACACCGGATATCCCCTCCCTCGCCCCCCGTCGGCCTCCCCGTCACCCGGCCGGGGTCGTCGCTGCCGTGTCCGCCGCCCCCGGAGCCGAGACATCGGTGGTGGTCACCGTGGTTCCCGCGCTCCCCCGGACCGTCTCACGCAGCCGCAGCAGCTGCATGCCGGGCCCGATCCAGACGTCGTAGCCGATCGTCGCCACCCCGTGCTGCCGGTACCAGTCCAGTGTGGCGGCGCGCTGCTTCGGACTCAACTCGTCGTCCTTGCCGAAGAGTTCGGCCAGCGGCGCGGAACCCTGGTAGTGCGCCACGGTCACCCCGGCCAGCTGCTCGCCGCCGAGCGAGCGGAGTGTGACGCCCTGGGCGACCTCGTACGCCCGGCTGCCCGGGTTGGTGATCAGCGCCGTCGTCCAGCCGCCCGCGAAGCCCTCCGGATCGGGGCCCGCCGCGGGGTCGACCGCCTCGGCGCTCCGCCGCTCCGCATGCTTGGCCGCGCCGCCCTGGTAGACGAGGTCGAGCGTGCCGTCCTTGACGGTCAGCAGTCCGCTGCCCAGCTCGTCGGTGACGGCCAGCCGGGCCTCGTCCGCCGCGCCCCAGACCAGGGAGCCGCTCGCGGTGCGCCGGCCCCCCGGGCCCTCCTGGACCACGTCGATCCGAGCGCTGCCCGAGTCGTCCAGCGCCTGTGCGGCCGTGAGCACCACCTGCTTGGGCGGCACGGGCGCCGGCCTCCCGGGGGTGCCGGTGGTCGGGGCGGCCAGCAGACTGCACCCGGTGGTGGTGGCGAGCAGCAGGGCTGCCACGAGAACGGCGGGGCGGGGGGCGGGTGGCACGGCACACTCCGGCGGTCACAGGTTCTCCACGTGCTGACCGGCAGAGCGTACGACGGTTCGGCCCGCCGTTCCCATCCGCCGGTGTCCCGATCAGGCAACCGTTGCGGCCCACCGGCCCCGCCCCGGCTCCGTTCGGCCCCGCCCCGGCCGCGCCCGGGAACGACGGCGGGCCCGCACCCCCGGTGAGAGGGATGCGGGCCCGCCGTACGGACTGCTCTAGAGCACTGGGGCTCAGACCGCGGCCGGGTCCTCCTCGACGAGGAGGTTGCGGGTGCGGTTCGGGTCCACCTGGATGCCGGGGCCCATGGTGGTGGAGAAGGCGGTCTTCTTGATGTACCGGCCCTTGGCGGCGGACGGCTTGGCGCGGAGCACCTCGTCCAGCGCGGCGGCGTAGTTCTCGACCAGCTGCTCGTCGGTGAAGGAGGCCTTACCGATGATGAAGTGCAGGTTCGAGTGCTTGTCGACGCGGAACTCGATCTTGCCGCCCTTGATGTCGTTGACAGCCTTGGCGACGTCCGGGGTCACGGTGCCGGTCTTCGGGTTCGGCATCAGACCACGGGGGCCGAGCACGCGGCCGAGGCGGCCGACCTTGCCCATGAGGTCCGGCGTGGCGACGACGGCGTCGAAGTCCAGCTTGCCCTTCGCGACCTCGTCGATCAGCTCGTCGGCACCGACGATGTCGGCGCCCGCAGCACGCGCGGCCTCGGCACGCTCGCCGGTCGCGAAGACCAGGACCCGAGCGGTCTTACCGGTGCCGTGCGGGAGGATCACGGTGCTGCGGACCATCTGGTCGGCCTTGCGCGGGTCGACGCCCAGACGCATGGCGACCTCAACGGTGCCGTCGAACTTGGTGGTGCTGGTCGCCTTGGCGAGGCGGACGGCCTCGAGGGGGGCGTAAAGGCGCTCGCGGTCGACCTTGGCGTCCGCGGCCTTCAGGGCCTTGCTGCGCTTCATGGCTGCTCCTGAATGGTGATTGGAGTTGTGGTGTTCGACGGGCCTGCGCAGGCCCTACCACGGGGGACGGCTGAGCCGTTTTGTCCCTGGCGGGACGGGGGCGCTCAGCCCTCGACGGTGATGCCCATCGACCGGGCGGTGCCGGCGATGATCTTCTCCGCGGCGTCCAGGTCGTTCGCGTTCAGGTCGGGCATCTTCGTGGTGGCGATCTCACGGACCTGGGCGCTGGTGAGCTTGGCGACCTTGGTCTTGTGCGGCTCGCTGGAGCCCTTGTCGACACCGGCGGCCTTCAGGATGAGGCGCGCGGCCGGCGGCGTCTTCGTGATGAAGGTGAAGGAACGGTCCTCGTAGACCGTGATCTCCACCGGCACGATCATGCCGCGCTGCGACTCGGTCGCAGCGTTGTAGGCCTTGCAGAACTCCATGATGTTCACGCCGTGCTGGCCCAGCGCGGGGCCGACCGGCGGCGCCGGGTTGGCCGCGCCGGCGTTGATCTGGAGCTTGATAAGCCCCGTGATCTTCTTCTTCTTGGGAGGCATGTCTCTCCGGGTCCTTCCGAGAGGTGATTGCTGGTGCGTGCGGAACCGGGGCGACACCCGGCCGCCAGCACACACATCGGACCAGGCTAACGCGTCCGCGCCGCTGGACCAAAACGGATTCGGGGCAGGGCCCGCGGCCCCGCCCCGAATCCGAAGTCCGTATGACTAGTTCTTCTGGATCTGGTCGAAGGAGAGCTCGACCGGGGTCTCCCGGCCGAAGATCTCGACCAGGCCCTTGACCTTCTTCGAGTCCGGGTTGATCTCGTTGATGGTCGCCTGGAGGGTCGCGAACGGGCCGTCGGTGACGGTGACCGAGTCGCCGACCTCGAAGTCCAGGACCTGGATCTCGCTCGGCTTGACCGGCGACGGCTTGCCGGCCTCCTTGGCGGCCTGGCGCTCGACGTCGGGGGCGAGCATCTTGACGACCTCGTCCAGCGTCAGCGGGTACGGGTCGTAGGCGTTGCCGACGAAGCCGGTGACACCCGGGGTGTTGCGCACGACGCCCCAGGACTCGGGGGTGAGGTCCATGCGCACCAGGACGTAGCCGGGAAGCTTGTTCTGGCGGATGGTCTTGCGGTCGCCGTTCTTGATCTGGACGACCTCCTCCTGCGGCACCTCGGCCTGGAAGATGTACTCCTCGACGTTCAGCGAGACGGCGCGCTGCTCCAGGTTCTGCTTCACCCGGTTCTCGTAGCCGGCGTAGGTGTGGATCACGTACCACTCGCCCGGCATGAAGCGCAGGTCCTCGCGGAACTTGGCGACGGGGTCGACCTCGACCTCGTCGGCCGGCTCCTCCTCGACGGACTCCTCGGCGGCGGCGGACTCGCTGTCGCCCTCCACGTGCGACGCGGCCTCCTCGGCGGGCTCGCCCGCCTCGGCCTCGTCGTACGCCTCGACCTCGTCCTCGTCGCTGTCCGCGGCGTCCACGATCTGCTCGGCGGGCTCGGCGTCGTCAGCCAGCTCGGCCGCGTCCAGCTCGGCGGCGACATCCGCCTCGCGGACGGTCTCGTCGGCGTCGTACAGGGGGGACTCAGACACGGTGGCGGCTTCTTTCCTGGAGATGGTGAAGGTGGCGCGCTCCTCGACCGGACCGGCGTACGACCGCTCGCGCGGGCGCCAGGTGAGGTCTCGGAGACTTCAACAGTACCGAGTCCACGGTAACCGCGCGTACGTCCGGCGCCGACAGCTCGACCCGGGCCGAGGATTCGGCCCGGGTCGGGAAGCTGTTCGAGAGGTGGTGCGGCCGGTCAGCCGAAGACCAGGAGGCTGAGCTTGGAGAAGCCGTAGTCCAGGCCGGCCACGAAGGCCATCACGACCACCACGAAGGTGACCACGACGGCGGTGTAGTTGGTGAGCTCGTTGCGGGTCGGCCAGACGACCTTGCGCAGTTCGGCGATGATCTGGCGGTAGAACAGGCCCATCCTGGCGAACAGGCCCTTCTTGGCCCGCTTGCCGGACTTCTTCTGCTTGCCCGACTTCTTGTCGCCCTCGGCCGATGCCGTCTCGGCGGCGCCGTCGGCACCCTCTGGGTTGCCGCTCTCAGGCGTTGCGGTGGAGCCCGTGGTCTCCGTCACTCGTCCTCACCTGAATCCGGGTCCTGCCGAACTTCGCCGCGCACCCGGTTTGGGCACGACCAGTCGGCTAGCGGTGCTGATCGGTGCCATCTCCGCATCAAGCCCGCTCACTCCTGTGGAGCGAACGGGCTGAAAACGGATCTAGCAGCAGGGCAAGAGGGACTCGAACCCCCAACCGCCGGTTTTGGAGACCGGTGCTCTACCAATTGAGCTATTGCCCTACGGTGCCTCGCGGCTCCTGTGGCGACCAACCTACCGCATCTCCCCCCGCTGTCTGCACAGGCGGTGAAAGCTCCGGTTCTTTTCGGCGGGCCGTCGAGCAGCGAGTGTACGTGGTCGAGGGGCGTTTGGTCGAACGTCTTCTTCCGGAGCCGCCCGTCCGGCGTCGGACGTCCGGTCCGGGGGACCCCTTTCGACGGACCTCCGGGGCCGCCATCCGGACGGGAGCGTACGGATCGCGATACCCCGATGCCCGGTAGGTCCCGGTTCTGCGACGATGCAGGCATGAGCGCTTCCACCCCGCAGCCCGACCAGTCCATCCGCCCCGCCGACCGCCGGGTCTCCGCCCGGATCGGTGCGATCGCCGAGTCCGCGACCCTCGCCGTGGACGCGAAGGCCAAGGCCCTCAAGGCCGCCGGCCGTCCGGTCATCGGCTTCGGCGCCGGCGAGCCCGACTTCCCCACCCCGGACTACATCGTCGAGGCGGCCGTCGAGGCCTGCCGCGACCCGAAGAACCACCGCTACACCCCGGCGGGTGGCCTGCCCGAGCTGAAGGCCGCGATCGCCGCCAAGACGCTGCGCGACTCCGGCTACCAGGTGGACGCCTCGCAGGTGCTGGTCACCAACGGCGGCAAGCAGGCCATCTACGAGGCCTTCGCCGCGATCCTCGACCCGGGCGACGAGGTCATCGTCCCGGCCCCGTACTGGACCACCTACCCGGAGTCGATCCAGCTGGCCGGCGGCGTCCCGGTGGAGGTCGTGGCCGACGAGACCACCGGCTACAAGGTCTCGGTCGAGCAGCTGGAGGCCGCCCGCACCGAGAACACCAAGGTGGTGCTGTTCGTCTCGCCGTCCAACCCGACCGGCGCGGTGTACACCGAGGCCGAGGCCGAGGCGATCGGCCGCTGGGCGCTGGAGCACGGCCTGTGGGTGCTCACCGACGAGATCTACGAGCACCTGGTCTACGGCGACGCGAAGTTCACCTCGCTGCCCGCCCTGCTGCCCGAGCTGGCCGACAAGTGCATCGTGGTCAACGGCGTGGCCAAGACCTACGCGATGACCGGCTGGCGGGTGGGCTGGGTGATCGGCCCCAAGGACGTCATCAAGGCCGCGACCAACCTGCAGTCGCACGCCACCTCGAACGTCTCCAACGTCGCCCAGCGCGCCGCGATCGCCGCCGTCGCCGGCGACCTGTCCGCGGTGCACGAGATGCGCACCGCCTTCGACCGCCGCCGCAGGACGATCGTGCGGATGCTCAACGAGATCGAGGGCGTCCTGTGCCCCGAGCCCGAGGGCGCCTTCTACGCCTACCCGTCGGTCAAGGGTCTGCTGGGCAAGGAGATCCGCGGCCTGCGTCCGCAGAGCTCCGCCGAGCTGGCGAGCCTGATCCTGGACGAGGTCGAGGTCGCCGCCGTCCCGGGCGAGGCCTTCGGCACCCCCGGCTACCTGCGGTTCTCCTACGCGCTCGGCGACGAGGACCTGGTCGAGGGCATCAGCCGGATCCAGAAGCTGCTCGGCGAGGCCCGCGACTGACGTCGCTCCTGTACTGACGTCAATCCGACATACGGGATTCACCCGGCACACCGCCTCCTTTCACCCCTCCGGGGGATTGGAAGGAGGCGGTTCCCGTCCGGGGGTCGCATACGGCAGTATCGGCGAATGGAACGCCTGTTGAACCCGCGAGACGTCAGGGGCCTGCCGAAGGCCCACCTGCACCTGCACTTCACCGGATCGATGCGGCCCGCCACCCTCCTGGAGCTGGCCGAGAAGCACGGCGTCCGGCTGCCGGAGGCGCTCAGCTCCGGCGAACCGCCCCGACTGCGGGCCACCGACGAACGGGGCTGGTTCCGCTTCCAGCGGCTGTACGACACCGCCCGCTCGGTGCTGCGGGACGAGCAGGACATCCGCCGGCTGGTCCTGGAAACCGCCGAGGACGAGCGGCGGGACGGCTCCCGCTGGCTGGAGATCCAGGTCGACCCGACCTCGTACGCGCCCCGGCTGGGCGGACTGATCCCCGCCCTGGAACTGATCCTGGACGCGGTGGAGCACGCCGCCGCGGCGACCGGCGTGGGCATCCGGGTCCTGGTCGCGGCCAACCGGATGAAGTCCCCGATGGACGCCCGGACGCTGGCCCGGCTGGCCGTCCGCTACGCCGACCACGGGGTGGTCGGCTTCGGCCTCTCCAACGACGAGCGCCGGGGCATGGCCAGGGACTTCGACCGGGCCTTCGCGATCGCCCGCAACGGCGGACTGCTGGCGGCCCCGCACGGCGGCGAGCTGTCCGGCCCGGAGTCCGTCCGGGACTGCCTGGACGACCTGGGCGCCGGCCGGATCGGCCACGGCGTGCGGGCCGCCGAGGACCCCCGGCTGATGGAGCGGCTGGCGGACCGGCAGGTCACCTGCGAGGTCTGCCCGTCCTCCAACGTCTCGCTCGGCGTCTACGAGCGCCCCGAGGAGGTCCCGCTGCGCCGGCTCTTCGACGCCGGGGTCCCGCTCGCCCTGGGCGCCGACGACCCGCTGCTGTTCGGCAGCCGGCTGGCCGCCCAGTACGAGCTGGTCCGGGACGTGCTGGGCTTCTCCGACGCCGAGCTCGCCGAGCTGGCGCGGCAGTCGGTGCGCGGCTCGGTCGCGCCGGAGGCCGTCCGCAGGGAGCTGCTGGCGGACATCGACGCCTGGCTGGTGGGCGACCGTGCCCCCGCCGAGCCAGCCGCCGTGCCCGCCTAGCGCCCGTTCGGCGCACCCCCGGCGCCCGCTCAGAGCGTGACGCCCACCATCACCGGCTCGTTCACCAGCTCCACCCCGAAGGCTTCGCGGACGCCGTCCCGGATCTCCCGGGCCAGTGCCAGCAGGTCCTCGGCGGTGGCCGAGCCGCGGTTGGTGAGCGCCAGGGTGTGCTTGGTGGAGAGCGTCGCCGGGCCGCTGCCGTAGCCCTTGCCGAAGCCCGCCCGGTCGATCAGCCAGGCCGCCGAGGTCTTGGTGCAGCCCTCCGGGGCCGGGTAGGCGGGGGCGTCCTCGGCGCCCGGGCGGGTGCGGAAGGACTCGTACTGGGCGGCCGTGAGCACCGGGTTGGTGAAGAAGGAGCCGGCCGACCAGGTGTCGTGGTCCGCCGGGTCCAGCACCATGCCCTTGCCGGCGCGCAGCAGCAGCACCGCCTTCCAGGCCGTGTCGACCGCCACCCGGTCGCCCTGCTCGACGCCCAGGTGCCTGGCGGTCTCGGCGTAGCGGACGGGGGTGGAGAGCCCGTCGGCGTCCTCCAGGCGGAACCGCACCCGCAGCACCACGTAGCGGTCCGGCTCGGCCTTGAAGCGGCTGTGCCGGTAGGAGAACGCGCACTCGGCGTTCGGGAGCACGACCACCTCGTCGACCGTGCGGTCGTACGCGACCACCTCGGTGATCGCCTGCGCGACCTCCTGGCCGTACGCGCCCACGTTCTGCACCGGGGTGGCGCCGGCCGAGCCGGGGATGCCAGCCAGGAACTCGATGCCCGCCAGGTGGTGGTCCAGCACGGTCCGGCGGACCACCTCGGACCAGGTCTCGCCGGCCGCGACCTCCAGCGCGGTGCCGTCCAGGGCGAAGCCCTCGGTGGCGATCCGCAGCGCGGTGCCGGAGAAGCCGGCGTCGCCGATCACCAGGTTGGAGCCGCCGCCGAGGACCAGCAGCGGCTCGCCGGCCGCGTCGGCCTCGCGGACGGCCGCGATCACCTCGTCGTCGGTGTGGGCGGTCACCAGGCGGCGGGCCGGGCCGCCGAGCCGGAGCGTGGTCAGCGGGGCGAGGGGGGCGTCGTTTTCTACCAGCACGCCCACCAGCGTACGGGGGCGCCGGGAGGCCGCTTCCCGGGGAAGGCCCTTCCCGGGAAACGGCCTCCCGGCGCCGCTGTCAGGCCTTGACCATCTCGGGCGCCGGCTGTTCCACCGCGGCCGCGGCCGGCGCCTTGCCCCGCCGGGGGATGAGCACCGCGGCGAGCGCGCCGAGCCCGACGGCGGCCCCGCCGACGTACAGCGCGGGCACCAGCCCGTCCGTGAAGGCCCGGGCCGACTGGTAGCCGCCCTGTGCCGAGAACACCGCGGCGAGCACGGCGACCCCGAGCGCCCCGCCGACCTCGCGCAGCGCGTTGTTGGCGCCGGAGGCGATCCCCTGCTCCTGCGGCCGGACGCCGACCATCACCAGCTGGGCGGTCGGGCCGAAGTACAGCGACATGCCGACCCCGCAGATCACGATGGCCGGGATCAGGGCGAGGTAGTCGAGGCCGGTGCTCCCGTCCGCGACCAGCCCGAACAGCACCAGGCCCACCGCCTGCAGCGCCAGCCCGGCGACCACGATCGGGCGGCCGCCGATCCGGTCGGAGACGATGCCCGCGACCGGCGAGACCAGCAGCGGCATCGCCGTCCACGGCAGCATCCGGATGCCCGCCTCCTGGGGGCTGAAGCCGCCGACCCCCTGGAGGTACTGGCTGATCAGGAAGATCGAGCCGAACATCCCCAGGTACATCAGCAGGCTCGCCGCGTTGACGGCGGAGAAGGTCCGGCTGCGGAACAGCCGCATCGGCAGCATCGGGTGGGCGGCCACCCGCTGCTCGTACCAGACGAAGGCGATCAGCAGCAGAGCTCCGCCGATCAGGGCGCCGAGGACCGGCGGGCTGGTCCAGCCGTCCGGGTTGCCGCGGATCAGGCCGAGGACGACCCCGAACATCCCCAGGCTGACCAGCAGGGTTCCCGGCACGTCCAGGGCCCGGCCCGCGCCCCGGCTCTCGCCGAGCCGCAGGAAGGCCAGCGGCAGCAGGACGAGGCCCACCGGGACGTTCACCCAGAAGATCCACTGCCAGGAGAAGTGCTCGGTCAGCGCGCCGCCGATCAGCGGCCCGGCCGCGACGGCGAGGCCGCTGACGCCCGACCAGATGCCGAAGGCCAGCCCCCGCCTGGCCGGGGGCACCGCGGTGGTGAGCAGGGTGAGGGTGAGCGGCATCATCACCGCGGCCCCGGCCCCCTGGACGGCGCGGGCGGCGATCAGCTCGCCGATGCCGGGGGACAGCGCGGCCGCGGCGGAGCCGGCGGTGAAGACCGCCAGGCCGACCAGGAAGATCCGGCGGCGGCCGAAGCGGTCGCCGAGGGCGGCGCCGAACATCAGCAGCACGGCGAAGCTCAGGGTGTAGGCGCTGACCGTCCATTCGAGCTCGGACAGCCCGCCGCCGAGCTCCTCGCGGATCGACGGCAGGGCGGTGGTGACCACCAGGTTGTCCAGGGCGGCCATGAAGCCGGCCGCGCTGACGATCACCAGGGTCCAGATCGCGGCTCTGCCCATGGCCGGTTTCTCCGTCATGACATCCCCCAGGTTCCTCTAGGTAGTTATTGCTCAATAACTTTCATGGGCCGAAAAAAGGCCGCCCGGACGCACCGCGCGGCCGCCCGGACGCTACTCCGGGTCCTTGCACTCGGCGAAGCCGGTCCAGATCCGGTGGTCCTGCGGATAGCCCAGCGCCACCAGGGTGTTGATCAGCATCCCGTGCGCGAAGAACCGCGTGGCGTCCCTCATGTCCCCGCCGATCCGCATCCTGACCCGCTCGAACAGGCTCTCCCAGAGCCGCCGGGCGGTCTCCCCGATCTCCTCCTCGCCGGCCGAGCGGGCCGCGAAGACCGAGACGTAGATCTGCATCTGCATCATGAGCTGGTCGCTGTCCTCGACCAGGCCCATGTACGCGCCGGATATCGCCTCGGCGGCCTCCGCGCCGGTCAGCCCGGCCGAGGCCTCGTCGAACACCCGCCAGGTCTCCTCGACGCAGCGTTCGGCGGCCGCGGCGAAGATCGCCTGCTTGCCCGGGAACAGCCGGAACAGGTACGGCTGCGAGACGCCCACCCGGCGGGCGATCGCCTCGGTGGAGGTGCCGTGGTAACCGCCCCTGGCGAACTCGATCAGGGCGGCGCGGACGACGCTCTCGCGCCGCTCCTCCGCACTCATCCGGATGCTCGACTTCGCCATGGATAACAAGTTAGTGGCCAATCACTAGCCAGGCAAGACCGGACCGGCGGCCGCGGCCGGAGCCCCGGTGCGGGCACTCCGGCCGCGGCCGCCGGCGCGCGGAAGCGGCTCAGCCGAGCCGGACGACGGCCCGGGACATGCCGAGCACCTTCTGGCCGCCCGTGGTGGCCAGCAGGTCGACCTGCACCCTGCGGTCGTCCAGCTTCTTGGCGACCTTGGCCGAGACCTCGACCACCGCGCCGACCCCGTCGTTCGGCACCGGCACCGGCCGGGTGAAGCGCACGCCGTACTCGACCACCGCGGCCGGGTCGCCGACCCAGTCGGTGACCACCCGGATCGCCTCGGCCATGGTGAACATGCCGTGCGCGATGACGTCCGGCAGGCCGACCTCCAGGGCGAACTTCTCGTTCCAGTGGATCGGGTTGAAGTCGCCCGAGGCGCCCGCGTAGCGCACCAGTGTGTCGCGGGTCACCGGGAAGGACTGCGCCGGCAGCTCGGTGCCGACCTCGACCTCGTCGTAGCTGATCGCCATCGCGCTCACTCCCCCGCCTCGTCGGCGGCCCGGGCCACCAGGGTCATGACCGACGTCACAACGTGCTCGCCGGTCGCGTCCGTCACCTCGCCGCGCACGGTGAGCACGTCGTTGCCCGCCAGCGACTTGATGTTGTCGATGGTCACCGCGACCGACAGCCGGTCACCGGCCCGCACCGGGCGGGTGTAGACGAACTTCTGGTCGCCGTGCACCACCCGGCTGAAGTCCAGACCCAGCTCCGGGTCCTCGATCACCTGGGCGGCCGCCCGGTAGGTGACCACGAAGGGGAAGGTCGGCGGGGCGATGACGTCGGAGTGACCCAGCGCCTTCGCCGCCTCCGGGTCGGCGTACGCCGGGTTGGCGTCCCCGATCGCGGTCGCGAACTCACGGATCTTCTCCCGGCCGACCTCGTACGGCTCGGTGGGCGGGTAACTACGCCCGATGAAGGAGGGGTCGAGCGCCATGGCAGCTCCTCGGAACGCGGATGGATACGAAAAAACTCCGGGCCGCACCCCCAGTGAGGGATGCGGCCCGGAGTAGAAGACCTGAATTCACACAGGCCCGGCGCCCTACGGGAGGGTCAGCGGGTCTCGCGGTGCGCGGTGTGCGAGTTGCAGCGGGGGCAGTGCTTCTTCATCTCAAGACGGTCCGGGTCGTTACGCCGGTTCTTCTTGGTGATGTAGTTCCGCTCCTTGCACTCCACGCAGGCCAGCGTGATCTTCGGGCGGACGTCGGTGGCAGCCACGGGAGTGCCTTCCTTGGACAACGAATAAGAACACAACAAGAGTAGCCGACCGGGAGTGCGATCTCCCGACCGACTACGCGGGGTAGCGGTGACCGGACTTGAACCGGTGACACAGCGATTATGAGCCGCTTGCTCTACCAACTGAGCTACACCGCCACAGTGATCCGCAGCACAGCCGGAGCTGACTGCTTCTCACCCGAGCCCCCATGCGGAATCGAACCGCAGACCTTCTCCTTACCATGGAGACGCTCTACCGACTGAGCTATAGGGGCGAACGAGGAAGAGATTACACGTTTCGCGGCCGGAGGTGAAATCCGTATCCCGCGGCGAAGACCGCAGGTGGGCGACGGGTACGGACGGACGATCCAAGGGCGGGCGTTCGATCGGCCCGCGAGCCCCACGGCCCGACCCGATACGACTATTGCCCGCCTCCCGGCGACCCGCCTCCCGGGCCCATAGGCTCGTCGCTCATTGATCGGGAGGACTGGCCGGCGGTACGGGCCAGCCGTACGGGGCCGACCGCACGGGCCGGCCCGAGAAGGAGCCGGCGATGGACAGCGCAGCCGCCGACGGGCCGCAGCCCTGGCCCGGCCCGGCGGCCAACCCGCTCGGGCACGGCCCGGTCCTGCTGCTCACCGGCGCCCGACTCGCCGACGGGCGGGTGGTGGACGTCCGGATCAGCGGCGACCGCATCCAGGCGGTCGGCACCGTCGGCAGCCTCGGCCCGCTGCCCGCCCTGCCCGGCGCCCCCACCGTCACCACCGGCGCCCGGATCGACCTGCGCGGCTACCTGCTGCTCCCGGCCCCCGCCGAGGCGCACGCCCACTACGACGCCGCCTTCTCCGCCGCCCTGCCCACCCCGCCGCCGGACACCCCGACCGACCTCACCCGGCGGATCACCGAGGCCGCGCTGACCTCCCTCGGCTACGGCGCCACCGCCCAGCGCACCCACGTCCGGATCGGCGACGTGCACGGACTGCGCCGGCTGGAGGCCGTGCTCACCGCCCAGCAGGCGCTGAGCGGGCTGGCCGAGCTCCAGGCGGTGGCGATGCCCCGGCTGCTCACCGGACGGGCCGGCGCGGACGGCCGGGCGCAGCTGCGCGAGGCGCTCAAGCTGGGCGCCACCGCGGCCGGCGGCTGCCCGGAGCTGGACCCGGACCCCTCCGGCTACGTGCAGCTGCTGCTGGAGGCGGCCCGCGAGGCCGACTGCTCGGTGGACCTGCACGCCAGCGCCGCCGACGCCGCCCAACTCGCCCGGATGGCAGGGGCGTTGGCGCCGCTGCGGCCACGGGTGACGCTCGGCCCGTGCGGGGCGCTGGCTCGCGGCGCGTCGACGGTGCTGGCGACCAGCGGGGTGCGGGTGGTCTGCCTGCCGCAGAACGGCTGCTGCACCGGGCTGGAGGGTCGGCCGGCGGGACTGCGACCGGGCCTGGTAAGGGAGTTGGCGGCGGCTCGGGTGCCGTTGGCGGCGGGCAGCGGGGCGCTGCGCGACCCGTCCAACCCGGTCGGCCGGGCGGATCCGCTGGAGTCGGCCTATCTACTGGCGGCCGGTGGGGAGTTGGACCCGGAGGCGGCGTACGACGCGGTGGCGAACCAGGCCCGGGCGGCGCTCGGACTGGCGCCGGTCCGGGTGGACGCCGGGTTCCCGGCGGAGCTGCTGGCGGTGCGCGGGGACAGCCTGGCCGGGGCGCTCGCGGGCGGACACAGCCGGCTGGTGGTGCACAGCGGCCGGGTGGTCAGCCGGACCAGCGCGGTCCGGGAGTTCGCGGACACGGTGGCGCTGGCGCTGCCCCGCCAGTGCGGGGGCGGGGAGGGCTGAGCGGGGCGGACCGGCCCCGACGGCAGATGGGGGCGCGCGACGGGTGTCGCGCGCCCCTCCCCCACCTGCCGGCCGTCCATGGGACGGCTGTCGAAGCGGCCCCAGGCCTCCCCCACACGGAGCAGGGCCGCTCGTTCGACACCGACACTACGCCCACGGAGCACCATCCCCGAGCGGCCTTGACGCCGTCCTGTCGTCCACCGGGGCGCTCTTGACGGGCCGTTGACGCAGGCCGCGGCGTCGGCCCGTCACGGCACGTAGCGGTACCCGATCCCCGGCTCGGTGACCAGGTGCCGCGGCCGGGCCGGGTCGCGCTCCAACTTGCGGCGCAGCCCGGCGAAGTAGACCCGCAGGTAGTTGCCGCGCCCCTCCTGGGCCGGGCCCCACACCTCGCGCAGGATCTGCCGGCCGGGCACCAGCCGGCCGGGGTTGGCGAGCAGCAGGGCCAGGATGCGCCACTCGGTCGGGGTGAGCCGGACCGGGCCGTTCGGGCCGTTCACCGCGGTGGCCGCGAGGTCCACGGTGTGGTCGCCGATCACCGGTCGGCTCAGCGGCACGCCGCCCAGCGGCCGGCGCAGCACGGCGCGCAGCCGGGCCAGCAGCTCGTCCATCAGGAACGGCTTGGTGAGGTAGTCGTCGGCGCCCGCGTCCAGGGCGCCCACCTTGTCGGCCGCGTCGGTCCGGCCGGAGAGCACGATGATCGGCACCGCGCTGTGGGTGCGCAGGCCGCGCAGCACGTCCATCCCGTCGAGGTCGGGCAGGCCGAGGTCGAGCAGGACGGCGTCCGGGGCGCTGTGCGCGGCACGGTCGAGCGCCTCGCCGCCGGTGGCCGCGGTGCGGACGGCGTACTGCCGGGCGCTGAGGTTGATCCGCAGGGTGCGCAGGAGGGCCGGCTCGTCGTCGACGACCAGGATCTCGCTCACGTGTCCGCCTCGCTTCGCTCGATGGTGGGGTCGGCGGCGGGCAGGGTGAGCAGCATGGTGGTGCCGCCGCCCGGGGTGTCCTCGACCTCCAGGCTGCCGCCCATCGCCTCGGCGAGGCCACGGGAGAGGGCGAGTCCGAGGCCGACGCCGGTGGTGTTGTCGGTGTCGCCGAGGCGCTGGAAGGGCAGGAAGACCTGGTCGCGGTCCTCGGGGGCGATGCCGGGGCCGCGGTCGATCACCCGGATTTCGACCTGGGCGGCGTGGTGGCTGCCGGTGACCAGGACGGGCGCGCCGGGGGCGTTGTACCGCAGCGCGTTGGTGATCACGTTGGCGAGCACCCGCTCCAGCAGCGGCGGGTCGGCGAGCACCGGCGGGGTCGTGTCCAGGTCCAGCGGCTGGATCGGCGCGTACGGGTCGGGGAGGCTGTCGAGCGCCCGGGGCAGGATCTCGTCCAGGTGGGTCTCGGTGAGGTGCAGGGTGAGCGCGCCGGCCTGCAGGCGGCTCATGTCGAGCAGGTTGTCGACCAGCCGGGTGAGCTTGACCAGCGACTCGTCGGCGGTGGCGAGGAGTTCGGCCTGGTCCTCGGGCGAGAACTCGACGTCGGGGCTGCGCAGCGAGCCGACCGAGGCCCGGGCGGCGGCCAGCGGGGTGCGCAGGTCGTGGCTGACGGCGGCGAGCAGGGCGGTGCGCATCCGGTCGGCGGCCTTGATCGGCTCGACCTCGGCGGCGGCCACCGCCAGCCGGTCGCGTTCCAGCGCGGCGCCGACGTGGGCGGCGAAGGCGGTCAGCACCCGCTGGTCGGCGGCCGGCAGCCGGCGGCCGGTGAGCACCAGGAGGGCGTCCCGGCCGACCGGGACCTCGGTGGTCTCGTGCGGCCCGTCGCCGTCGCCCGGGTGGTCCCCCTCGCTGTGCGCGAGCACCTCGCCGTCGGCCCGGGAGAGCAGCACGACGGTCCGCATCCCGAAGGCCGTCCGGGACTTCTCCAGCAGGGCGGGCAGCGCGTCGGCGCCGCGCAGCACGCTGCCGGCCAGGGTGGAGAGGGTCTCGGCCTCGGCGGTGGCGCGGGCGGCCCGGCTGGTGAGCCGGCCGGCGTGGTCGACCACGGTGGAGACGGTGAGCGCGATGGCGGCGAAGACCACCAGGGCGACGATGTTGTTGGTCTCGCCGATCGTCAGGCTGTGGATCGGCGGGATGAAGTAGTAGTTGAGCAGCACCGAGGCGACGAACGAGGCCAGCAGGGCCGACACCGCGCCGCCGAGCAGGGCGACGATGACCACGCCGAGCTGGAAGATCAGCGCGTCGGTGGTCAGGTTGATGCTGTGGTGCGCCTGCGAGAGCAGGGCGGTGAGCAGCCAGGGCACCGCCAGGCCGGCCAGGTAGCCGGCGACGGTGCGGCGCCGGGAGTGGCGGCGGCCGAGCGAGGGCAGCCGGCCGCGGCCGGTGAACGCGTGGGTGACCATGTGGACGTCGATGTCCTCGGAGTCGTCCACGGTGGTCTGCCCGGTGCCGGGGCCGGTGAGGAAGCGGTTGATCCGGCCGCGGCGGCTGGTGCCGAGCACCAGCTGGGTGGCGTCGTGGGCGCGGGCGAAGGCGAGCAGCGCGGTGGGGACGTCGTCGCCGACCACCACGTGGTAGCTGCCGCCGAGGGTCTCCACCAGCTGCCGCTGCTGGGCGAGCGCGCCGGAGGAGGCGCCGGCCAGGCCGTCGCTGCGGGAGACGTGGACGGCCAGCAGGTCGCCGCCGGCCGTGCGGTCGGCGATCCGGGCGGCGCGGCGGATCAGGGTCTCGCCCTCGGGGCCGCCGGTGAGGGCGACCACGACCCGCTCGCGGGCCTCCCAGACCCGGTCGATGTTGTGGCTGGCCCGGTAGTCGCGCAGGCCCTCGTCCACCCGCCCGGCCACCCAGAGCAGGGCGAGTTCGCGCAGGGCGGTGAGGTTGCCGACCCGGAAGTAGTTGGAGAGCGCGGCGTCCACCTTCTCCGCCCTGTAGACGTTGCCGTGGGCCATCCGGCGACGCAGCGCCTGGGGGGCCATGTCGACGAGTTCGATCTGGTCGGCCCGGCGGACCACCTCGTCCGGGACGGTCTCGCGCTGCGGGATGCCGGTGATCTTCCGGACGACGTCGTTCAGCGACTCCAGGTGCTGGATGTTGACGGTGGTGACGACGTCGATCCCGGCGGCGAGCAGTTCCTCGACGTCCTGCCAGCGCTTGGCGTGCCGGCCGCCGGGGACGTTGGTGTGCGCCAGCTCGTCCACGAGCACGACGGACGGGCGGCGGGCGAGCACGCCGTCGAGGTCCATCTCCTCGAACTCGGCGTCCCGGTAGGAGCGTCGGGCACGCGGCAGGACCTCCAGGTCGGCCAGCATGGCCTCGGTGTGCCGTCTGCCGTGGCACTCGACGTACCCGACCACGACGTCGGCCCCGCGCTGCTGTCTGCGCCGGGCCTCGTCCAGCATGCGGTAGGTCTTGCCTACCCCCGGCGCGGAGCCGAGGTACACCCTCAGTCGGCCGCCGCGGATGCCGGTGCCGGGGGTGAGGTCGCGGGCCATGGGCACTGCTCTTTCCATCGGGAGGTGGTGCACGTCTGCGGACGCGGGTCGGCCGGCCCGGGCCCGGGAGGCGTGCTCCCGTGCCCGGGCCGGCCCGGTCACCCGTATGTGTGAGGTGGTGTCACTTCTGCTCGCTGAGCGCCTTGTTGAGCAGCACGACGTTGACGCCCTCGTTGCCGAGGAAGCCGAGCGAACGGCTCTCGGTGTACTCGTCGACCAGCTTGGCCACCGTCTCCACCGGCAGGCCGCGGTTCTTCGCGACCCGGTCGACCTGCTCCTCGGCGTACGCGGCGGAGATGTGCGGGTCGAGGCCGGAGCCGGAGGCGGTCAGCGCGTCGGCCGGGACGCTCGCCGGGTCGACGCCGTCGAAGGAGGCGACGGCGGCGCGGCGGTCGTTGACGGCCTTCAGCAGGTCCTCGCTGTTCGGGCCGAGGTTGCCGGCGCCGGAGGAGGAGGCGTCGTAGCCGGTCCCGGCCGCGGAGGGGCGGGGCTGGAACCACTTCGGGTCCGGCTGGGCCTCCTCGTTCGGGTCGTCGGGGTTCTTCTTCGGGAGGTTGAAGCTCTGGCCGATCAGGCTGGAGCCGATCTCCTTGCCGTCGGTCTTCACCGGCGAGCCGTTCGCCTTGTCGGTGAAGGCAACCTGGGAGATCCCGGTGATCAGCAGCGGGTAGGCGATCCCGAGGATCACGGTCAGCACCAGCAGCGCGCGCAGCGCGGTGAAGTGGGTGCGGAGGGTCGTCGGCAGGGGCTTGGACATGGTTTTCTCTCCTTCCCCGCGTCAGTTGAGGCCGGGGATGAACTGGACGATCAGGTCGATCAGTTTGATGCCGACGAACGGCACCACGAGGCCGCCGAAGCCGTAGACCCCGATGTTGCGGCGCAGCAGCGAGCTGGCGTCGGACGGGCGGTAGCGCACGCCGCGCAGGGCGAGCGGGATCAGGCCGATGATGACCAGGGCGTTGAAGACGATCGCCGAGGTGATCGCGGACTGGGGGCTGTGCAGGCCCATGATGTTGAGGTGGCTCAGGCCCGGGTAGACCCCGGCGAACATCGCGGGGATGATCGCGAAGTACTTGGCCACGTCGTTGGCGATCGAGAAGGTGGTCAGCGCGCCGCGGGTGATCAGCAGCTGCTTGCCGATCTCCACGATCTCGATCAGCTTGGTGGGGTTGGAGTCCAGGTCGACCATGTTGCCGGCCTCCTTGGCCGCCATGGTCCCGGTGTTCATCGCGACGCCGACGTCGGCCTGGGCGAGGGCGGGGGCGTCGTTGGTGCCGTCGCCGGTCATCGCGACCAGCTTGCCGCCCTCCTGCTCCTTCTTGATCAGGGCCATCTTGTCCTCGGGCGTGGCCTCGGCGAGGAAGTCGTCCACGCCGGCCTCCTCCGCGATCGCCTTGGCGGTCAGCGGGTTGTCGCCCGTGATCATGACGGTCTTGATGCCCATCCGGCGGAGCTCGTCGAAGCGCTCCCGCATGCCCTCCTTGACGACGTCCTTGAGGTGGATGACCCCGAGGACGCGGGCGGGCCCGGCGCCGATCCGCTCGGCGACGACCAGCGGGGTGCCGCCGGCCGCGGATATCCCGTCGACCAGGGTGGAGACCTCGGCGCCGACCGAACCGCCGTTCTCGGTGACCCAGTTGGAGACCGCGCCGGCCGCGCCCTTGCGGACCTGGTGGACTCCTCCGGCCTCGTCGAGGTCCACGCCCGACATCCGGGTCTGGGCGGTGAACGGGACCCACGTGGCGTGCGTCAGCTCGCCCTGGGCGCGGGCCCGCAGGCCGTACCCGGTCTTCGCGAGGACCACGATCGAGCGGCCCTCCGGGGTCTCGTCCGCGAGCGAGGAGAGCTGCGCCGCGCCGGCCAGGTCCTCGGTGGACACGCCCGGGGCGGCCAGGAACTCGGCGGCCTGGCGGTTGCCCAGGGTGATGGTGCCGGTCTTGTCGAGCAGCAGCGTGTTGACGTCGCCGGCGGCCTCGACGGCGCGGCCGGACATCGCCAGAACGTTGCGCTGCACCAGGCGGTCCATGCCGGCGATGCCGATCGCGGAGAGCAGCGCGCCGATGGTGGTCGGGATGAGCGCCACGATCAGGGCGACCAGGACGATCATCGTCTGCGGGGCACCCGCGTAGGTGGCCATCGGCTGGAGCGTGACGACCGCGACCAGGAAGACGACGGTCAGCGAGGCCAGCAGGATGTTGAGCGCGATCTCGTTCGGCGTCTTCTGCCGGGCGGCGCCCTCGACCAGGGCGATCATCCGGTCGATGAAGGTCTTGCCGGGCTCGGAGGAGATCCTCACCACGATCCGGTCGGACAGCACCTTGGTGCCGCCGGTGACGGCGCTGCGGTCGCCGCCCGACTCACGGATGACGGGCGCGGACTCACCCGTGATCGCCGACTCGTCGACGCTCGCGACGCCCTCGACCACGTCGCCGTCGCCGGGGATGACCTGGCCGGCCTCGACCACCACGTGGTCGCCGAGCCTCAGCGCGGTGCCGGGCACCTCCTCCTCGGCACCGGTGGCCGGCCAGTCGGTGAGCCGGCGGGCCATGGTGTCGCTCTTGGTCTTGCGCAGCGTGTCGGCCTGCGCCTTGCCGCGGCCCTCGGCCACCGCCTCGGCCAGGTTGGCGAAGACCGTGGTGAGCCACAGCCAGATGGTGATGACCCAGGCGAACACGGACGGGTCGGCGATCGCGGCGACGGTGGTGACCACCGAGCCGACCTCGACCACGAACATCACCGGGTTCTTGATCATCACCCGGGGGTCGAGCTTCTTCACCGCGTCCGGCAGGGACGCGACGATCAGCTTCGGGTCGAGCAGGCCGCTCGCCACTCTGTGCGGCGCGGCGGCCTCCGCCTGGTCGGCCGGTGCGGGGTTGAGCGTGGAGGTGGACATCAGGAGGACAGACCTTCCGCGATCGGCCCGAGAGCCAGGGCCGGGAAGTAGGTGAGGCCGACGACGATCAGGATCACGCCCGACAGCAGGCCCACGAACAGCGGCTTGTGGGTGGGCAGGGTGCCCGGGGTGGCCGGGACCGGCTGCTGCTGGGCGAGCGAACCGGCCAGCGCGAGGACGAAGACGATCGGCAGCAGCCGACCGAAGATCATCGCCAGGCCGAGCGCGGTGTCGTACCAGTCGGTGTTGACGGTGATGCCGCCGAAGGCCGAGCCGTTGTTGTTGGAGGCCGAGGTGAAGGCGTACAGCACCTCGGAGAAGCCGTGGGCGCCCGAGTTGAGCATCCCGGCGCGCTCGCCCGGCAGGGCCATCGCCACGCCCGTACCGACCAGCACGATCGTCGGCGTGGTGAGGATGTACAGCGAGGCGAACTTCATCTCCCGGCCGCCGAGCTTCTTGCCCAGGTACTCGGGGGTGCGGCCGACCATCAGGCCGGCGACGAACACCGCGACGACCGCCAGCACCAGCATGCCGTACAGGCCCGAGCCCACACCGCCGGGCGCGATCTCGCCCAGCATCATGTCGAAGACCGTCAGCCCGCCGCCGAACGGCGTGTACGAGTCGTGGAAGGAGTTCACCGCACCGGTCGAGGTCAGCGTGGTCGAGGCGGCGAACAGCGAGCTGGCGGCGATGCCGAAGCGCTGCTCCTTGCCCTCCATCGCGGCGCCCGCGGCCTGCAGGGCGCTGCCCTGGTGCTGCGCCTCGGCGAAGGTCAGCAGGGCGGTCGAGGCGATCCAGAACAGGCCCATCACGGCGACGATCGCGTAGCCCTGGCGGTCGTCCCCCACCATCCGGCCGAAGGTCCGCGGCAGCGCGAACGGGATCACCAGGATGAGGAAGACCTCGACCAGGTTGGTGAAGCCGGTCGGGTTCTCGAACGGGTGCGCCGAGTTGGCGTTGAAGAAGCCGCCGCCGTTGGTGCCGAGCAGCTTGATGACCTCCTGGGAGGCCACCGGGCCGCCCGGGATCTTCTGGACCCCACCCGCGAGGCCGGTGACCTCGTGGAAGCCGTGGAAGTTCTGGATCACGCCGTTGGCGGCCAGGACCAGGGCGAAGACGATCGAGATCGGCAGCAGCAGCCGCAGGTTGATCCGGGTGAGGTCCACCCAGAAGTTGCCGACCCGGTCCGTCCTGTTCCGGGTGAAGCCCCGGACCAGCGCGGCGACGACGGCGATGCCGACGGCCGCGGAGACGAAGTTCTGCACGGCCAGACCCGCCATCTGCGCCACCTGGCCCATCGCGGACTCGCCCGCGTAGGACTGCCAGTTGGTGTTGGCGACGAACGAGATGGCGGTGTTCCAGGCCTGGTGGCCCTCCATCTGCGGAACGCCCAGGCTCAGCAGCAGATAGCCCTGGAGGCGGATCAGACCGTAGAGGAAGAGGACGGAGACGGCCGAGAAGGCCAGCACCGAGCGGAGGTACACCGGCCACCGCTGATCGGCGTCGCCGTCGACGCCGATCAGCTTGTAGATGCCGCGCTCGACCCTGAGGTGCCTGGCGGAGGTGAGGAGCTTGGCGATGTAGTCGCCGAGGGGGCGGTAGCACAGGGCCAGCGCGCCGACGAGGGCGAGCACCTGCAGCCAGCCCGCGAGAGTGGATCCCATGTCAGAACTTCTCCGGGAAGATCAGCGCCACGACGAGATAGCCGACGAGCGCGACGGCCACGACCAGACCAGCGATGTTCTCGGCACTCATGCGGCCACCTCGCTGCGCTCGCTGGGCGCCTGGCGCAACACGCGCCCTCCGATGGTTCGTTCGCTGCGCTCACTCACAGCTTCTCCACCCCCCGCGCGATCAGGGCGATGACGGCGAACACGGCGACCGTGACACCGACGTAGATGAGATCGGACATGGGCTCCACCAGAGTGGTTCGGGAGATGCCGCGACCTGGGCCGGAGGGGCTCGCGCGGCACCGGCGGAAGACCGGCAGATGCAGCAAACCAGCCGTCAGGGGCGCGTTATGGGGCCCTGACGCCCTCCATACGGGTGATAGCGCGACGTTGACGCGACGTTGACGGGCGCTTCACCGGACCGAGACCGTCGTGATCGGGCCGAGACGTGGCCGGGGCCCGCGCAGCCGGCTCGGGCCGGCTCGGGAGCGGAAAACGGCGGGCCCCGGACGGCAGGCTGCCGTCCGGGGCCACCCCGCTCCCCGTTCTCCCGTTCCCGCTCCCCCGTCCCCGGTCACATCCGCATGCGCAGCCGGCAGACCACCGCGTCGGTGTGCCGCCGCAGGGCGCGGTCGATCACGGCGCCGCGCCGGTTCTGGAGCGCCCGCTGCCACCAGCGGGCCGGCTCCACCTCGGGGATCAGCACGGTCAGCCGGTCGTAGACGTGCTCCGCCCCCAGCTCGTTGACGAAGTCCGCGATCGGCCGGCCCAGCCGGCGGTGGACGTCCGGGACCTCCACCAGCGGCACGCCCGGCCGCCACAGCTCCCAGTCCCGGCGCAGTGCCTCCGCGACGGCCGGCTCGTGCACCACGGTCACCGCCATGACCTCGTCGCCGAGCGAGAGCGCCGCCGACAGGCCGTCCCTGGTCAGCCGGGTGATCGCGGTCACCGGGACGACGACCAGACTGCGCTGCCTGGTCACCGGGCCGGGCACCCGGCCCAGCTCCAGCCGCTCGCCGATCCGCCCGTAGCCGCGGTGGACCGCCTCGAACAGCACCACCAGCAGCGGCAGGGCCAGCACGATGCCCCAGGCGCCCTCGGTGAACTTGGTGCCGGTGACGACCAGCGCCGCGACGCCGGTGAGCAGCGCGCCGAAGCCGTTCAGCGCGGCCTTCCACCGCCAGCCGGACGGCCGGTGCAGCAGCCAGTGCCGGACCATGCCGACCTGGCAGACGGTGAAGCCGACGAACACGCCGATCGAGAACAGCGGCACCAGGCTGTTGACGTCCCCGCCGGAGCCGACCAGCAGCGCCGCCGAGACCGCGGCCAGGAACAGCACCCCGTACCGGTACACCTGGCGGTCCGCGCGCAGCGCGAACAGGTGCGGCAGGTAGTTGTCCCGGGCGAGCAGGTCGAGCAGCACCGGCAGCCCGCCGAAGGAGGTGTTGGCGGCGAGCCCGAGCAGCACCACGGTGGCGAACTGGACGACGTAGAAGCCGAACCCGTGGCCGAGTGAGGCGTCGGCGAGCTGGGCGAGCACCGTGACGCCCTCGACCGGCTGGAGGTGGAAGCGGCCGATCAGCACCGCCAGCCCGACCAGCATCACGCCGAGCAGGGCGCCGAGCGCGACCTCGGTGTGCTGCGCGCGCTTGACCCGCGGGGTGCGGAAGGAGGGAACGGCGTTGGCCACCGCCTCCACGCCGGTCAGCGCGGAACAGCCGGCCGCGAAGGCCCTGAGCAGCAGCAGCGCACCGACGGTGGTGGCGTTCTGGGCGAGGGCCGAGGCGTGGCCGGCGGCGGCCGCGGTGCTGACCGGGGCGTCCCGGAACAGGCCGACCACGACGATCGCCAGGATGGAGAGCACGAAGACGGCCGTCGGCGCCATGAACCAGCGCGCCGACTCGGCGATCCCGCGCAGGTTCACCGCGGTGACCAGCGCCAGCACGCCCAGACAGAGCCAGACGCGGTCGTCGTACAGGCTCGGGACGGCCGAGGTGAGCGCGGCGACGCCGGCGGTGACCGAGACCGCGACGTTCAGGACGTAGTCGACGACCAGCGAGGCGGCCGCGGTCAGCGCGGTCCGGCGGCCCAGGTGCGCCTTGGCCACCGCGTAGGAGCCGCCACCGTCCGGGAACGCCGCGATCACCTGCCGGTAGGAGGCGACCAGCACCGCCAGCAGCACCGCGATCGCCGCCGTGACCGGCAGCGTGAAGCCCAGCCCGTACGCCCCGGCGGCGGCCAGCACCAGCACGATCGACTCCGGCCCGTACGCGACCGAGGCCATGGCGTCCAGCGAGAGCGCGGCCAGCCCGCCGAGCGCGCTGAGCCGGTGCCGCTCGTCGCCCGCGCCGGTATCAGGCGGCGCGGGTTCGGCCGTGGCTGCCGGGGTGGCGGTGGCGCTGGACATCGGACGGGACCTCCGCAGTCGGTAGTTGGTCCGATCCTGCGGTCCGCGCGCCCACCGCCCCGGGGCCCGTACGCGTTCCTGACGCCGCCACGAGCGGCCTTGACACGCTCTTGACGGGGCCGTCACTCCGCGTCGGCCCCGTCCGGTGGCTGTTGGCGGGGGTGGGGCGAGCCGTTGTCCCGGCGGTCGCCGGCTGGGAAGACGATCAGCTCTGTCGAAGGACTCCCACCCCCGGGCACCACTCTGCTGCCTGCAACCCGTAATTGCAAGCAATGTGCAATAAGTCCGCCCGCCGCCCCGACTCCGGACCAAGCCCACCCCGAGCCCGCCCGAGCCCGCCTCGAACAAGCAGAACAGCCCCCGATCCGCGTTTCCGCAGATCGGGGGCTGTTCTCTATCCTGTGGCTGGTGCAGGGTTCGAACCTGCGTAGCTTGCGCGACAGATTTACAGTCTGCTCCCTTTGGCCGCTCGGGCAACCAGCCAGGATTTTTCGTTCCCCGGGGCGTTCGCCCCGTTCGACTTGGTAAACCATACCCGATGCAGGGGGGTGCTCCGCCACTCGATAGATCACACGATGATCAAGGAGTCTCGGACGCCTGCTACGGGCGGGGCCGGTGTGGCGCTGGATAGGCTGGGCCTGCGGACACCCCGGCAGGGCGGACCCGTGCCAGTGAAGACCAGAGCATCAAGGAGACCTATACCCATGGCCGACTCCAGTTTCGACATCGTCTCGAAGGTCGAGTGGCAGGAGGTCGACAACGCGATCAACCAGACCTCCCGCGAGATCGCGACGCGCTTCGACTTCAAGAACGTGGGCGCCGAGATCAGCCGCTCCGGCGAGAAGATCGAGATGAAGGCGAACGGCGAGGAGCGCGTGCGCGCCGTCCTCGACATCCTCCAGACCAAGTTCGTCAAGCGCGGCCTGTCGCTGAAGGCTCTGGACGCCAACGAGCCCCAGCTCTCCGGCAAGGAGTACAAGATCTTCGCCAACGTCAAGGAGGGCATCACCACGGAGGACGCGAAGAAGGTCGCGAAGATCATCCGTGACGAGGGCCCGAAGGGCGTCAAGGCGCAGGTCCAGGGCGACGAGCTGCGCGTCAGCTCGAAGAGCCGCGACGACCTCCAGGCCGTGCAGGCCCTGCTCAAGGGCAAGGACCTGGACTTCGCGATCCAGTTCGTGAACTACCGCTGACCCTCCGGTCGGCCGGTCCGACGGACGACGGCGCGGCCCCGCTCCCGGGTTCGGGAGCGGGGCCGTTCGCGTGACCGGGGCGGTCCCGGCGGGCGGGGGCGGGTCAGGCGGTCGGCTCCGCCCAGCCGCCGGTGGTGCGGTGCCGGCCCAGGCCGACCGACTCGAACTCGTCCACCCGGCCCTCCTCGGTGTGCGCGCCGAGCCGTCTGAGGGCGCGGGAGATCGGGGTGCCCTCGGCCGGGGACGCCTCGAACTCGCCGATGGTGAGCGGGCCGAGGGCGACCACGCCGTCCGCCCAGACGGCGGCGCGCTGGGTGCCGCTGCCGCCGAAGTAGTCCGCCTCGACGCAGGCGATCGGGCCGGCCTTCGACCAGGCGGCCAGCCGGAGCTCGAAGCCGTCCGAGTGCCAACCGAACCCGGCCCCACCGGCGCGCTTGCGCGCGGTGCCGTCCCCCTGGAGCGCGGCGAGGACGGCGGGGGTGACGGGGATCAGTGCCAGCCCCTGTGCCAACGGCACCACCCTGGCCGCCGGAACCTCCGCCGACGCCACCGTCATCAGCTCCAATGTTCCAATGAGCGCCTGGAGTTCGTAGGACATGGCGGACATGGTGTCCCACCGCACCGACAGTCGGCCCCGAATTTATGATTCCGTGCCCGGTCGGAGACCGCAGAGCAGACTGCGGGGCCGCATGACGGCGCGGGCCGCCTCTCCGGTCGCGCTGCCGTTCACCCGCTCGGACGCCTGCGGCATGCGGCGGCCGCGACACCCGGATGGACTGGCCCGGTACGGCCTCCACCGGCTCCTCCCCGTCTCCCGTACAGCCGGGTGCTTCCGGCCGGGGCCGTACGCAGGAGGACCGCATGCATTCCACGGACACACCCCCGCCGTACCGGACGACCACGACCATGGCGCTCCGCGGTCTGGCCCGCGCCGCCCTTCTCCGCCTCGCCCCGGCCCTCGTGCTCCTGCCCCCGCCCGCCCCCGACCGGGTCGGCGGCGCGCCGCGCCGGGCCCCGGCGCGGCCGCCGGGGCCCGGCGCGCCGAGGGGCGGCCGGCCCGTCGTCCGGATCGCGCCGGTCCCTCCCCGAGGGCTTCGCCGACTCGGCGCGGAAGTGATGGAGTCGACCCGATGGCGTCTCGCCGAGCCCGTCCGGCCCCCGAGGAGGAACCGCCGTGCCCCGCCCCTTCACCGTCGAGGACCACACCGCCCGCATGGCCCGGGCCACCGCCGAGGCGACCGCCGCCGGGCTGGCCGGCCTGGTCGTCGCCCCCGGCCCGGATCTGGCCTACCTGTGCGGCTACACGCCCACCGCGGTCACCGAGCGGCTGACCGCCCTCGTCCTCGCCGCCGGACGCGAACCCGCCCTGGTGGTCCCCAAGTTGGAACGTCCGGACGCCGAGAAGGCGGTCGGCGCCCCGGCCGTCCGGCTGCTCGACTGGTCCGACGGCGAGGACCCGTTCGCCACCGCGGCCCCGCTGCTCGACCCGGCCGGGCGGTACGGCGTCTCCGACAACACCTGGGCGCTGCACCTGCTCGGCTTCCAGGGCGCGCTGCCCGGCGTCTCCTTCAGCTCGCTCACCGACAGCCTGCCGATGCTGCGGGCCGTCAAGGACGCCGAGGAGGTGGACCGTCTGGCCGCGGCCGGCGGCGCCGCGGACGCCGCCTACCGGGGCATCCTGGAGGTCCCCTTCGCCGGCCGCCGGGAGAACGAGGTGGCCGCCGACCTCGCCGCGCTGCTCATCCGGTACGGGCACAGCCAGGTCGACTTCACCGTGGTCGGCTCCGGCCCGAACGGCGCCGACCCGCACCACGAGGCCGGTGACCGGGTCATCCGTACGGGTGACACCGTGGTGCTGGACTTCGGCGGCCTCAAGGACGGCTACGGCTCCGACACCACCCGGACGGTGCACGTCGGCCCGGACGTCCCGGACGAGGTGCGGAAGGTGCACGAGCTGGTCCGGTCGGCCCAGCAGACCGCCTTCGAGGCGGTCCGCCCAGGGGTGCCGTGCCAGGAGATCGACCGGATCGCCCGCCGGGTGATCACCGAGGGCGGGTACGGTGAGTACTTCATCCACCGCACCGGCCACGGCATCGGCACCACCACGCACGAGCCTCCGTACCTGGTCGAGGGCGAGGAGCGGCCGCTGGTGCCCGGCATGTGCTTCTCGATCGAGCCCGGGATCTACCTGCCCGGCCGGTTCGGGGTGCGGATCGAGGACATCGTCACCGTCACCCCGTCGGGCGGGCGCCGCTTCAACAACACCCCGCACGAGTTGGCCATCGTGGCCTGACCGCCCCCGACCATCTCTGACCATTCCCGACCGTGCCCGACCGGATTTCGGACCGGGCACCCGACCGCCCGTCGAACCACCTGTCGAACCATCTGTCGGACCGCCCGTCGAACCGGGTGTCGACCGGATCGGACGTCCTTACGAACCGGTCATATTTCACCCAGAGACCTCCAAGTTTGGGTTGCTAGTTTCGGTGCGCATGACCAAGACCCTCCCCCCGGCCCCGCACGACGTGCGGGCCGGGCAGCCGCGCCCGGTGCCTCCGCCCCGTCCACGCGTGACGGGCTGGTCGAGACTCCGGTGGCTCGCCTGGCCGCTCTACCTGACGTGCTTCCTCTGGTTCCTGCGCACCGAGGGCATCCCCGCGGCCAACGACGTGCTGTTCCTCTGGCTGATCGCCGCCCTGCTGACCGCCGCCGTGCACAGCGGGCACGGCCCCCGCGGCTTCCTCCTGGTCCTGCGCGACTGGGTCCCGGTCATGGCCGTGGTGTGGACGTACTCGCTGCTGCGCGGCTACGGCGCGCACACCCCGTGGGCCCCGCACTGGCTGCCGCAGCTGCGCTTCGACGAGGTGCTCGGCTTCGGCGAGACCTGGACCGTCCGGCTCCAGCACGCCCTCTACACCTCCGGCTCGCCGCACTGGTACGACTACGCCGCGGTGGCCGTCTACCTCTCGCACTTCTTCGTCGTCTTCCTGCTGCTCGCGGTGCTCTGGCGGCGCGCCCACCACCGCTTCCGGCAGCTGCTCGCCGCCTACCTGGCGCTCACCTTCGCGGGCTTCGCCACCTACCTCCTCTACCCGGCCGACCCGCCGTGGCTGGTCTCCCAGGAGGGCAACCTGCCGCACCTGTCGCGGGTGGTCTGGGAGGTGATCTCGGTGAGCGGGCTGCCGCAGGCCGACTCGCTGCTGGAGAACGGCAGTCAGTTCGCCAACGACGTCGCGGCGATGCCCTCGCTGCACTCCGCCTACCCGGCGATGCTGCTGTTCTTCTTCTGGCCCACCGCCAAGCGCTGGCTGCGGGCGGTGCTGGTCGCCTACCCGCTCGCGATGACCTTCACCCTGGTCTACGGCGCGGAGCACTTCATCATCGACGTCTTCGTCGGCTGGGCCTACGCGGCCGTGGTGGTGTTCGGCCTGCGCCGGCTGCACAACCGCCGGGCGGCCACTGCGGCTTCGGCCCCGGCTGCGGCTTCGGTCCCAGCTGTGGCTTCGGCTTCGGCCCCGGATGCGGCTTCGGATCCGACGTCGGCCCCGGCCACGGCGGAGAGCACGGCCAAGGGCAGGGCAGACTTGGCCGGGTGACCCCGAGCGCACCGATGAAACCCACCGCCGAGCAGCTGCTGGCCGCCAAGGACGGCACCATCCCGGACGTCTCCGGGCCCGGGCTGCGGGTGCTGTTCTGCGGCATCAACCCGGGCCTGTGGTCCGGCGCCACCGGGCACCACTTCGCCCGCCCGGGCAACCGCTTCTGGCCCGCCCTGCACCGCTCCGGCTTCACCCCGCGCCAGTACCGCCCGGACGAGCAGCAGGAGTTGCTCGCACTCGGCCTGGGCATCACCAACGTCGCCCCGCGCACCACCGCCAAGGCGGACGAACTGACCGCCGAGGAGCTGCGCGAGGGCGGCGCCGCACTGCGCGAACGGGTGCTGCGGCTGCGCCCGCGCGTCCTCGCCGTGCTCGGCATCGGCGCCTACCGGACGGCCTTCGGGCAGCGCCGGGCCGTGCTCGGGCGGCAGCCGGAGGGCATCGGGGACACCGAGGTGTGGGTGCTGCCGAACCCCAGCGGCCTCAACGCCCACTACACCCTGGACGGGCTGGCCGAGGAGTTCCGCAGGCTCCGCGAGGCCGTCGACGGCTGAACCCCGGACAGCCGAGCCGCGGCGGCCCGAGCCGCTGACGGCTGAGCCGTCGAGGCCTGACCGGCCGGGGGCCGGGCCGCCGACAGCCCTTCCGGCAAGGGCAGTTCGCGCAGCTCGCGGATCAGTGCCCGGACGGCGGCCGTCCCGGCGAGCTCGGGCGTGGTGACGTACCCGACGGAGCGGCTCGGCGGCCGCGGCCCGAGGTCGGTGACGGCGAGGGCGGCCGGAGCGCCCAGCAGGGCGGTCCGGGGCATGATCGCCATGCCGAGGCCCTGGGCGACCAGCGAGAGGGCCACCGTGTCGTCCTCCACGTCCACCGTCGCGGGCGGGATCCAGTCCTGCCGCCGCCACCAGTCCCGGGTGTACGAACCGCAGTTCTCGTCCCAGTCGACCAGCGGGAGCTCGCGCGGCGCCGGGTGGCCCAGCGGGTGCGCGAGCGCGTACGACTCCTCGTACAGCGGCACCGCGACCAGACCGGGGACGGCCGGCGGGCCGCCCGGGTCGAGCGTGGCCAGCCCCAGGTCGGCGCGCCCGTCGGCGACCTCTCCGGCGGTGCCGCGGCCGATCTCCCGGACGATCCGGACACGGGTGCCGAGCCCGGGGTGCCGCTCGGCCAGCCGGGCCAGGACGGACGGCAGCAGATGGGCGGCGGCACTGCGGAAGGCGGCGATCCGCAGCGTGCCGGTCAGCGGCCCGGCCGCTCCCGCGCCGCGCACCTCGGGGCCCATCGCGTCCAGCAGCCGCAGGATCCGGCGGGCGTACGCCACCGCCCGCGCGCCGCCCTCGGTGGGGCGTGCGCCATGGCGTCCGCGCTCGAAGAGCACCGTGCCGAGCTTCCGCTCGCAGGCGCGCACGGTGTGCGAGACGGCGGACTGGGTGGTGCCCAGGCGTGCGGCGGCCGCCGTGAAGCTCCGCTCCTCCTCCACGGCGACCAGGGTCCGCAGCTCGTGCGGGGCGAGATCGGTCATGCGCCCGAACCTATCCCGACCGTCCGGCGATCCATCGATCCCGCTCATGGATGCCGCCGTTCCATCGGCAGCAGCCTCTGCCCGGCCGCTCCCGCGCTTTCTACGGTGATCACGTCCCGCCATCACCCGCCCCTGGAGCAGCACCCGATGTCCCGTCCCACCGTCCACGCCGTCCACCTGGTGTCCCGCCCCGACGGCGCGCCCACCGCCGCGAACTTCGCCTTCGTCGACGAGACCGTCCCGGCCCTCGCAGCGGGCGAGGCCCTGGTCGAGAACCTCTACCAGTCCGTCGACCCGTACATGCGCGAGGAGATGGAGGAGGGCGGCTGGGAGCTGCACGCCCCGCTGGAGGGACGCACCCTCGGCCGGGTGGTGGAGTCCCGGGCCGACAGCCTGCCGGTCGGGGCGCTGGTCCAGCACCGCCAGGCGTGGCGCACCCACTCGGTGGTCACCGTGGAGCGGGCGAGCCTGCTGCCCGAGCTCGCCGGTGTCCCGCTCAGCGCCCACCTGTCGGTGCTCGGTGGCACCGGCCTGTCCGCCTGGGTGGCGCTTACCAGGATCGCCCGGCTCAGGGCTGGCGAGACGCTCTTCGTCTCGGCGGCCGCCGGCGGCGTCGGTACCGCCGCCGGACAGCTCGCCCGGCTGCTCGGCGCCGGCCGGATCGTCGGCAGCACCGGCTCCGCCGCCAAGGCGGCCCGGCTCGTCGAGCGGCTCGGCTTCGACGCCGCCTTCGACTACCACGACGGCCCGATCGCGGACCGCCTGCGCGAGGCCGCCCCCGAGGGGCTGCACGTCTACCTGGACAACGTCGGCGGCGACCACCTGGAGGCCGCCATCGGCGCCCTGCGCGAGCGCGGCCGGATCGCCTGGTGCGGCGCGGTCGCCCAGTACGACCGCCTCGGGGACCCGCCGGCCGCGCCGCGCAACCTCTTCGACGTGGTCGGGAAAAGCCTGCGACTGGAGGGCTTCCTGGTCCGTGACCACCTCGACGCCCGGCCGGAGCTCCACGACTTCCTGGTCCCGCACCTGCGCTCGGGCGCCGTCGTCCCGGACGAGACGGTCGTGGACGGCTTCGAGCGGGTGGTGGACGCCTTCCTCGGCATGCTGCGCGGCGCCAACACCGGCAAGATGCTGGTCCGGATCGCCGACTGACCCGGCCCGGCCCGGCCCGCCGTGCTCACCCCGGCGGCGCTCATCCGGGCAGGACGGCCGGTTCGAGCGCGGCGAGCCGGGCCGGGTCGACCACCACCTCGTAGCGGCCCCCGGCCGTCGGCGACCGCCAGCCGCAACACCAGCCGCAGCCGCCCACCCTGGGCGATCAGGATGCCGGGCACCCCGTCCACCAGCGCCACCGCGCCGTAGCGGGCCCGGCGGCCGAAGACCGTGGTCTTCCCGGCGACGGTCCCCGCCGGAGAACCTCCACGTGGCCAGCGCCGAGCTCACCAGGGCCGCGGACATCCCGGCGCTGAACGCCCTCCGGCCGCTCGCCGCCGAGTCGCCGGCGGCCGCCGAGGCCGCCCTCGACGAGTTGGCCGCGACGCTCCGGCCCCGGCGGACTACAGCGGGGTGACGGCCTTGAGCACCACCAGCAGGGCGATGGCGGCGTTGAGCGCGCACAGCGCCGACGCCGCCGTACCGATCGCCGCGACCATCGCCGCCAGGCCCGCCGGGGTCTTGGCCGGCGGCCAGTTGCGGGAGGTCGGCACCGGGCCGAGCAGGGCGGCGACCCGCCGCGGCACCGGACCGGCCGCGCCGGCCGGGGTGGCGAAGGCCGCGAAGCCGGGCGCCGGGACGGCGTGCGAGACCAGGGCCGCCCGGGCCACCGCCCGCGCGGTGATCCGGCGGTCCCCGACGGCCTGCGCCGAGTCCTCGTCCGCCCACCGCTCCGCGCTGTACGCCACCGCGTCCTGCAGGGGCCGCAGGAACGGGTTGACGCAGGCAGCGAGCTGGGTGGCCAGCAGGTACCGGTGGTGCCGGTGGCGCAGGTGCGCCCGCTCGTGCGCGAGCAGCGCCTCGCGTTCGTCGGCGGCCAGGCCGTCCAGCATCCCGGTGGAGACCACCACCCGGCCCGGCGAACCGGGCAGCGCGTAGGCGTACGGGCTGCGGTCCGGCAGCACCGCGAGGTCACCGGACCCGCCCGGCCCGGCGGGCAGCCCGCTCAGCGCCCGCCGGGCACGGGTCCGCACCCGCAGGTGGCGGACGACCGTCCGGGCGCAGGCGAGGCCCACCAGGGCCAGCAGCCACATCGCGGCCGTGCCGACCGTCTCGTGGTACGGCAGCGCGGCCCGCACCTCCGGGTCGGACCAGCTGTCCGGCAGCGGGTTGCCGGGGATCTGCGCGGTGCCCACCACGCCGATCAGGCCGAGGCAGAGCACGCTGCACACCGCCATCACGGCGCTGATCACGGTCATCAACCGGGTCGCGCCGCGCGGGTGCAGGTGCTGCTCGGTCAGACGCGCGATCGGGACCGCGGTGAGCGGCAGGACGAGCGGGAGGAAGACGAAGAGGCCCACGGATCAGCTCTCACGGTCGGGCGCTGCCGGATCGGCGGACGCGGCGTCCAGCAGCGCCCGGAGCAGTTCCTCGTCGTGCGGCAGCAGCGCGCTGACGAAACTGGCCAGGACGGCGTCCCGGTCCGCCTCCCCGTCGAGCATCCGGCGCATCCGCAGCGCGGCCAGCCCGGCGGCGTCCGAGGAGGCCTGCCACAGGTAGGAGCGGCCGGAGCGGGTCCGGGTCACGGCGTTCTTGGCGTGCAGCCGGGACAGGATGGTCATCACCGTGGTGTACGCCAGGTCGCCGTCCAGGCGTTCCTGGACCCAGCCCGCGGCCGCCGGGCCGGGCGCCTGCTGGAGCACCGCGAGCACCTGCGCCTCCAGCTCGCCCTGGCCGCGTCGCCGGGTCGGCGCGTCCCCGGTCGTCGGGGCGTGCCTCTGGTCTGCCATGACGGCCCACTCCCTCCGGATGCCGCGCCCGGACCGACGGGCGCGGGTTCATCCTAACGAGCAAGGGGCCGCGCCGACCCGGTCGGAGGCGGGGGTTCGGGGGCGTACGGCGCCCGAGGCGCCCGGGCCCTACCGGCCGTGGCCCGCCATCCGCTCCAGGCGGGCGATGCGCTCGGCCATCGGCGGGTGGGTGGAGAAGAGCTTCGCGCCGGCCTCGCCGGGGCGGAAGGGGCTGGCGATCATCATGTGGCTCGCGGTCTGGAGCTGCGGCTCGGGCGGGAGCGGCAGCTGCCGGGTGCCGGCGTCGAGCTTCCGCAGGGCGCTCGCGAGGGCGAGCGGGTCGCCGGTGATCCGGGCGCCGTCGGCGTCGGCCTGGTACTCGCGGGAGCGGCTGACCGCCAGCTGGATCAGCCCGGCCGCGAGCGGGCCGAGGATCATGATGGCGAGCATCCCGAACAGCCCCGGGCCGTCGTCGTCCTCGCTGCGCCCGAACGGGATCAGCCAGGCGAAGTTCACCAGGAACATCACCACCGAGGCGAGCGCACCGGCCACCGAGGAGATCAGGATGTCCCGGTTGTAGACGTGGCTGAGCTCGTGCCCGAGCACGCCCCGCAGTTCGCGTTCGTCCAGGATCCGCAGGATGCCCTCGGTGCAGCAGACCGCCGCGTTGCGCGGGTTGCGGCCGGTGGCGAAGGCGTTCGGGGCCGGGGTCGGGGAGATGTAGAGGCGGGGCATCGGCTGGCGGGCCGAGGTGGAGAGTTCACGGACGATCCGGTACAGCCCGGGTGCCTCGAACTCGCTGACCGGCCGGGCGCGCATGGCCCGCAGCGCGAGCTTGTCGCTGTTCCAGTAGGCGTAGGCGTTGGTCCCGAGGGCGACCAGCAGGGCGATCACGAAGCCGGTGCGGCCGAAGAGGCTGCCGATCACCAGGATCAGCGCCGAGAGGCCTCCGAGCAGGACGGCGGTCCTCAGTCCGTTGTGCCTGCTGTGCACGTCAGGCCCTCCAATGGTGCGGTGGGGAAGCCCTTTCTGCCTCGTCCCTCTTGCCCGGTCAACGGGTGGGGCCGGGGACCTTGTTCCCTTGTGACCGACGCGACACCGCCGGACCGCGGCCCGACACCGCAGGACCGCGCCCCCCGACGGTGCCCCGGGACCGCCCCGCCGCACCGCGGCCCGGTCCCGGCCGGGGGCTCAGAACAGCGAGCCGCCCGCCACCTGGAGGACCAGCTGCGGCGCCACCGAGAGGACCACGGCCGCCGAGGCGGTCAGCCCCAGGGTCGCGGTGAGGCTCACCGGCAGGCGGTGCCCGGCGGCGGCCTCCCCGAGGGGCGCGTCGCCCGCCGGGGCGAACAGCCGGGCCGTCCACAGCAGGTAGTAGTACAGGGCGACGACCACGTTGACGGCCATCACCACGGCCAGCCAGCCCAGCCCGGCGTCGACCGCAGCGCGGAACACCACGACCTTGCCGAACAGGCCGATCACGCCCGGCGGCAGCCCGGCCAGGCAGAGCAGGAAGAAGGCGAGCGCCAGCGCCGTCCAGCGGTTGCGGGAGAACAGGCCGCGGAAGTCGTCCACGCTGGTCCCGGCGCGGCGGCCGACGGCGGCGACCACCCCGAAGGCGCCGAGGTTCACCACGCCGTAGATCAGCGCGTACGCGGCGGTGGCGCCGAGCGGATCGACGCCGGTGGGCGCGTAGCCGGCGGCGGCGAGCGGCACCAGCAGGTACCCGGCCTGGCCGACCGAGGACCAGGCGAGCAGCCGCACCGCGCTGTACCGGGTGTCGAAGCGCTGCCGCAGTGCGCCGACGTTGCCGACGGTCATGGTGACGGCGGCCAGCACGGCGAGCACCAGGCCCCAGGTGTGGGCGTACGGGCGGAACGCGACGGTGGTGGCGAGGGCGAGCCCGGACAGGCCGGCCGCCTTGCCGACCACCGAGAGGTAGCCGGCCACCGGCAGCGGGGCGCCGGTGTAGGTGTCGGGCACCCAGAAGTGGAACGGGACGGCGGCGACCTTGAAGGCGAAGCCGACCAGGGTCAGCACCGCGCCCGCTTCGGCCAGCGGCCTGAGCTGCCCGGGGGCGTGCTCCAGGCCCTGGGCGACGGCGCCGAGGTGCAGGCTGCCGCTCGCCGCGTAGACGAAGCCGACGCCGAGCAGCATCACGGCGGTCGCGGTCACCGAGGAGACGAAGAACTTGAAGGCGGCCTCCGCGCCCCGGCCGTCCCGGCGCAGCGCCACCAGGGCGAAGGCGGGCAGCGAGGCGACCTCCAGGGCGATCACCATGGTGGCGAGGTCCCGGGAGGCGGGCAGCAGGGCGGCGCCGGTGGCGCTGGAGAGCAGCAGGAACCAGTACTCGCCGCGCGGCAGCTTCTCGGTCTCCACCGTGTGCGCCGACAGCAGCGCCGCGATCAGCGCGCCGCCGAGGGCGAGCAGCTGGAACACCAGGGCGAAGTGGTCGGCGACGTACGAGCAACCGCCGTTGTCAGACCCCCCTGCTACGTTCTGCACGCAGAAGGTCGCTCGGGGTGATCCGCCGGTGAGGGGAAGGAGCGCGATGAGGGCGAGGGCGAGTCCGGCCGCGGTGAGGCGGCCGAGCCACCGCTTGTGCCGCTCGGGCAGGAACAGGTCCGTGAGCAGCACGGCGAGGGAGGCCACGGCGGCGATCAGCGGGGGCGCGATCGCCACCCAGTCCACGGACTGGATCAGGCTGCCCGGGTTGGCTACGGCGAGGGAGGTCACAGTGTGCTGCCCCGTGGAGTGAGGTCCGAGTGCGGCGGTCTGGGCTGCGAGCACGGTCAGCCACCCCCGAGGAGGTGCTTGACGGCGGGATCGGAGAGGCCGAGCAGCAGCGCGGGCCAGAGGCCGGCGAGCAGGGTGAGCGCGGCCAGCGGCGTCCAGCTGACGGCCTCGTACGGGCGCAGGTCGGCGAGCTCGGCCACCGGTGCGGGCTGCTCGGGGTCCCCCATGCAGACGCGCTTGACCACGATCAGGAGGTACGCGGCGGTGAGGAGGGTGCCGAGGCCGGCCAGGACCATGTAGGTGACGAACGCGGGGCGCGACAGGCCGTCGGCCGGGTCGAACGCGCCGAACATGGCGAGCAGCTCGCCCCAGAAGCCGGCCAGGCCGGGCAGGCCGAGGCTGGCGACGGCGGCGAAGGCGAGCAGCACGCCGAGCCGCGGGGCCCGGCCGTACAGGGCGGCTCCGGTGGTGCCGGCGAGGGTGTCGAGGTCGGCGGTGCCGTAGCGGTCCTTGAGCGCGCCGACGACGAAGAACAGCAGACCGGTGATCAGACCGTGGGCGATGTTGGCGAACAGCGCGCCGTTGACGCCCACCGGGGTGAGGGAGGCGATGCCGAGCAGCACGAAGCCCATGTGGCCGACGGAGGAGTACGCGATCAGGCGCTTGAGGTCGCCCTTGGCACCGGGGCGGGCCAGCGCCAGGCAGGCCAGTGAGCCGTAGACGATGCCGACGGCCGCGAAGGCGCCCAGGTAGGGGGCCAGCGTGGCGGCGCCGTCCGGCACGACCGGGAGGAGGACGCGGACCAGGCCGTAGGTGCCCATCTTCAGCAGCACGCCGGCGAGCAGCACCGAGCCCACCGTCGGGGCGGCGGTGTGCGCGTCGGGGAGCCAGCTGTGCAGCGGCCAGGCCGGGGCCTTGACCGCGAGCCCGACCAGGATCGCCAGCGCGGCGATCACCTGGGTGGTGTGGCTCAGGCCGCTGCCGTGCGCGGCGGCCAGGGCCTGCATGTCGAAGGTGCCCGCCTTGCTGCCGATCAGCAGGAAGCCGAGCAGCATCACGGCCGAGCCGAGCAGCGTGTAGAGGATGAAGCGGTTGGCGGCCGGCACCTTCGCCCCGCTCCCCCAGCGGGCGATCAGGAAGTACATCGGGATCAGCACGATCTCGAAGGCCACGAAGAAGAGCAGGAGGTCCAGCACCGCGAAGGTGGCGAGCATGCCGACTTCGAGCAGCAGGAACAGCCCGACGAAGGCCTGCGCCGACGGGACGCCCTCCCCGTTCGGCAGCCTCTTCTCCGAGTACAGCGCGCAGAGGAAGGTGAGCAGCGCGGTCAGCACGACCAGCGGCAGCGAGACGCCGTCCACCCCGAGGTGGAGGCGCACGTGCATGGCCGGGATCCAGGACACGTCGGTGGTGGCCTGCATCCGGGCGGGTTCGTCGTGGTCGAAGCCGGCCGCGAGGGCGACGGTGAGCAGGAACACCGCGCCGGTGACGACGGTGTTCAGCCGCAGTGCCCGCCGGTCGGCCACGGCCCGGTCCGGCCCGAACACCGGCGCCAGGGTGAGTGCGGCACCGAGCAGCGGCAGCACCAGGAGGGCGATGAGGACTGCGTTCATCGGGGGCTCCCAGCAGCGGTCGAGGGGACGGAGGTGGAGGACAGCAGCACCGGCTACACCGCCACCAGGACGGCCAGCAGGACGACGGCGGCCAGCAGGACGCTGAGGTACGTCTGGGCGTTGCCGGTCTGCGCGAGCCGGACGGCCCGGCCGAGCAGGTTGGCGCCCACCGCGCTGCCGCGCACGTAGGTCTCGACGACCTCGCGGTCGAGGAAGCGGACCAGCTTGGCGGCGGCGCCCACCGGGCGGACGAACAGCGCGTGGTACAGCCGGTCGACGCCGAAGCCGTGCCGGGCCGGGCCGAACAGCGGGCCGAGCAGGGTGCGCCCGGGGTCGGCGACGATCACCTCGGCGGCCGGGGCGGCGCCCTGCTCGGGCACCCGGCCGGCGACGGCCGGGGCCGGGCGGCCGGTGCCCAGTCGGGCGGTCGCCGAACGCCAGGCGCCGTACGCGGCGAGCGCGCCGACGACGGCGAGCCCGGTCCCGGTGACGGCGGTGACGGCGGAGGGCCGCAGCGAGCCGCCGTCCAGCAGCGCGGGCAGCCAGTCCGAGCGCAGGCCGGCGATGCCGAAGCCCATGGTCGGCACGGCCAGCACCCACAGCGGCCAGCGCATCGCGGGCGGTTCGGCGACGGCCGGGTCGGCCTCGTCGAGCTCGGGCGAGTACGGCGCGTCGGCCTCGTGGTCGGCCGCGACGGTGCTCCGGTCGGCGGCGGGCAGCACCTGCGGGGCGGCCGCGGCGGCCCCGGCCGGGCTGTGGAACGCGACCAGGAAGAGCCTGGCCGCGTACGCGGCGGTGAGCAGCGCGGTGAGCCCGGCGGAGATCAGCACGATCCACCCGGCGGCCTGCGGCACCGCCGAGGCCGGGCCGAGCCCGTTGGTCAGCGCTTCGCCCTTGGCGGCGTGCTCGGCGGCGGTCAGCACCGCCTCCTTGCTGAAGAAGCCGGAGAACGGCGGCAGCCCGACCAGGGCGACCAGCGCGATGCCCATCGTCCAGTAGGCGTCCGGCACCCGCTTGCGCAGCCCCGGGATGCGGGACATCGCGGAGATCGAGTTGGTGTGCGCGGCGTGGATCACCACACCGGCGGCCAGGAAGAGCAGCGCCTTGAACGCGCCGTGGCTGACCAGGTGGAAGACCGAGGCCTCGCGGTCCCCGCTGGCCAGCGCGCCGGCCATGTAGCCGAGCTGGCCGACGGTGGAGTAGGCGAGCACCCGCTTGAGGTCGTCCTGGGCGAGCGCGCAGAGCGCCGAGCCGATCATCGTCACGGCGGCCATCACCGCGAGCACGACCAGCGCCGCGCCCGACAGCAGGAACACCGGCAGCAGCCGGGCGACCAGGTAGATGCCGGCCGCGACCATGGTGGCGGCGTGGATCAGCGCGGAGACCGGGGTCGGGCCGGCCATCGCGTCCGGGAGCCAGGTGTGCAGCGGGAACTGCGCGCTCTTGCCGGCCACGCCGGCGAGCAGCAGCAGAGCGGTCAGCGTGGGGTGGCCGAGCCGGCCCTCCGTCGCGGCCGCCAGCACGTCCGGGACGCGGAAGCTGCCGGCGTCCGCGCCGAGCAGGAAGATCCCGAACAGGAACGGCACGTCACCGAGCTTGGTGACCAGGAAGGCCTTCAGCGAGGCCGAGCGGGCGTCCGCGGTCTCCCAGTGGTGGCCGATCAGGAAGTACGAGCACAGGCCCATGACCTCCCAGCCGACCAGCAGCACGATCAGGTCGCCCGAGTAGACCACCAGGAACATCGCCGCGGTGAACAGCGAGACCAGCGCCGCGTACGAGGGGTAGCGCGGGTCCTTCTTGAGGTACGCGGTCGAGTAGACCTGGACGCAGGTGGCGACCAAGCCGACCAGCACCGAGATCAGCGAGCTGAAGCCGTCCAGGTGGAGCGCGAGCGCGATGTCCGGGCCACCGGTCGGGGTGAGCCGGGTGGCGGCGTCCAGCGTCTGGCCGGTGCCGAGCTGGAGGGCGACCACCAGGGCGAGCACCGCCGAGACGGCGACCGGGACGATCGCCAGCGGCCGGGCCAGCCCGGGCGCCTTCTTGCCGACGGCCAGGGTCGCGGCGGCGCCGAGCGCGGGCAGCGCCGGAACGAGTACGGGCAGGGCGAGGTTCATGCGGCGGCCCGGCCCTTCAGTGCCTCGGCTCCGACCGGCGCCTCGGCGTCGACCGGCGTCTCCTCGACGGCGAGCGCCTCGGCCGGGTCGCCGAGCGCGGTGGCCCGGTCGATGTCCGCGGTGCCCCGGGCCCGGAACAGCAGCAGGACGATGGCGAGTCCCAGCCCGATCTCGGCGGCGGCGACGGTGATGGTGAACAGGGTGAGCGCCTGCCCGGCGTGCAGCGAGTCCCGCAGCCAGGCGTCGAAGGCGACCAGGTTGAGGTTGACGGCGTTGAGCATCAGCTCGACGGACATCAGCACCAGGACGGCGTTGCGCCGGGCGAGCACGCCGTACACGCCGACGCTGAACAGCAGCGCGGCGAGGACGGCGGGGTAGGCGAGGTGCATCAGCCCTCCTGCTCAGAGGTCGACGGCTCGGCGGTCGGCTGCGCGGCCGTCGGCTGCTCGGCGGTCGAAGGCTCGGCGGTCACCGGCTCGGCGGCCGCCGGAACCGGCTTCGGCGCCGTCGCGGCGACCGTCCCGTTGGACCCGACCGGCCGCCCGGCGCGCAGCTTGCCCGCCCGGGGCGCCGGCACCCGCCGCTTGGCGCCGCGGGACAGCACGATCGCGCCGACCAGCGCCGCCAGCAGCAGCACGGACAGCGCCTCGAAGGGCAGCACCCAGTGCCGGAAAAGGCTGGCCCCGGTGACGGCGGCCGAGCCGCCGCCCTGGCCGAGGTCGATCCAGGAGGTCCGGAAGGCGTCGACCACCAGCGTGACCAGCGTCCCGGCCGAGGCCAGCGCCACGACCAGCGCCACCCAGCGGTTCTTGGAGTCGGCGTCCGGCGAGCGCCCGATCGGCGCCTTGGTGAGCATCAGCCCGAACAGCACCAGGACGACCACCGAGCCGAGGTAGATCAGCACCTGCACCCAGGCGATGAACTCGGCCGTGAGCAGCAGGAACTCCACCGCCAGCCCGCCGAGCGCGACCACCAGCCAGAGCGCGGCGTGCACCAGCTGCCTGGTGGTCACCGAGACCACGGCCGAGCCGAGCACGGCGATGCCGACCAGTAGGAAGACGATCTCCTGACCGGTCGGGGACAGGAACGAACGGGCGGCCGGCTCCAGGGAGCCGGTCGCCGCGAGAAGCGTGGTGGCACCGATCACGCGTCGTCACCCTTCTCCTCGGTAGCCGCTGCCGCGGCGGCCGCCGCGGCAGCGGCCGCCAGCTTGTCCGCCGCCTTGCGCGCGGTGGCGATCTCCTTGGGCTCCTCGGCCGCCGGGTCCAGCGCCGGCGGCGCGGGAACGGTCCACATCCACTCGCGGAGCTTCTCCCGCTCGTGGGTCAGCTCGTGGATGTCGGTCTCCGCATACTCGAACTCCGGCGACCAGAACAGCGCGTCGAACGGGCAGACCTCGATGCAGATCCCGCAGTACATGCAGAGCGAGAAGTCGATGGCGAACCGGTCCAGCACGTTGCGGGTGCGGGCCCGGGCGTTCGGCTCGGCGGCCGGCAGCGTCTCCTTGTGGGAGTCGATGTAGATGCACCAGTCCGGGCACTCGCGCGCGCAGAGCATGCAGACCGTGCAGTTCTCCTCCAGCAGCGCGATGACGCCGCGCGAACGCGGCGGCAGCACCGGCTGCACGTCGGGGTACTGCGCGGTGACGCTCTTCCTCGTCATCGTCCGCAGCGTCACGGCCAGGCCCTTCGCGAGCCCGACACCGGGAAAACTCATGAGATCGCCACCTTGATGATGCCGGTGAGGGCCAGCTGGACCAGCGCGAGCGGGATCAGCACCGTCCACGCGAAGCGCATCAGCTGGTCCTCGCGCAGACGCGGGTAGGTGACCCGCAGCCAGATGACCACGAAGGCCAGCGCGAAGGTCTTGAGGATCATCCAGAGCCAGCCGAGCTGGTCCGGCAGCGGTCCGTGCCAGCCGCCCAGGAAGAGCACCGCGGTCAGCGCGGACACCACCAGGATGCCCGCGTACTCGGACAGCAGGAACAGGGCGAACCGCAGGCCGGTGTACTCGGTGTACGCGCCGAAGATGATCTCCGAGTCGGCGACCGGCATGTCGAACGGCGGCCGCTGGAGTTCGGCCAGACCGGCCGTGAAGAACACGAACGCGCCGATGATCTGCCAGGGCAGCCAGTACCACTCCCAGGCGTCCACGATCCCGGGCAGCGACAGCGTGCCGGCGGCCATCGCCACCGAGGCCGCCGCCAGCACCATCGGCAGCTCGTACGACATCAGCTGGGCGGCCGTGCGCAGCGCGCCGAGCAGCGAGAACTTGTTCGCCGAGGCCCAGCCGGCCATCAGCTTGCCGATCACGCCGACGCCCATCACGGCCAGCACGAAGAACAGGCCGGCGTCGACCGCCTGGCCGACGAAGCCGTCCGGGCCGACCGGGATCGCCAGCAGCACGAAGAGGTACGGCAGCAGCGAGACGGCGGGCGCCAGCTGGAAGATCCGGCGGTCCGCCCCGGCCGGGACGATGTCCTCCTTCTGCGCGAACTTCACGCCGTCGGCGACGAGCTGCGCCCAGCCGTGGAAGCCGCCCGCGTACATCGGGCCGAGCCGGCCCTGCATGTGCGCCATGACCTTGTGCTCGGTCTGGCCGATGACCAGCGGGAAGACCAGGAAGACGACGAGGGTGGCGACGCAGCGCAGCACCGTGTCGAGCAGGTTCACGCGCCGTCTCCGTCCTGGTCGGCCGCTCCGGCCGAGGTCTCGTCCTGCCGCCCGGCCGGCTCGCCCGACGGCTTCTCCTCGGACGGCTTCTCCTCGGACGGCTTCTCCTCGGACGGCTTCTCCTCGGACGGCTTCCCGTCCGAAGGCTTCTCGTCGTGGGCGGGCACCGGGTTGTGCCAGGGCGCGTCCGCGGACCGGGGCGCGTCGGAGGGCCGGGGCCGTACCGGAGCCGCGGGCCCGGCCGTCGGCTCGGCGGCCGGCTGGTCGGTCCCCTGGCCCACCGCCTGGCTGGCCGATCCCTCGGAGGCCGACCTGGTCCGCCGCGGCCGGTCCGCCCGCACCGGAGCGCCGCCTTCGGCCGGAACCGCCGCTGGGGCCTCGGCGGCCGCCTGGCTCGCCGACCCCTCCGACACCGACCTGGTCCGCCGCGGCCGGTCCGCCCGCACCGGAGCACCGCCCTCGGCGGCAGCACCGGCAGCACCGGCACCGGCGGCCGCCCGGGGCGTCCGCGCCGCCGCACCCGCCGCCCGCGCACCGCGCGCGGGCCGTTCGGCGACCGGCGGCAGGGTGCCCTTGAGCGGCCCCCACTCGTTCGGGTCCGGCACACCGGCCGGCTGCATCTTGCGCCGGGCCGGCCCGCCGCCGTGGTCGGACTCGCCCGGCTCCTTGGCGCCCGGCCAGTCCTTGGCGACCCGGGCCGCGAGCACGAACTCCTTGCGCAGCGGGTGCCCCTCGAAGCCGTCCGGCAGCAGCAGGGTGACGAGGTGGGGGTGCCCGGGGAAGTCGATGCCGAACATCTCGTGGGTCTCGCGCTCGTGCCAGGCGGCACCCGCGTACACCCCGACGGCGGTCGGCAGCGCCGCCCCGTCGCGCGGCAGCCGGGTGCGCAGCGCGAGGTGCCGCACGCCCGGAGCCTCGACGGCGGCCAGGTGCGCGACCACGCAGAAGCCGTCGGCGAGCTCGTCGACGGCGCTCAGCCAGTCGAAGAAGCCCAGGCCCAGGACGTCGCGGGCGTTGGTGAGCGCCTCGATCCAGTGCTCGGCCGGGACGTCGACGGTGGTCAGCCCGTACGCCTCGGCGCCGGTCGCCCACTCCCCGACCGACGCCGCGTACTGCTCGGCGGAAGTCACGAGGCCCCTCCCTCGGTCGAAGGGCCGGCTCCCGCGGCCGGAGTGCCGGCCCCGGAAGCGGCCTGCGGCCCGGCCACCAGCGGGCGGCGCAGCGCCGCCGCGGGCGTGGTGTAGCGGTCCGGCAGGGACTCGGCGGCGATCTTCTCCTGGAGCTTGAGGATGCCCTGGAGCAGCGCCTCCGGCCGCGGCGGGCAGCCGGGCACGTAGACGTCCACCGGGATGATCTGGTCCACGCCCTTGGTGACCGAGTACGAGTCCCAGTAGGGGCCGCCGGAGTTGGAGCAGGCGCCGAAGGAGATGACGTACTTCGGCTCGGGCATCTGCTCGTAGAGGCGCTTGACGGCGGGCGCCATCTTGTCGGTGACGGTCCCGGAGACGATCATCAGATCAGCCTGACGGGGGCCGGGTGCGAACGGGATGACACCCATCCGGATGAAGTCGTGCTTGGCCATGGACGCGGCGATGAACTCGATCGCGCAGCAGGCCAGCCCGAAGTTGAAGCACCAGAGGCTGTAGCGGCGCCCCCAGTTGAGCACCACCTTGACCGGGTCCGGCGCGAGCCGGGCCAGCGGGCCTATGCCGCGGCGCTCGACGGCGCCGGGGCGCGCCGGGTCCGGCAGCCCGAGCGGGACGGGACCGCCCTGCGCGCCGCCGTGGGAGTGGGAGTGCGTCACGTCCATTCCAGAACACCCTTCTTCCAGGCGTACAGCAGCCCGACCGCGAGGAAGCCGATGAACAGGAACATCTCGATCAGCGTTCCGGCGCCGTACCCGGCGGAGGCGAAGACGGTCGCCCAGGGGAACAGGTAGATCGCGTCCACCGCGAAGATCACGTACAGGAAGGCGTACACGTAGTAGCGGATCTGGGTGTGCGCCCAGTCCTCGCCCACCGGGTCCACCCCGCACTCGTAGGCGAGGAGCTTCTCGGGCGAGTACACCACGGGTCGCAGCAGCCGGTTGGCGGTGAACGCCACGGCGACGAAGAGCACCCCGACGACGGCCAGCAGGCCCATCGCGGCGTACGCGTCGAAGTAGCCGCTGCCGACCGCCGGGTCGGCCGCGACGGCAGCCGCGTGCTTCCCCTCCATGCCTTCGCCTCCACCTCGGCCGTGAATCCGCCCTCAGGACAGTTCTACGACGTTTGCTCTCACGGACCCAACCATGGCCAAAGCGTGAGTCTAAGGGGACCGCCGCGCTCCGCCCGAACCCTGCCCGCTTGGCAAGACGACCGCCGGACACCCCGGCGGACCTCCGGCACCCCCGCCCGGGGTGGGGTTAACCCCCGGCCGGGAAGATGTATCACCCCCATGGCCTGCACCGCCCGGCGTTCGGGAAGCTTGGTCCACCCGCACGACGAAGAGGGACGGTAGATCCGGATGAAGCCGCTGCACCGCGCCGTGGACGCCATCAAGGAGCAGGACGCTCGGATGGAGCGTCCGCCGCTGTACGGCACGAGGATGTGGCACCAGGTCGGCCGGCTGCTGCTCAACCTGCCGCTCGGCATCTTCGGCTTCGTGCTGGCGGTGACCACCCTGGCGGTCGGCCTGGGACTGTCGATCACCGTGATCGGCCTGCCACTGCTGGCCGGTGGCCTGGCCGTCTCCCGCTCCCTGGGCGCGCTGGGCCGGCAGCGGGCCCGGGTGGCGTACGGCTCCGGGATCGACGAGCCGGAGCCGGTGAAGCCGCGCCGCCCGGGGATGGTCGGCTACACCATCGCCCAGCTCACCGACCTGCTGAACTGGCGCTCGGCGCTCTACAACGTGCTGATGCTGCCGTGGGGCGTGCTCAGCTTCGCGCTGACCCTGGTCTCGGTGATCGTGCTCTGGCCGGTGCTGCCCTGGGTGGTCCGCGGGCTGGTGGCGGTCGACCGCATCCTGATCGAGTCGCTGCTCTTCCCGGGCGCCCTGGCCGAGCGGGTGCGCGAGCTGGAGGACGACCGCGGCACCGTGGTCGACACCGCCGCCGCCGACCTGCGCCGGATCGAGCGCGACCTGCACGACGGCGCCCAGGCCCGGCTGGTCGCGCTGGCGATGGACCTCGGCATGGCCAAGGAGCGGCTGCGCGAGGTGGAGAGCGAGGACGACATGGCGGCCGCCACCAGGATGGTCGACAACGCCCACGGCGAGGTGAAGCTGGCCCTCCAGGAGCTGCGCGACCTGGCCCGCGGCATCCACCCGGCGGTGCTCACCGACCGCGGTCTGGACGCCGCGCTGTCCTCGGTCGCCGCCCGCTGCACCGTCCCCGGCGGGGTCCGGGTGAACGTCGACCTGGCCGGCGCGGACGGGCAGCCCGAGCGCCCGGACTCGGCGGTCGAGGGCATCGCCTACTTCACCGTCAGCGAGCTGCTGACCAACGTCTCCAAGCACGCCGGCGCCCGCTCCGCCTCGGTCGAGGTCTGGCGCTCGGACGACCAGCTGATGGTGCTGGTCCAGGACGACGGCAAGGGCGGCGCGGCCCCCTACCCGGGCAGTGGACTGGCCGGACTGGCCGAGCGGATCCGCGCGGTGGACGGGGTCTTCCTGGTGGAGAGCCCCGAGGGCGGGCCGACCACCGTCACCGTCGAGCTGCCCTGGCGCACCCGCACCGCCCGCCGCTGACCGCCCCTCCCCCGGAACACGGCAAGGCGCCGGGACCCCGTCGTGGCAGAGACTGGGGTCCCGGCGCCGGTCCGGTACGGCACCCGGCCCGCTGAACCCTTGCGCGGCGTGCGGCCCGGTGTCCCCGTACCGGGGCTCAGGGCGAGGTCCGGGCGAGTGCCAGTTCGCCGAGGGTGACGGCGGCGGTCCTGGTCTCGCCGTTCCGGATGTACGTGACGGTGGTCTTGCTGCCCGGGCTGAGCGCGGCGAGCGCGGTGGTGAGCGCGTTCAGCGAGTCCACCTGGGTGTCGCCGATCTTGGTGATGACGTCCCCGACCTGGAGCCCCGCCGAGGCGGCCGCGCCGCCCGGGGTGACCGCCACGATGACCGCACCGGTGGGCTGGAACTGCTGGTTGAAGCTGGTCCGGGCGGTGATGCCGAGCGCGGCCCGGCCGGAGTTGGTGACCTTGCCCTGCTTGATCAGCTGGTCGGCGATGTTGGTGATGGTGCTCGCCGGGATGGCGAAGCCGATGCCGGGGGCGGCCGCGCCGTTGGTCTGCGGCTCGGTCGCGGCGAGCGTGTTGATCCCGATCACCTTGCTGTCCAGGTCGGCCAGCGCGCCACCGCTGTTGCCCGGGTTGATCGCCGCCGAGGTCTGCACCATGTTGCTGATCGTGGCGCCCGGCGACCCCGGCGCCTGGGGCTCGGAGACGGTCCGCCCGATGGCCGAGACGATGCCCTGGGTGACGCTGCCGGACAGGCCCAGCGGGCTGCCCATGGCAAGGGTGATCTGGCCGATCTGGACCTTGCTCGAATCGCCGAAGCTGGCCGGTTTGAGACCGCTCGGCGGGTTCTTCAGCCGGATCACCGCGAGGTCGGAGTCGGGGTAGCTGGCGACCAGGCCGGCGTCCAGCGCCGTGGTGCTGTTGGCGAGGGTCACCGTGAAGCCGGTCGCGGTGCCGACCACGTGGGCGTTGGTGACGATGTCGCCCTTGTCGTCGTAGACGATCCCGGACCCGAGGCTGTCTCCGGTGGTGATCTGCACCACGGAGGGCAGCACGTTGGCGATCACCGCCTGGTAGGCCTCCTGCAACTGGGTCGCGCCGTTCGTCGAGGCGGCCGGGGGCGAGGCGGTCGCCGGGGGCGAGGCGGTGGCGGCGAGGGTGGACGAGGAGGACGAGCCGCTGCTGCACCCGGCCGGCGCCAGCACGGCCACCAGCGCCATCGCGACGACTCCCGGCAGCCGCCAGCCCCGCGCCCACGGCCCGATCGGCCGCGGTCCGGCGGGCAGGGGGCTGGCGTGTTCCTTGTGACGGCGCACCTGGCTGCCTCCGATTCGTCACCGCGCCGAGCGGGCGCAGTCATGAACGCACGGAAATCCTTGTCAGCTTTTCACCGTTTTGTCCGCTTTGTTGTTCCGACTCGCCCGAACGTGGCGATCGAATCCGAGCGCCTAGGATTCGGGCCATGACTTGGTTGATCACCGGCGGTGCCGGATACATCGGCGGACACGTCGTCCGACAGCTGCTCGACGCCGGGGAGCGCGTCGCCGTCCTGGACGACCTCAGCACCGGCGACGCCTCCCGGCTCCCGGCCGGCGTCCCCCTGATCGAGGGCTCCACCCTGGACCGCGCCGCCCTGGACGCCGCGATCCGCGAGCACGGCGTCGAGGGCATCCTGCACTTCGCCGCCAAGAAGCAGGTCGGCGAGTCCGTCGAGCAGCCGTTCCTGTACTACCGCGAGAACATGATCGGCCTCCAGACCGTCCTGGAGGCCGCCGCCGAGGGCGGGGTGAAGCGTTTCCTCTTCTCCTCCTCCGCCGCGGTCTACGGCATGCCGGACGTCGACCTGGTCACCGAGTCCACGCCCTGCGCCCCGATGAGCCCGTACGGCGAGACCAAGCTGGCCGGCGAGTGGCTGGTCGCCGCGGCCGGCAAGGCCCACGGCATGTCCACCGTGGCCCTGCGCTACTTCAACGTGGCCGGCGCCGCCTCCCCCGAGCTCTCCGACGCCGGGGTGTTCAACCTGATCCCGATGGTCTTCGAGCGGCTCACCGCCGGCGAGGCCCCGCGGATCTTCGGCGACGACTACCAGACCCCGGACGGCACCTGCGTCCGCGACTTCATCCACGTCTCCGACATCGCCTCGGCGCACGTGGCGGCCGCCAAGCGGATGGCCGCCGACCCGGCCGGCGCGACCTCCCTGGTGCTGAACATCGGCCGCGGCGAGGGCGTCAGCGTCAAGGAGATGCTGGCGGTGATCGGCAAGGTCACCGGCTACGACACCGCCGCCGAGGTGACCCCGCGCCGCCCCGGCGACCCGGCCCGGGTGGTGGCCTCCGCCGACCTGATCCACCGGGAGCTGGGCTGGACCGCCCGTCACGACGTGACGGAGATGGTCTCCTCCGCGTGGGACGGCTGGTGCAGCCGCCACCCCGGGGCCCGCAAGGCCTGATCCGGCCCGACCCGGCCGACCGGCGGTGTCCGCCCCGCGCGTCAGCGGGCGGGCACCGCCGTTCCGTAGAAGGCGTCCAGCGCGTACACGCAGCGGTCCTTGGAGCCGACGAAGACCCGGCCGCCGACCGCCACCGGCGAGCCGGTGAGCTCGCCCTTGGTGCCGAGCTCCCAGCGCAGCTGACCGCTCGCCAGGTCCAGGGTGTGCAGCGAGTGGTCCCGGCTGCCCAGGTGGACCAGGCCGTCGGCCACCGCCGGGGAGCCGACGATCTCGCCGCGGGCGGTGTAGCGCCAGCGCTCACGGCCGGTGGCCGCCTCGAAGGCGTACAGCACCTCGCCGTTGCCGACCAGCACCATGCCGTCCGAGACCACCACCGGGTCGGCGCCCTGGCGGCGGCCGGTGACCCCGCGCCAGCGGTCCAGGCCGGTGGCCGCGTCCAGCGCGTAGACCGTGCCCAGGTAGTCGGCCACGTAGACCGCGTCGGCGTCCAGGGCGGGCGGGGTGAACAGCACCACCGGGGCCTCGAAGCGCCAGCGCTCGGCCCCGCTGGCCGCGTCCAGCGCGTACACCCGGGTGCCGGCCGACACGTACAGCACGCCGCCGCGCTCGACCGGGTGCGAGGGCACGTCCTCGCCGACCTGGAAGGACCAGCGCAGGCCCGCGCCCCGCGGGTCGACGCAGCGCAGCCGCCCGCCGCCGTAGTAGTAGGCGGCGCCGCCCACCAGGACCGGTCCCGACTGGGGGTTCTCGTAGTCCTGCTGGGCGTCGTCGGCGCGCCACAGCTCGGCGCCGTTGGCGGCCGAGCGGAGCTGGACGCCGCCGCCCCTGATCCCGCAGCAGAGCACGCCCTCGGCGGCGGAGAGCGAGTACACCCAGCCGTCCAGCGAGGTGCGCCAGCGCTCGGCGCCGTCCGCGGCGTCCACCGTGTACAGGTGGGGGCCGTCCGCGGCGTGCACCCGGCCGGCGTCCACCGCGAGCGCCCAGGCGACGTCCCGCGTCTTGTAGCGGCGCTCGCCGGAGGCGACGTCCAGCGCGTGCACCTCGAAGCTGGAGACGAAGAGCGTGCCGTCGGCGACCACCGGGGTGCCCCAGACGTCGTTGGACATCCGGAACCGCCAGGGACGCCAGCGGGCGACCGGCGGGGGCGGCGGGGTGGGGGCCCGGCGGACCCAGTCCGTCGTGGCCGGGGCGGTGTTCGGGCCCGGCTGCTCGTACTCGGCCCGGGGCCCCGGACCTATCCGCACCGAGGCGCCGGACAGCTGCACCTCGACGGAGCCGCCGGTCGGCGCCCGGTGCCGGTTCGGGTAGGCGACCTTCGCGGTCGGGATCTCGGCCTCGGAGGCCTGGCCCGGCCGCGGCAGGCTGTGCACCGGCCCGGCCGGCGGCTGCGCGTGCCGCCCGCCCGGGTTGGTGCGCGGGTCGGCCGGTGCCGGGTGCTGCGGCGGGAGGTGCGGGGGCGGCACCTGCGGGTGCGGGGGCGGCTGGGGCGGCGCGGCCGGCGGGCGCGGCGGCGGGGCGGCCGGGCGGCGGCCCCGCTTGCGCTCGATCAGCTCCAGCGCGTCGACCGGCAGCCAGTCCCCGGCCTCGCCGGAGGCGTCGTCCCGGGAGAAGAGGTGCGGGGCCAGCTCGGTCTGGATCTGCGCCGGCGTGGGCCGGCGCTCGGGGGCCTGCTGCATGCACGCGCGGACCAGGTCCATCAGCTCGGGCGGCATGCCGGTCAGGTCCGGTTCCTCGCGCAGCAGCTGGAACACCGTCTCGACCGGGTTGGTGCCCCGGTAGGGCGGGTGCCCGGTGGCGCAGAAGACCATCAGCGAGCCCAGCGAGAAGACGTCGCTGGCGCCCCTGACGGTCCGGCTGTCCCTGGCCTGCTCGGGGGACATGTAGGCGGGCGTGCCGACCGCGACGTTGGTCATGGTGAGCCGGGTGCTGGACACGCCGGCGGCGATGCCGAAGTCGATCACCTTCGGGCCGTCCTCGACCACCAGGACGTTGGAGGGCTTGAGGTCGCGGTGGATCAGCCCGGCCGCGTGGATGGACTGGAGGGCCTCCGCGATGCCGGCGACCAGCCAGCGGGTGGCCTCCACCGGCAGCGGGCCGCACTCCTCGACCAGGTCCTCCAGCGAGGGGGCCGGGATGTACGCGGTGGCCAGCCAGGGCACCCGGGCGTCCGCGTCGGCGTCCACCACGGCCGCGGTGTAGAAGCCGCCGACCGTCTTGGCCGCCTCGATCTCACGGGCGAAGCGGACCCGGAACAGCTCGTCCTCGGCCAGCTCACCCCGCACGGTCTTGATGGCGACCCGCCGCCCCGACGCGGAACGCGCCAGGTAGACCAGCCCCATCCCACCCGCGCCGAGCCGCCCCAGCACCTCGAAGGGCCCGATCCGCCTCGGATCGTGCGCCGTCAGCTGGTCCACTCCGCTGCCACCTCCCCGTTGTCCGCACCCGCCGCGTGGTGCCGGACCCGATTCTCCAATGCCGCCCCACGCATATCCAACCTCCCCCACCCGCCGGAACGCGCCGTTCGGGCCCGCACGGCGCCCCGGACAGGCCCCTGACCAGCGAGGACGGAACGGCCGGATCCTGACGCCCGCTCCGGGGCGGCTTGCGCGCGGAGCCGCGGACCGTCCACTTCCGGACGACCCCGCGATCCTCGGCCATCGTCACGCTCTGTCACCCGACCACCCCTCAGCGGACTCGCCGTCACGCTGTGAGGTCAAAAGCACACGGGGGGGCTTCAACAGGGGCTTCGAGGCCCGGTGAATATCCGTCCGAAGCGGTTCATGACGCTATAACCGACCCCCCGTGCGGAGTAATAGTCGCATCACCGAATCGCGCCAAGATCTTGCCACGGTAAGCTGACGGCATGACAGGACAAGTTCGCACCGTCGACGGTCGCGTCGCCGGGCGACGCGGACAGGAGACGCGGCAGAAGCTGCTCGATTGCCTCCGCGAGATGCTCAGCACGTCGCCCTATCGGGACGTCAAGGTCATCGACGTCGCCCGTATGGCGGGTACCTCCCCCGCGACCTTCTACCAGTACTTCCCGGATGTCGAGGGCGCTGTCCTCGAAATCGCCGAGGAAATGGCCAAGGACGCCGACCAGCTCAAAGAGCTGGTGGCCGGAAAGTCCTGGGCAGGGAAGTCCGGACCGACCACTTCGGAAGAACTGGTCGACGGATTCCTCGCCTTCTGGCGCAAGAACGACGCCATTCTCCGAGTGGTCACGCTCGGTGCCGCCGAAGGGGACAAGCGGTTCTTCAAGATCCGCATGACGGTCCTCAACGCGGTCGCCAAGCCGCTCGCCGAGGCCGTCAGGGAACTCCAGGCGAAGGGCCAGGCCGACAAGTCGCTCGACCCGAACGCCGTGGCCGGGGCCCTGGTCTCGCTGCTCGCCTCGGCGGCCGAGCACCAGAAGGCCTTCACCTCCTGGGGCGTCAAGGTCAAGGATCTCAAGCCCAACCTCGCTCCCCTGGTGTACCTGGGCGTCACCGGCAAGAAGGCGCCCAAGTAGGACCGTTCTCCGATCCACCATCCGCTCCGCGCGCAGCCCCGGCCTCCTGTCCGGGGTACGGCGGACGACGGCCGTGTCCTCGGGGGAGGTCCGCCGACGTACCCCACGCGCGCCAGACATGCCGGTGGGCGGGCACCCGCGACAGGGTGCCCGCCCACGGCGTGTTCGGGTCCGGATGCGCCGCGGCGCATCCGGGCGGCCTCACGGGGCCATGGCGTCAGGGGCAGCGCACCACCTGGCCGGCGTAGGCCAGGCCGCCGCCGAAGCCGAAGAGCAGGACCGGGTCGCCGGGCGAGAGCTCGCCGCGCTCGACCAGCTTGGAGAAGGCGAGCGGGATCGAGGCGGCCGAGGTGTTGCCGGAGTGGACCACGTCCCGGGCCACCACCGCGTCCTCGCCGAGGCCCAGCTTGCCGGCGATCGCGTCGATGATCCGCAGGTTGGCCTGGTGCGGGACGAAGCCCTTCAGCTCGGACGGGTCGATCCCGGCCCGCTCGCAGGCCTGGCGGGCCAGCGGGGCGAGCTGGGTGGTGGCCCAGCGGAAGACCGACTGGCCCTGCTGGCTGATCACCGGGTCCCAGCCGGTGATCACCACGGCGTCGCCCCGCTCCGGCTCCGAGCCCCAGACCACCGGTCCGATGCCGGGCTCGGCACCGTCCTCCTGGGCCTCGACCACCGCGGCGCCCGCGCCGTCGCCGAAGATCACGCAGGTGGAGCGGTCGGTCCAGTCGAGGGTGTCGGACATCCGCTCGGCGCCGATCACCACGGCGCGGCGGGCCGCGCCGGCCCGGATCGCGTGGTCGGCGGTGGCCAGGGCGTACGAGAAGCCGGAGCAGACCGTGTTGATGTCGTACGCGGCGGGCGAGCGCACGCCCAGCCGGGCGGCGACGGCCGCGGCGGTGTTGGGGCTGCGCTCGATCGCGGTGCAGGTGGCGACCACCACGAGGTCGACCTCGGCCGCCGTCCGGCCGCTGTTGGCGAGCGCCTTCTGGGCGGCCTCGGTGGCGAGGTCGACCAGGGTCTCGTCCTCGGCGACGTGCCGGGTGCGGATGCCCACGCGGGTGCGGATCCACTCGTCGTCCGTGTCGACCAGCGCCGCCAGGTCGTCGTTGGTGAGGACCTTGGGGGGCTGGTAGTGGCCGAGTGCCACAATGCGCGAACCGCTCATACTGCCATGGAACCGGGTTACCCGCTGGTCAGCATGGCATGACCGGTGACAGGATCCGCCCTCTCGATCTGTAGGAGGTCCACAAGGGCCCTTGCGGCGCCCGGGTTCCGCGTACGCCGAGGTCAGGCGGCCAGAGTGGGTGCGTCGCCCATCACGATGACCGGGTGGGCCGCCGGGTCCAGGGTGCGGATCAACTGGGCCATCTTGTCCTCGGGGATCGACACGCAGCCGTGGGTCGGGCCGTCGTGGTCCACGTGGAGCCAGATGCCGCCGCCCTTCTTGGGGCCCATCGGGCGGCGCGGGTCGAGCGGGGACTTGCCGGCGACGCGGTTGTAGTTGATCGCGACCACGTAGTCGAAGGAGCCCTCCAGCTGGTCGCCGAAGAAGCCCGTGCCGGAGACCACGAAGCTCGGGTCCTTGTCGTACGGGAGCTTGCTGCCCGGGTCCGCCTTGCGGCCGCCCGCGTCGGTGAGGCCGAAGACTCCGATCGGGCTGCGCAGGTCGCCCTCGTTGTGGTCGGTGGTCCAGCCGTTCTTGCCGTTGTGGCCCTGCCAGGTCTCGCCGGCCAGCCAGCGGCCCTCGGGGGTGCGGGTCCAGAGGGTGACGGTGTTCTTGTCGGTGTTCTTGTCCTGGCCGGAGGCGACCACGACCTGGGTGGTCTCGGCGGGGATCTTCGCGGTGAAGGTCGCGCCGAGGCCGGGTATCGCGGCGACCGAGCCGTCCGCGCGGGTCTGGCTGCGGTCCGCGGCCGGGGCGGCGGCCTGCCGGTTGGAGGCGGCCTGGACGGCCGCGGGGGCCGGGGCGGGCTGGTCGGGCTTGCTGACGCCCTCCGGCCCTGGGCCGTCGGCGGCGGCGATGCCGGGCTTGGCGTCGTCCTGGCCGACGGCGTACCAGCCGGCGGTGGCGGCGACCAGCAGCGCGGTGCCGGCCATCATGGCCTTGCCGTGACGTTTCTGCTTGGCCTTGCGCCGCCGTCCCCGGGCGGCCGCCCGGGGACCCGGCGCGGGAGCGACGGGCGCGACGGCGAGCACGACGGGCTCGGGCTCATAGGCGAGCGGCTCGTAGGCGACGGGCTCGTGGTGGACGGGCTCGTGCTGGACCGGCTCGTAGGCGACGGGCTCGTGGTGGACGGGCGCGGCAGCGGGCTCCGCCTCGTAGTAGACGGACTCGGAGAGCGGCTCGGCGACGGGCTCGGCCTGGTACGGCTGGTACTGCGGGTACGGCTGGTCGTACGTCTCGTAGTACCCGTCAGACGCCTGGCCGTACGGCTGGTACTGGCCGTGGTCCTCTTGCCGGACCGGCTGCCGGTACGGCTGGAAGCCCTCGTCCTGCTGGTGTGGCATCAGGTCGACCGGCTCCTGCGACGGCTGGTGCGGCGGGTACGCGGTGGCACGATCAGAACCGGACATGCCTTCGATCCTGCCAAACGCCGCACCCGTTGGTAAACCCGGGCCCCGTGCGGAGGCCGTGAAGACAACCGCCGCCCCGGCCTTCGATCGGCCGGGGCGGCGGGTGGATCCGCGCGGGTGGAGCGGGTCAGAGGCGCATCGCCTGCGGGGACTCACGGCGCATCGGGTCCGGGCCTTCGTACTCGCGGATGACCTCGTAGCGGGTGTTGCGCTCCACCGGGCGGAAGCCGGCGTCGCGGATCAGCCCGAGCAGGTCGTCACGGCCGAGCTTGTTCGGCGTGCCGAAGTTGTCCGCGTCGTGGGTGATCTTGTACTCGACCACCGAGCCGTCCATGTCGTCCGCGCCGTGGCTGAGCGCCAGCTGGGCGGTGGTGACGCCGTGCATCACCCAGAAGACCTTGACGTGCGGGACGTTGTCGAAGAGCAGCCGGGAGACCGCGAAGGTCTTCAGCGCCTCGGCGCCGGTGGCCATCTCGGTACGGGCCATCAGCCTGTTGCGCACGACGCCGTCCTTGGAGTCGTGGAAGTCGTGCTGGTAGCGCAGCGGGATGAAGACCTGGAAGCCGCCGGTCTCGTCCTGGAGCTCGCGCAGCCGCAGCACGTGGTCCACCCGGTGGCGGGGCTCCTCGATGTGGCCGTACAGCATGGTGGCGGGCGTCTTGAGGCCCTTGCTGTGCGCGAGGCGGTGGATCCGCGACCAGTCCTCCCAGTGGGTGTCGTGGTCGACGATGTGCTGGCGGACCTCCCAGTCGAAGATCTCCGCGCCGCCGCCGGTCAGCGACTCCAGGCCGGCGTCGATCAGCTCGTCCATGATCTCGTCGGCGGACAGGCCGCTGATCTTCTCGAACCAGTGGATCTCGGTGGCGGTGAAGGCCTTCAGCGAGACGTTCGGCAGTGCCGCCTTCAGCTCCCGCAGCGAGCGCGGGTAGTAGCGCCACGGCAGGGTCGGGTGCAGGCCGTTCACGATGTGCAGCTCGGTGAGGGACTCGCTCTCCATCGCCTTGGCGAGGCGGACGGCCTCCTCGATGCGCATCGTGTACGCGTCCTTCTCGCCCGGCTTGCGCTGGAACGAGCAGTACGCGCAGGACGCGTTGCACACGTTGGTCATGTTGAGGTGGCGGTTGACGTTGAAGTGGACGACGTCGCCGTTCTTCCTCGTCCGCACGTGGTGGGCCAGCCCGCCCAGCCAGGCCAGGTCGTCGCTCTCGTAGAGCGCGATCCCGTCCTCGCGGGTCAGCCGCTCACCCGCGTAGACCTTCGCCTCCAGCTCGCGCTTGAGCCCTGCGTCCATGCGGTGCCCCGCCTCCTCCGACATTCGTTTCCTTGCCGGAACGAGGTTACGCCTATGCCCGGAGCAGCTCGGCGAGCAGTGTCGGGTCGACGTTGCCGCCGCTGACCACGGCCGCCACCACCTGGCCCCCGGTCTCGGCGGCGCGGTGGAAGTAGGCGGCCGGGGCGACCGCCCCGGAGGGCTCGGCGACCAGCCGGCCGCGTCGGGCCAGCACGGCCACGGTGGCCCGGATCTCGTCCTCGGTGACGGTGACGATGTCGTCCACGTAGGCGGTGACGTGCTCGAACGGCAGCACGCCGAGCGACGGGGTGCGCAGCCCGTCCGCGATGGTCCGGTAGGTGTCGGCGACCGGCCACTCGACCAGGCGGCCGGCCCGCAGGCTGGCCCGGGCGTCGGCGGCCAGCTCGGGCTCCACGCCGATCACCCGGATGCCGGGGCGGGTGAGCTTGAGCGCGGCCGCCGTGCCGCCGATCAGGCCGCCGCCGCTGACCGGCACCAGGACGGTGTCCAGCTCGGCGGGGGCGTCCTCGGCGATCTCCAGGCCGACCGTGCCCTGCCCCGCGATGATGAACGGATCGTCGTACGGGGGGACCCAGACGTAGCCGTGCCGCTCGGCCAGCTCGGCGGGCAGGGTGTCCCGCTCCTGCGGCGCGACCAGGATCACCTCGGCGCCGAACGAGCGGGTGGCCTCGACCTTCACCGCGGGCGAGGTGTCCGGCATCACGATCACGGCCTTGATGCCGAGCGTCCTGGCCGCGTACGCCACCGCCTGCGCATGGTTGCCGCTGGACTGGGCGACCACGCCCCGGGCACGCTCGTCCTCGGTGAGCGCGGCGAGCCGGTTGTAGGCGCCGCGGGTCTTGAAGGCCCCGGTCGGCTGGAGGTTCTCGGGCTTCAGCCAGAGCCGCCGCTCCCCCTCGGCCGCCCAGGGGGCGGGAACCAGCGGGGTGCGCACGGCGACCCCGGCGATCCGCTGCCGAGCCGCGCGCAGCTCCTCCAGTCCGACCAGTGCCATGCGTCACTCTCCTACAGGAGGAAGTTCACTCACCCGGTTCTCCCACTTCGTGGAGAGTACGACGGTGGTGCGGGTCCTGGCCACGCCCTTCGTGCCCGAGATCCGCTTGACCACCGATTCCAAGCCGGCCACGTCGGCCACCCTGACCTTGAGCATGTAGGAGTCGTCGCCGGCGATGAACCAGCAGTCCTCGACCTCGTTGAGGTCCTTCAGCCGGAACGCGACGTCCTCGTGGTCCGCCGCGTCGGTGAGTTGAAGGCCGATCAGGGCCGTGACACCGAAGCCGAGCGAGGCCGGGTTGACCGTCGCCCGGTAGCCGGTGATGACCCCGGCCTGCTCCAGGCGGTTGATCCGGTCCGTGACGCTCGGGCCGGAGAGCCCGACCAGGCGGCCCAACTCGGCGTAGGACGCGCGGCCGTTCTCCCGGAGCGCCTGGATGAGTTGTCTGTCCACCGTGTCCATATACCGTCCGCGTCCTTCCGAACCTCTCCAGACCCACAGATCATTATCCGGATTCAAAGGCGCCTCGCGCCGAAAGACCCGGATATCGCAGAGAACATACTCTCCCGCCCTCGGTCTCCTTACTCCCCCTCAGCCGCAGTGCCCTCGCCGTCGGCCGTCTTGCGGGCGGCCGCCCCCAACTCCCCTTCCCAGCGCAGGTACAGGGAATGCGGCACGTCGACGGCGTCCAGCACCCGTCCGGCCACGAAATCCACGAGTTCGCGCACGGTGGAGCCGCCGGCGTAGAAACCGGGTGCGGCGGGCAGCACGACCGCCCCCTGTGCGTCGAGCTCCACCAAGTGCTTCAACGTCACCCCGTTGAGTGGTGTCTCGCGCACGCAGACGACGAGCGGACGGCGCTCCTTGAGGGTGACGCTGGCGACGCGCTGCAGCAGGTCCTTGCTCAGGCCGAGCGCGATCCCGGCCACCGCGCCGGTGGTCGCGGGCACCACGAGCATGCCCTTGGCCGGGTACGAGCCGCTGGACGGGCCGGCCGCGAAGTCCCCGGCGGGCCAGTAGCGGACGTCGTCCAGCCCCCGGTCGCTCCCGAGCCAGGCGGCGAGGTCGGCGCGCCAGTGGGCGTCCCGGAAGGAGATGCCGGTCTCGTCCAGGATGGTGAGCCGGGCGGCGCGGCTGACGATCAGGTCCACCGCCTCGCCGGCGGCCAGCAGCGCACGGATCACCGAGGCCGCGTACGGCGTTCCCGACGCCCCCGAGACCCCGACCACCCACGGCTGACGTTTCGCAGTTCCCATGGGGCATTTCTATCCGGCTCCGTCCGCTCCGCTCACCAGGGCCCTCGCGGCGGGCCGGGTGGCGCCGGGAACCGGGGGGTCCACGGGGTGGGCGGGGGCTGGGAGGATGGGCGCATGGCAGCGACCCTCGTCGACCTCACCCATCAGGTGACCACCGCGATGCCGGTCTACCCCGGCGATCCGGCCGTCCTGCTGGAGCCCGCGCTCACCACGGCCACCGCCGGGGTGAACGTGCTGGCCCTGCACCTCGGCTCGCAGTCCGGGACGCACGTGGACGCGCCGTACCACGTGGACGTCACCTGGCCGACCCTGGACGGGCTGCCGCTGGAGCGGTTCACCGGCCCGGCCGTGGTCGCCGACCTGCGCGGGCTGGAGCCCCGGACGGCCGTCACCCCCGAGCTGCTGGCGCCCGCACTGGAGCGGGCCGCCGAGGGCACCGTCCTGCTGCTGGCCACCGGCTGGGCCCGGCACTGGGGCACCGACGCCTACCTCGCCCACCCGAGCCTGACCCCGGCCGCCGCCGAGGCGATCGTCGCCGCCGGGGTGCGGACGGTCGGGGTGGACGCGCTCAGCGTCGACCCGACCCCCGACCCGGGCCCGGGCGATCCCGCGGTGGCCGCCCTGCTCGCCGACCTCACCGACGAGCACGACCACGGCACCGCCGACGAGCCCTCGCTCGCCGCGCACCGGGTGCTGCTGGGGGCGTCCGGCGGCGGGGTGATCGCCGAGAACCTGACCGACCTGCGGCCGCTGCTGGCCGCCCAGGAGGCCGGTCTGCCGGTGGAGGTCTCGCTGTTCCCGCTGCGGCTGGTCGCGGCGGACGGCGCGCCGGTGCGGGCGGTGGCCCGGCTGGGCTGACCGGGCGGTAACCCTTGCGGTACTTGGTCTAGACCATCCCCCGTCAACGCCAGTACGCTTTCCCGCCATGGCTGAGATCATCGGAGTGATCGAGCGACTCTGGCGCTACCCCGTGAAATCCGCCGGCGGCGAGCGGCTCGACTCCGTCGAGGTGGACGAGCGCGGCCTGGCCGGCGACCGCCTCTACGCCGTCCGCGACGCGGCCGGCAAGCTCGGCTCGGGCAAGAACACCCGCCGCTTCCGCCGGATGGACGGACTGCTCCGCCTCTCCGCCCGGCTCGGCCACCGGATCGACGGGCCCGAACTGTTCGACCCGCTCGGCCGCCCGGTCGACCGCCCGAACCCCTTCCTGCGCGCCTACCTCCAGCGCGAGGACGTCGAACTCGCCCGCGAGGACGCCGTCTCCCACTTCGACCGGCTGCCGGTCAGCGTGCTCAGCACCGCCACCCTGGACTGGGTCCGCGAGGCCGTCCCGTTCGCCGTGGTCGACGAGCGCCGGTTCCGCCCCAACATCGTGCTGCGCACCCCGCCCGGCACCCCGCCGTTCGTCGAGGACGCCTGGCTCGGCCGCCAGGCGTCCGGCGAGGCCCCCGGCAGCGCCCGGCTCTCCTTCGTCGCGTCCAGCGAGCGCTGCGCGATGACCGGCGCCCCGCAGCCCGGGCTGCCGCACGCGCCGGAGATCCTCAAGGCCGTCGTGCACGCCCACGACGGCCTGCTCGACGCCCTCGCCGAGGTCGCCGCCCCTGGCCGCCTGCGGGTCGGCGACCGGCTGCTCCTGATGGGCTGACGGGCGCCGGCCGACCCGTCGTCGCGCCCCCTTCCGGAGCCGCCGTGCCGCCGGCCCGCTTCGCCCCCGGCTTCCGGCAGGCGCTGTCCCGCCCGATCGCCCTCGGTCCGCTCCCCGAGCACGCCCCGGCCTTCGCCCGGCGCGACGCCTGATTTCACCCGATCGGGTGAGCTTGGCGGCGCAGGGGCGGCGGCTGTAGCAGGCTCCTCCTCGGACCTGTCGACCCGTCAGCTCCGATGCCGACTCCCCGGAGGCCGCCATGAGCACCATCCCGACGAACCTCAAGTACACCAGCGACCACGAGTGGGTGGAGACGGTGGGGAAGGACCGGGCCCGCGTCGGCATCACCGACTACGCCCAGAAGCAGCTCGGCGACCTCGTCTTCGTCGAACTCCCCTCAGTGGGCGACAAGCTCGAAGCCGGCCAGGTCTTCGGCACGGTGGAGTCGGTCAAGTCGGTGAGCGAGCTCTACGCGCCGCTGTCCGGGACGGTCGCCGCGATCAACACGGAGCTGAGCGACGAACCCGAGGTGCTCAACGGCGACGCGTACGGCGACGGCTGGATCATCGAGCTCACCGTGACCAAGGCCGACGAACTGAAGGACCTGCTCTCGGCGGCCCAGTACAAGGCCCTCGTCACCGAGGCGTAGCGGGCCGACCGCTCCCCGCGAACCGTCCGTTCGGGCGGGCGGATCGCGGGGAACGACCGTTGGCATGACGATCCCTCACCACCTGGTCGGCACCGGAGACCACCACGTCCTGGTCCTGCACGACTGGTTCGGCACCAGCGCGGGCTGGGGCCCGTTCCTCGACTACCTCGACGGCGACGCGTTCGGCTACGCCTTCCTCGACTACCGCGGCTACGGGCGGCGCAAGGACGTCCCCGGCGCGTACACGCTCGCCGAGATCGCCGCCGACGCGCTCGCCCTGGCCGACCAGCTCGGCTGGGACCGCTTCTCGCTGGTCGGCCACTCGATGGGCGGCAAGGCGGCCCAGCAGGTGCTCGCCGAGGCGCCGCTGCGGGTGCGCAAGCTCGTCGGGCTGGCCCCGGTGCCCGCCGGGCCGTACCAGCTGGACGAGGCCGGCGAGGCGCTGTTCCACGGCGCCGCCGAGGACCGGGAGAAGCGCTTCGCGATCCTGGACCTGGTGACGGGCCAGCGGGCCGGCCGGGTCTGGCTCGACCGCATGGTCGACCAGTCCCTGCGGCTGTCCACCCCCGAGGCCTTCGGCGGCTACGTCCGCGACTGGACGACGGCCGACCTGCGGCCCCGGATCGACGGCAACCCGGTGCCGGTGAAGGTGATCGTCGGCGAGCACGACCTCGCCCTCACCGCCGAGGTGATGCGCGGCACCTTCCTCGGCCACTACCCCAACGCCGAGTTGGAGGAGCTCGCCGGCAGCGGGCACTACCCGATGTACGAGGCCCCGGTGGCCCTGGCGGCGTCGCTGGAGGGCTTCCTGCACGGCTGAGACCGCCCCGGACGGGACGCGTGCCGCCCCGGTCGACCGAGCGGCCGGGGCGGCACGGCCGTCCGCCTGCCGCCCCGGTCGCTCGCTCGACCGGCCTCCGGGATCAGATCCCGAGCCCGCGGACGAGCAGGTCCACCAGGGCGAAGAAGAAGAGCGAGATCCCCACGAAGCCGTTCGTCTGGAAGAACGCCCGGTTGAGCTTCGAGAGGTCGTTCGGCTTCACGATGGTGTGCTCGTAGACGAACGCGCCCGCGACGACCGCCAGGCCGATCCAGAACGCCACCCCGGCGTCCGTCAGGACCGCGAACCAGCCCAGCAGGAGCGTCGTCAGGACGTGGCACACGCGCGCGCCCCGGATCGCCGCCGGCACCCCGAACCGCGCCGGCACCGAGCGCACTCCGTGCTCGCGGTCGGACTCGACGTCCTGGCAGGCGTAGACCAGGTCGAACCCGCCGATCCAGATGCCGACGGCCACGCCCAGCACCACCGCGTCCCAGGACCAGCTGCCCGTCACCGCGAGCCAGGCGCCGACCGGGCCCATCGCCTGGGCCAGGCCGAGGATCGCCTGCGGGAAGTCGGTGAACCGCTTGCCGTACGGGTAGACGACCATCGGCACCACGGCCACCGGCGCGAGCGCCAGGCAGAGCGGGTTGAGCATCGCGGCCGCGCCGAGGAAGACCACCAGCGCGACGGCCGAGCCGACGTACGCGGTCCTCAACGAGACCGCGCCGGTGACGAGTTCGCGCGTGGCGGTCCGCGCGTTCCGGGCGTCGATCTCGCGGTCGATGATCCGGTTCGCGGCCATCGCGAAGGTGCGCAGCCCGACCATGCAGACCGTGACGATGAACAGTTCGCCCCAGTGCACCCGCCCGTCCGCGAGGAACATCGCGGACAGCGCGGCGATGTAGGCGAAGGGCAGGGCGAAGACCGAGTGCTCGATCATCACCAGGCGCAGGAAGGCCTTCGTGCGCCCGGGGGTCTCGACGGCGGCCGTGCTCACAGTCCGTACTCCTTCCAGCGGCGCGACACCAGGGCGGCCGTGGCCGGGTCCGAGGACACCATCTCGGGCCAGCCGCCGTCCCGGGTGTAGCCCTCCTCGGGCAGCTTGCGGGTCGCGTCGATGCCGGCCTTGCCGCCCCAGAACTGCTGGTACGAGGCGTGGTCGAGGTGGTCGACCGGGCCCTCGACGACGGTGAGGTCGCGGCTGTAGTCGACGTTGCCGAAGGCCCGCCAGGCGACTTCCTGGTAGTCGTGCACGTCGCAGTCGGAGTCCACCACGATGATCAGCTTGGTCAGCGACATCATGTGCGCGCCCCAGATCGCGTGCATCGTCTTCTGGGCGTGCTTGGGGTACTTCTTGTCGATCGAGACGATCACGCAGTTGTGGAAGCCGCCGGCCTCGGGCAGGTCGTAGTCGACGATGTCCGGGATGATGATCTTCAGCAGCGGCAGGAAGAAGCGCTCGGTGAACTTGCCCAGCGGGCCGTCCTCCGTCGGCGGGCGGCCGACCACGATGGACTGGAGGATCGGCCGGCGGCGCATCGTCACGCAGTCGATCTTCAGCGCCGGGAACGGCTCCTGCGGGGTGTAGAAGCCGGTGTGGTCGCCGAACGGGCCCTCGGGCAGCATCTCGCCGGGCTCCAGCCAGCCCTCCAGGACCACCTCGGCGTCGGCCGGGACCTGGAGCGGCACGGTCTTGCAGTCGACCATCCGGACCCGCTCCCCGGCGATGAAGCCGGCGAAGAGGTACTCGTCGATGTCCCCGGGCAGCGGCGCGGTGGCCGCGTAGGTGACGGCGGGCGGGCAACCGAAGGCGATCGCGACCGGGAGGCGCTCGCCGCGCCTGGCCGCGACGGCGTAGTGGTTGCGGCTGTCCTTGTGGATCTGCCAGTGCATGCCGATGGTGCGGCGGTCGTGCCGCTGGAGCCGGTAGAGGCCCAGGTTGCGGATGCCGCTGTCCGGGTCCTTGGTGTGGGTCAGGCCCAGGTTGAAGAAGGAGCCGCCGTCCAGCGGCCAGGTGAAGAGGGCGGGCAGCTCGTCCAGGTTGACGTCGTCGCCGGTGAGCACGACCTCCTGCACGGGGGCGTCGCCGGACTTCACGTGCCGGGGCGGGACGTGCGCCATCGAGGCGAGCTTGCCGAAGGCGTCCCGGAAGCCGGTGAAGCCCTGCGGCAGCTCGGGCTTGAGCAGGCCGGCGATCTTCTCTGAGATGTCGTCCGGGCCCTTGAGGCCGAGCGCCTTGGCCAGCCGCCGCTCGGTGCCGAAGACGTTCATCGCCAGCGGCATCGACGAGCCCTTGACGTTCTCGAAGAGCAGCGCCGGGCCCTTGGCCTTCTGCACCCGGTCGACGATCTCGCCGATCTCCAGGTGCGGGTCCACCTCGGCCTTGATGCGCTTGAGGTCACCCTCGCGGTCGAGGGCGCGGAGAAACGAGCGGAGATCGTCGTATGCCATGCCTGTCAGTATCCGCCACCCGATAACCTGGCTCGGTCAAGGGCCCCTGGTAGGCGCCCGCCGCCGCCGTCGCCCGGGGGGAGATCCCAGCCGTGCCGAGGATTCTTCTGACCATCATCCTTCCGCTCGCGCTCTGGGTCTGGGCGTTCGTGGACTGTCTGACCACCCCCGAGGACGAGGTGAAGCACCTGCCCAAGGTGGTCTGGGTGCTGATCGTGCTGCTCTTCCCGCCACTGGGCCCGATCGCCTGGCTGATCGCCGGCAAGCAGCGCGGCTTCCTGCGGGCCGCGTCCGCCGGGGCCCGCACCGGGTACCCGGCCGACGACCGCCCCGGCCGCCCCGGCGGACGCCCGCTGGCCCCCGACGACGACCCCGAGTTCCTCGCCTCGTTGAAGAAGAACGACAAAGATCACGAGGACATGCTCAAGCAGTGGGAGGCCGATCTCCGTCGCCGCGAGCGGGATCTGCGCGACCGCGACGAACCCGAGGACGGCAGGAAGAGCTGATCGCGGCAGGTCCGCACGCTCGCCCGGACAGCCCACCCCCAGCACACGGGGTGGGCTGCGGTGTTTTTGGCGCTTCCCTACGACTCGCGACCCCCTCACCCCGGCGGCGGGCCCCCGACAGCCGGGCTTGAGCGGACCTTGAGCGCGCCACAAGAGGACCGACTTACAGTACCGGGAGACGGCCCTGACCTGCGCTTTTATTCATGCTCAGATCATCGGACCATCATCTGTTCGACAACCCCCGGTATCCAAGCGAACACCGAGCGCTCAGTGACCACACCGACCGCTTCTGTGCAGGCCTGACAGCTAAACGAACCCGACCTTGTACGGAATCGACGCCGAAACCAGCGCACGGCCCCTCGTACAGTCATAAGTGAAGAAAGTGATTCGCAGCCGGGGGCACAGCAGACGTTGGCTGTCGGACAGTTCCCTCACCCTTGGAGTGGTTCGAGATGACGGTTGTGCATGAGGCGCCGGTCGACGGCGAGGTTCCCGAGATTCCGGCCGACGCCCGCGGACGGGTCGCCGAGTTGCACGAGCTGCGCGAGAAGGTCCGCCGCGGCCCCAGCGACAAGGCCACCGAGGCCCAGCACGCCAAGGGCAAGCTGACCGCCCGCGAGCGCATCGAGCTGCTGCTGGACGAGGGCTCCTTCCAGGAGGTCGAGCCGCTGCGCCGGCACCGCGCCCAGGGCTTCGGCCTGGAGGCCAAGAAGCCGCACACCGACGGCGTGATCGTCGGCTGGGGCACCGTGCACGGGCGCACCGTGTTCACCTACGCGCACGACTTCCGGATCTTCGGCGGCGCGCTGGGCGAGGCCCACGCGCAGAAGATCCACAAGATCATGGACATGGCCATCGCGGCCGGCGCCCCGCTGGTCTCGCTGAACGACGGCGCCGGCGCCCGCATCCAGGAGGGCGTCACCGCCCTGGCCGGTTACGGAGGCATCTTCCAGCGCAACACCAAGGCCTCCGGCGTCATCCCGCAGATCTCGGTGATGCTCGGCCCGTGCGCCGGCGGCGCCGCGTACTCCCCCGCGCTGACCGACTTCGTCTTCATGGTCCGCGAGACCTCGCAGATGTTCATCACCGGCCCCGACGTCGTCCAGGCGGTGACCGGCGAGAAGATCACCCAGAACGGCCTCGGCGGCGCGGACGTCCACGCCGGCGTCTCCGGCGTCTCCCACTTCGTCTACGACGACGAGCAGTCCTGCATCGAGGAGGTCCGCTACCTCCTGTCGCTGCTCCCGCAGAACAACCGCGAGATGCCGCCCTCCGTCGTCAGCGACGACCCGGTCGAGCGCCGCAACGACAGCCTGCTGGACCTGGTGCCCGCCGACGGCAACCGCCCGTACGACATGCGCAAGGTCATCGAGGAGATCGTCGACCACGGCGAGTACCTGGAGGTCCACGAGCGCTGGGCCACCAACGTCCTGTGCGTGCTCGCCCGCGTCGACGGCCACGTCGTCGGCATCATCGCCAACCAGCCGCAGTCGCTGGCCGGCGTCCTGGACATCAACGCCAGCGAGAAGGCCGCCCGCTTCGTGCAGATGTGCGACGCCTTCAACATCCCGCTGGTCACCCTCCTCGACGTCCCCGGCTTCCTGCCCGGCGTCGACCAGGAGCACGGCGGCATCATCCGCCACGGCGCCAAGCTGCTCTACGCGTACTGCAACGCCACCGTGCCGCGCATCTCGCTCATCCTGCGCAAGGCCTACGGCGGTGCCTACATCGTGATGGACTCCCGCTCCATCGGCGCCGACCTGTCCTACGCCTGGCCGACCAACGAGATCGCCGTGATGGGTGCCGAGGGCGCCGCCAACGTCATCTTCCGCCGCGAGATCAACGCCGCCGAGGACCCGGACGCCATGCGCGCCCAGAAGATCAAGGAATACAAGAACGAGCTGATGCACCCGTACTACGCGGCCGAGCGCGGCCTCGTGGACGACGTCATCGACCCCGCCGAGACCCGCCAGGTGATCGCCTCCGCCCTGGCCATGCTCCGCACCAAGCACGCCGACCTGCCCAGCCGCAAGCACGGCAACCCGCCGATGTAGCGGAGCGGCTCCACCGCACGCGCGCACCGCAGCCTTCCGTACCGGCACCCACCTCAGACCACAGCAACCGGGGGAGAAACCAGGACATGACCGCTTCCGCCGAACCCCTCGTCCGCATCGTCCGCGGCAGTCTCACCGACGAGGAACTCGCCGCCCTGACCGCCGTCCTCGCCGCGCGCGCAGCCGTCGCGCAGCAGGCCGCAGCCGCCGCACCGGTCGAGCCGATCGCCAGCTGGCAGCGCCTGGAGCGCCGCCCGGCGTACTACTCGCCGTTCAGCTGGCAGCAGGCCGCCTGACGGTCCACGGCCCGAGCCGACGGCCGGTCACCCCACCCGGGTGGCCGGCCGTCGGCGTTCGCCCGGGGCCGGGCCGGCGGCGCCACCGCGTGGTCGGCCGGGGCCGGAAGGGCCCGCGGCGGGCTCGGTAGGATGCGTACTGGACGGCATGCGTCCGCCACCAGGTCCGCCCCCGTAGGATCGGCCGCTGCCGAGACCAGAACTTTCCAGGGAGGCTGCGATGGCCAGGCAGGCCCGCGCGCTGGCGACCCGCCAGGCGGTACTCCTCGCGGCGGCCGAGGTGTTCGACGAGCGGGGCTACGCCGCCGCCACCATGTCCGAGATCCTGGACCGCGCCGGCGTCACCAAGGGCGCGCTGTACTTCCACTTCCGCTCCAAGGAGGAGCTGGCGCTCGCCGTCATCGAGGGCCAGGGCATCTTCATCTCCGGCTGGTCACCGGCCTCGGACAGCCCGGTGCAGAACCTGATCGACCTCGCGTACGCCTTCGCCCGCGCGCTCCAGACCGACCCGCTGGTGCGCGGCAGCATCCGGCTGACCATCGAGCACGGCAGCTTCACCCAGCCGCAGCTCGCGGCCTACCAGGGCTGGATGGACATGGTCCGCGAGCTGCTGGCGCGCGCCCAGGAGGCCGGCGAGCTCCACCCGGGGATCGACCTGACCGCGGCCTCCGGGGTGATCACCGGGGCCGTCACCGGCATCCAGCTGAGCTCCCAGGTGCTGACCGACCGGCAGGACCTGATCCAGCGGCTGGCCGACCTCTGGACGCTGCTGCTGCCCGGCCTGGTCCAACCGCACGCGCTCGCCCGGCTGAGCGTCGCCGAGCGCGGCTGAGCGTCGCCGAGCGTCGCCGGGCTACCGGCTCTGATCGGGGGGCGCGGGCGGGCGGGGGAGGCGCGAGGCCCCCCCCCCGGGGCCGCGCGCCCCCGGCCGGCGCG